>JBMZDF010000134.1:0-12801 GCA_049614105.1 Promineifilaceae bacterium (SeqCode)
ACCATCGCGACGGACATAATAATAATTACAATTGCTACAGCTTCTCGCATGCCGAACTCCTAATTCGGAGGCTAGTCATTGATGTTGTAGCACCTTTCTTATTTCCAAGGCACACTCAACAATCTGCTGATTGAAATCTAGCTACTCCGCTATATTTAAATCTGTAAACACCCATGAGGTTAAAATTACAATTAGTCAAACGTTACAAGTATAGCGGTCGTTGCATACTCAGTCGAGATCGAACTACGCACTACTCATATTTTTCACCAAACTTATTCCCTGCAAAGTCATCATCCTGCTTTATTGGATGAGAGGCATCGTTGACACCCAATAGATGAAGGCGTCAAAATCGAACTTGCAATGATTCTCTGACAGGAGTAGAATTGTCGGTCGAACCAAGTTTTGTTCGCTAGTCGGTCGCCTACCATGCACGCAACTAGCGCATAGACCATAACAAATGCCCGCACTAATTAATAGTCCGGGAGGAGTAATATAATGGGTAGATATAGAAACAATAACCGCCGTCGTCGACTTCCAATGCGTGGCCAAGGCCGTAGCCTGAGCCAAGTTGAACTTGATTACAAGCGCATTGACACACTCACACCATTCCTAGACGATTTTGCTCGCATTCGCCCTCGCCGCCAAACGCGCCTGAATGCAAAAGCTCAGCGTCGTCTGGCTCGTGAAGTTAAACGCGCACGCCACGTTGCACTTTTGCCGTTTGTTGACGGCTAAAGTCAATCTGGATTTAGAAAAACGAAACCCGCCGAACAGCGGGTTTTTTGATCCAAGCAAAATCATAATCGCTTTAATTTTGTACAATGGTGATTTAAGGCCAAGTAAATAGATAATCATCCGAAGACGCCCCGTTGGGGCGTCTCTATGGGATGTTATCTCTGGTAGAGACGTCGCCGCTGGCGCGTCTCCGTTAGCAAAATAGAACGATTTAATTCTTTATCTGGTCTTACTTAGTCATTCTGCCCTCTGATGACAATCGGAACAAAGATTTCATAATCGTTTGGTAGTGGTGGTGTTGTTGTTGTTGTTGTTGTTGTTGTTGGTAGGTCACTGATCGGTTTGACTAAATCAGGTCGGGGACGACTTACCCATTCAACGTTGCTGGCAGAACGAATTGGAGATCCATCACGCTCTCCCGTGAGTGTGTAGGTTGTCTCGGCCGATGAAACTCCTCGCACTGCCATAACATACTCTCCAGATTTTGTATTTGCCACTGACAGCACGTTGTCGGTTGTACACAATGTCGACCAAAAATTATTAGGTTCCCAGAGACACAATTCAACGTTGGTTCCACTCAAGTTAAGCGTCACATCCTCACCCGCGTCGGCATCAAAGGCAAAGACGTGTTCACTACCCACTGGTAACGTGGCATTGGCTGGCACATAGTTGTAGGTCACGATGGCGGGTTCGGCCGACAGCCCCCCCAGCTCCGTTCGCGCCCAAATGTGTGCCACGACTAAACCAGGCTGTGTGTCCGCAGGCAGTTGCAACGTCGGCGTGTCAAGATCAAGCCGCTGGATAGACGCGCTGCGCGGTACATGCAAACTTGCATCGCTGTCGATTGTATAAGTGAAAATCTCTGCAATGAACTGCGTTGGGTCGGCAGGCGTCACCGTAATATCGAGCAGCGTGCTTAGACTGTCAATCCACTCCTGACCGCTGGCTATCATTGCGCTAACCGTTGGTCTTGCTTCAGAACGTACTGGGTCAATCGGCCGTGACCATATCAGTGTGTCATTGCTAGGGTTTAAATCAACAATATTGGTTGCATTATCAACGGTGATATCAATCGTCATCAGACCACCACTTGTGGGGGTGTACTGTTTAGATGTTTTAATCTGAACCTCTTCACCAGCTCGTACGCGGTCCAGTGTAACTCTCTCAGTCAGCACAACCGCCGCATCATGCATCATGGTAATTAAAATTGGGAGGCCAATAACCAACTCACTGGTGGAAATAACGGCGGAAACATCTGTAGACGACTCTACGTTGGCAAAACGAGGGAGTACCAGTCTATCGATGCCGCTGTCACTATATTGACGGGGGGTCAATAAATCAGGGGCACACATTTCAGTCGATGTCGTTACATCTTTTTCATCCCAATATCGCTGAAACACATCCGCCCAGTTTTTACCGTGGAAATCGCCTTGCAGCCATTTATAAGGATGTGGGTTCCCTGTTGTTGGCGTTTTGTCCATGTACGCCGTCTGCCACGCCAAACTTACCTCATCAGCAGTTGATGTTCCGTGCAAATCGGCAATCATCGAAAGCCCAGAGAGCGCAGGGTCAGAAAATTCCCATGTGGGTTTGGATTGCGTTGTGGCGAACCATGGTTGTCCCTCGGCGTGATAGGTTGTCAAAACGGCCGAATTGATGCTGCTGACCGTATCAAGCGCCGCATTGTTGACATCGCTTAAGAAGCCATATTCGTTAGCAAGCGCCAAGGCAAATGTCCGCATATCGACCAGCGCATCATGCTTATCCAGCACAAAATCTTGCTGTACACTACAGTAGTCTGTATCGTAGCTGCGGCTGTTTAAACGCGCCTGCAGCAGCTTGTTTGTGTCAAAATCCTGCCACAAATAGTAACTAACGCGATCCCAGTCTGTTTTGACCGCTGCTAGCTTATCTGCGTCAACCGCAACAAGTAAATGCGGGTGTTCAACCGTGCTGCCATCGCCATCAAGCGCATCCCCTTCACGCAGCACATCGTGATAGCCAGCCAACAATGTATCAGCCAGCGTAGCCGCATCATTAGTTGAATTAAGGTTTGCTACCGACCGCCCAACCATCTCTGGAGCAAAATAAGCGTAATTGGGTGAGCCTGTCAACACATCAGCATAAGGACTTAGTTCATAGAATTGTTCAATCGAGGAGGAAAAACAGTGAACCGTATCGACGACGTCAATTGGGTCGCTTCCGTCTGGCGTACCGATCCTTAATGCTTCCGCCAACTGACGAGGTGTGATTATACTTTTCGATGTTTCATCCGTCAGATCGGGCGTCACCGTCCAACGTGTTGGCAATGATGGTAGCCCTGGTATCTGCGCCGCCCGCACTTGGCTGGCATCAGATATTGCGGCATAGTCAATATCAGGTGCTGCAAATGTACCGTGGCTGATAAAAGAGAATACCGTTTGGGTTGTAGAATACGTCTCCCGCGCCCATAGAATCGCAGGCCCAAGCTGGGTTCCATCTGTAACATCATATTCACGTAACGTCCCGTCAACCTCACCATCACTGTTTGGCAATCCATCGAGCGTTGTTACAAGGCCATTTTCAACAACATACATTGTTGTGTTGTCATTTCCCAACTGATCGGCAATTACAACAGTTGTCGCTTGCGGGTTTCCTTGCGAGGCTGAGACAATCTCATCCATTGTCGGGATCATGTACCCTGACAAATTGTTATCAAACCCCAGCACCACAATGTACAATGATTGTTCTGCACAGCCCGCTGTTTCAAACACAACGTTATCCAGCCGGCTTGAATCAGGCCCACTTCGATACTCCCCACGGATGCGCAAACCTTGTAAGTCTGCCAGCACAGCTTGGAATTCGGCCGATGTCGGCGCTCTATTTAAGCCATTAACTACCCAACCCGTCGTCTCCATTAATGGCACAGTATAAGATGTCCAAGTTGTGTTCGGATTATAGGCCGTATCAAAATGAAGCTGCATGGTTGAGGCGTTTAAAATGACATCTGGTCCATCAATTTGACGGTCTGCGTGAGATTGACTTAAATCAAATTTCAGGTTATGACCATAGGCGCTTGAAGCATCTCCTAAATATTTTGTCGGCGCGTTCCAATACCAAAGCTGGCCTGCAGTCATATCCTCCAGCTGTAAGTGCCCTCCTGGATTACCACCTGTTGCAATATAAGTAGGGATTTTTTCTGCGTCACCGCTCCCATACCAGCCATCCGCCCCCTCTGAAAAGTCACTGGTGCAGGCACTGTGAGATTGTCCTACACAGCCCGCCGTTTCAAACACAACGTTATCCAACCTGCCTGTATCAGGCCCATCTCGATACTCCCCACGTATGCGAAAATCTTGTAAGTCTGCCAACACGGCTTGGAATTCGGCCGATGTCGGCACTCTATTTAAGCCATCAACCACCCAACCTGTCGTCTCTATTAATGGCACAGCATAAGATGTCCAAGTTTTGTTCGGATTATAGGCTGTGTCAAAATGAAGCTGCATGGTTGAGGAGCTTAAAATGACATCTGGTCTATCAATTTGAGAGTCTGTGTGAGATTGACTTAAATCAAATTTCAGGTTATGACCATAGGCACTTAAAGCATCTCCTAAATATTTTGTCGGTGCGTTCCAATACCAAACGCCATTTGTAGCCCTATCATCTAGCTGCAAGTGTCCTCCTGGATTACCACCTGTTGCAATATAAGTAGGATTCGTTGCTGTGTCACCACTCCCATACCAGCCATCCGTTCCTTCTGAAAAGTCACTGGTGCAATTGGCGCTTGAACTCATTTGGTCAAGATTCCAATACTCTTGCGAGGCTGCTTGTATCGTGCGCGGTTGAATAATATTGATAAGCAAACCGATCAAAACAAATAGTCTAAATTTAAAAAACATAAAGCGAAACATTCAAGATACTCCTAAATTTTATTGTGAAATGCCAACAGAAACTTGTATATGCTTTCAATCATATCAACCAAGAATAATTTAGAAAATAGCCCGCTACTATACCTTTCCGCACGGATCCTAAAGTTTAATATCTATTATCGGGTACAATGTAGGTCGATTGGCACAAATACAATATGTCAGCATTTTCAGACTGGATCCAACTCACTAGCGATGCATTGCGAGCATGTCGCTTCGCAGACAACGACTATACTCCTTACCGTTTAGGCAAGACACAGCTTGCGAATACCCTCCTTGTACAAAGCCATCTCATGCCAAAGGAAAAGCATGACAATCATTTTGTAGGTATCTTGGTGCGATATTGTTTGCAATGGGGGATTGAGCAGTTTCGGCCGAAAGGAGAACGTCAATGGCTAGACAACCGCTGGCGTCGCTACAACGTTCTGTATGCTCCTTATTTTGAGGGCGCAACGTTTGAACAAGTCGCGACATTAGTCGGCGTCAGCAACTCGGCGATTTACAAATCGCGTAGACGGGCAATACAACGGCTCGCGACTATTCTAGAACATGCACAAACAGATTTACCAACCCGAAATGGGTGCATTGCCTTTGTTTGCCAACAACGTTATTTGGCACAATCGGCCGAAAATCAGCGCCTCCTGCGTTTTCTATCGCTGCTAGAATATGAATCGGCCGAATTCCTACGCACCACATTCGCCCCACTGGCCCCCCACCCCACCTTCCATCAAACGCTGAAAACGCTTGCCGAGCATCACTTAACCCACACCAACGCCGAACAGCTTGTGATTCATCCTGCTATGCGCAACTATGTGGCAACTCAGTTGAGTGACAGCGAGAAAAGCGACTGGGAAAATGCTATCGGCCGACAAAAAAACGAGACGCACCAATGGCTAGATGCAGCACGTCATTGGCTGCGCGGCAATCATGCGGAACAGGCCGCCAATATTCTACTCAAACAAGCGCACGCCCTCATTGCAATGGGGGAAGTTCGCTTGCTGCAAGCCTTGTTGCGACAAATCAACCCAGCGTTTGTCACTGAAATCACAAGCCATCAAATATATATTCAGCTTGGACAAATCGCCTTGCAAGCAGATGATGTCGATACGGCGCTTGGCGCATTTCGCACGGCGTTAACCGCACCAACGCCTATCTTGCAGAGCGAAGCCCATCTGGGCTGTGCGCGTGCTTATCGACGCAACAATATTGATTTAGCGTTACACCATTATGCAAATTGCATTTCTCTAGCCAGTGAGACTGGCCGAAGTAAACATCTATTGCTCGATGCGCTTTTGGATCGCGCCACACTCTACTCGCAAGAGCGTTCTGATTCAGAGCGGGCAGACGCTGATTGGCAACGGGCGAATAAGCTTGTGGAACCACATCAACATCGGTTGCTCACACGATTGCACCACACGCGGGCAAAATGGCATGTGCAACAACAGAATGAAACGCAAAGTTTGCAGCGGCAGGAGTTGGCGTGGATTTCGGCCGAAAAATCGAAACAACCTGACCTCATGATGCGACAAGCGCATGATCTGGGGGTAGCCTACGTGTGGAATGGTGACCACGCACGTGGGCTAAACTTGCTCCAACAAAGTCAACAGCACGCTCAAGCGGTTGGTGATCACACAATTGAGGCCGCGACTTATAAAACGATTGGCGCTTCATATGCATTTCAGGGCGATTATGTGCAAGCGATTCAATACTATCAACATGCCCTCGACCTGTTTCAAGAATCTGGGAACGAGACTTGGCAAGCAGCCGTTTATGCAGATCTGACCGAAGCATATGCTGAGATCGTTGTCAAAATGCGCTCGTCGTTTCAAACGGCACAAACCCTAGCAACGCAAACGGGCGCAAACGAATTGCAGCAATATCTTAATCAGCTTGCTCGAATTTACCCCTATCTGATGCCCCTCAAAACACCGCTCAATGCCTATCAACAAATTGCGATTGACTATGTAAAACGGCACGGGCCCATTACACGAAAACAATATCTCAGTCAAACACAACGCTCAAAAAGCGCGGCCAGTCGTGATCTACAAGGACTGGTAACACTTGACTTATTGAAGGTGGAGGGACAGGGTCGCAGCACGAGATACGTTTTAAAATGAGTTAAGAAAAGCACCCTCCCGAGAGGGATCAAATCCCTCCCCCTTCAAGGGCGGTTAGGTAAGGGTTCTACATAAACTCTGATGTTTGACAGAATACCAGACGATGATTACTTGTGATCCGCTTACAATCGAAGTTTTGCTAAATTTTGACGAATAATCTTGGTTGTTGGATGCTCATCGCCAAAACGATTGGCAACGATAGCCAGAGCGCGTTGATAAAGAGGAAGCGCCTTGTCCGGCTCGTTCATCGACACGTACAGATAGCCTAAATTGTTGAGACTCGTGCCTGTATCAGGGTGCGTCTCGCCCAGCGCGTTGAGACTGATTGCAAGCGAACGCTGATACAGCGGCAGCGCCCGTTCATACGCGCCCATCGACTCATAGAGGCCCGCTAGGTTGCTGAGGCTTGCGCTTGTATCAGGATGCTCTGCGCCCAAAGTGGCCTCATTGATAGCAAGCGAGCGTTTGTACAGCGGCAGCGCCTTGTCATAGGCTTCCATCATCTCGTATAAACTGGCCAAATTATCTAGGTTTGTGCCTGTATCAGGGTGATTTTCGCCCAGAACTTCTTCACGAATTGCCAGCGAGCGTTCGTACAGCGACAGCGCCTTGTCATATGCTCCCATCGACTGATGCAGCAAAGCCAAATCGTTGAGTGTCGCTCCCGTATCAGGATGACGCTCTCCCAACATCTCCACCCGAATTGCTAACGAGCGTTCATACAGCGGCAGCGCCTTCCCATACTCGCCCATCAACTCATATAGGGCGGCCAAACTGTTCAAACTGCTTGCCGTCGATGGATGCAGTTCCCCCAGCACCAGCTCTCGAATTTGGCGTGACCGTTTGTAGAGCGGCAGGGCCTTGGCATACTCACCAATCGACCGATACAAGCCCGCTAAGTTGCTGAGACTTGTGCCCGTATCGGGGTGTGTTTCCCCCACGACCTCCTCATTAATTGCCAGCGAGCGTTGATACAATGGCAATGCCTTCTCATAAGCACCCATCGACTCAAACACGGCGGCCAAGTTATTTAAACTGCTTGCTGTCGATGGATGATAGTCGCCAAACAGTTCCTCACGAATTACGAGCGAACGCTGAAATAACAGGGCGCTATCCGCATAATTACCATCGCGATAATAATGAACCCCGACCTCGTTGAGCAAATTCCCAGCCCGTTCGTCCCGCCGTGGCTCAGATTTCTCCGCAACGTGCAGAACGTGCGTCGCCCATGTTCGCAGTTGAGCAGGGTAGCCACTAGCGTTTAGCTGACGTGCCGCTGTCAACATGGCCGTTTCGACAAACTGTTGCGCCTCAAAGTTGCCATTCAGCACATAGGCACTAATCAGCGGATGGATTCGCGGGATCCCATCGTCAATCATCAACAATCCCAAGCTGACCAGTCGCTGAACGGCCTCATAAATAGCGTTGTCAATCTTCTCGTTGGAAAAAGTGGGGCGAAATGGCCAGTCGGTACGCGCTGTTAACGTCAGGCGCAGCAGGTCGAGCGGGATCGGTTCGTTAGGCGCAACACAAGCGGCGTGTTGCAACAGCCAGATAGCCAGTTGGTCACTGTCGAGTGTTTGTCGTGTGCGGATCGGCTGTATCGGCCGATTCACCTCCCCCAACAATCGATTGCGCCAAGCAGCCCTAAACATTTGCCACGGCGTCTCGTTAGACAGCACGGGCGGTTTGATCGGCTTTAGACGCGCCCAGCTCAAGGCAAACGTGCCGCCCACGCTCAAAGCATGATCGGTAGGCGAATCTTGCGTGCGTTGTCCCAGCATCGCCTGATGATTGAGCGTCTGTTGTTCAAAGTTAGCCAGAAACTGCGAAACGTGCAGCGCAGGAGTAACATCTAAATAACTGCCCGCCAGATAGAGCGCCAGCGGAAAGTTGCCAACGGCCGTGCTGATTTGTTGGGCCTCTGTCTCAGTCAGCCGTGCGGCTAGACCTCGCAGCAGCGTCACCCCTTCCGTTGCGGCCAACGCGCTTAACGAGAGCGTTGTCATGCCAAGCGAGGGCGGCCAGTTGCCGCGCCGACTGGTCACCAACACACGACAGCCGCCAATTGTCGGCCGCCACATTTTCAGCAGCGCCACCGCCGAATCATCATCCATATTGTCAAACACAAGCAAACGCGGCAGTTGTTCCTGCCATGCACGCTGCACCAACGCCTGCCGTTCTGGCTCCTTCATTTGGGCAAACAAAGCGCGATCGGGGGCAACCCCTGCACAATCGGCAACTTCGCTGCTGATTGCGACCGCGTCTGCAAAGTTGAGCCAATAGACGCCACCTGCAAAGTAGCGACCATAGCGATGTACAAACTCAACGGCAAGCTGCGTTTTGCCAATTCCACCCATGCCACTAATGACCACCTGTCCCTGACGTGATTTTAGCACGGTGGCTAAGCGACAAAGTTCGTTTTTTCGGCCGACAAAGTGTCTATTCTCACGAAATTTCATGCGCGAAAAGGCAGGAATATCGCTGGGAGACGGAACCTTATCCAAAGGCATAGCGGCCAACAGTTCTTGTGCTTTTGCACCTGTTAGACGTGTATTCGGTTTGTGAGTGTAATAGTTATAGGTATAGTTTTGGACAGTTGCCGTTGCGCCATCTCCGATTGCAACGCCCATACTGTCCACAATTGTCTGAGTTGTCATCCTAACACCCTAAACAGTTGGGTACGACACTTCGATCTCCACTAGTTTAAACGGTCTCACTTGCAATCGATACAGAGATTGCTGAAACACTCATATCAACGTCTGATGCCTATGTTGCTCGGTGTTTGGTGAAACGTATCGTCAGCAGCAATAAGGCCACTTTTCCGTCCTCAGATCAACCGTAAGTTTTTATACTGTTATCATCTGCCAATGATTGTATACTTTGAAGCTTGAACAGAACTTTTAGCGAGATCACAGGGTGGGGACCCATTGGTTTATGTCAAACAAATCAACAAAGGCTGTACCAGAACTACATCACTGGCGCTTTGACGCCCAGTTTTGGGTTGCCTTTTGGGGATTAAACGCGCTCCTGTTTTTGCCATTGACGGTGTTGTTATGGGGTGATATTCGGCCGAATTCAGCCACCTCATGGCTTGAATACCTGTTTGTCTCCCGTCCAAACAGCGACCTATTTCGACTCAGCGTTGAATGGGCGTTCTTAATGGCAATTTGGGTTGTTCTACGCCCCATTCGCAACCGCCTCGGGCGCATCCTGCTCGGACTCCTCTACTTTCTCACTTTTGCCTACTACCTATATGAAGCTATCAAAGTCGCCTTTTTTGCCTCCCTCCCCGTCGCGTTTGACGACTTTTTTCTGTTGCGCGACAGCGGTTCAGGGCTGTTTCAACATTTTGACTTTCCCTTGTGGATGATTGCGGCGGTGTTCGGGCCGCTGCTGTTAATCGGCTACCTGCTGCGCTTTGTCACCGTTGAGCGCATCGTGGGCAAACTGCACTGGTTTTCACAAGTTGCGCTGATTGTGCTCACTTTCCCTGGGCTTGTGTCGATGGCGCTGTTGCCCAACGTCAGCGCCAGTCCTGATGGGGTGTTTAGCAGCGTGGGGTTAAAAATAGTCGGCAATAGCCAACGTTCGGGAGCGAGTCGTGCGCAACAGCTCGCGGCCGAAAACCTATTGGCGAGACGGCCCACGATGCAGAAAGAGATAAATTCGGCCGAAATCGAACAAAGCACATCCGATCAGGCACGCGACTTCCGCCTCAACCCCTACGACTATCGACACGCGACGCTAACCGAAACCCCAACCATCTACCTCATTTTTCTCGAATCCTACGGCGATGTCCTCTACACGCATCCCGATCTGCGCGACCCGTTTAGCCAGTTGATTGAGGAATTAGACGCCGAGCTAGCCGCAACAGATTGGCAGGTTGCTTCCTCGTTTAGCTGGACGCCCGTTTATGGCGGTGGTTCGTGGCTGGCCTACACAAGCATGTTGACGGGTCTCAACGTGAACAACGAGCCACTTTACAACACGCTGGTCAAACAGTCAGTTGATCGTCCGCTGTTCAGCCTCACGCGCTATTTGCAAACGCAAGGGTATCTCTACAATCGCGTCACGCCGCTGCCCGTCGATTCGCCCGAGGAGATTGCCTATCTGGATGAGTTGACACACTTTTATGGCTATGACAATTGGTTGACGATTGATGACCTCGCCTATGAGGGGTCCGTTTATGGTTGGGGGCCAGCGCCGCCCGACCAATACACCCTCAACTATCTTCACGACTATGCGAATAGTCAGGCGCAACCCTCGCTCAACTTTTTTATCACGCACAATTCGCATGCGCCTTGGGGGACGCAGCCCGCGCTTGTTTCAGACTGGCGCGATTTGCAAACGGTGTCTTCCGTCGGTGAGGTTGTGGTTGGGGATAGTGATTTTTCGGCCGAAAACTATTTCACCGCCATCGAGTATCAGCTACGCACGGCGATCGACTTTGTGAAACAGGAAACGCGAGAGGACGTCATTTTTATCCTCGTTGGCGATCATCAGCCGCCGCGCATTTCCCCCCTTGACGGCAGCCCGTACACGCCGCTGCACATTATCGGCCGCGATCAAGCATTCATCGACGACTTTTACTTTTTCGAGTTTGCCAACAGTTTGCGCCTTCCTAAGCTCGACATTGGCATCCATCACGAAGGCTTTTTGTCCCTCTTTATGCGTGCCTTCCTCGGCAACTACAGCGACACGTCCTACGACGACCTGCCCCCTTATCTGCCCAACGGGCTACGCTTTGGCGCACGAGGATAGAAAAAGCGACAACTCAATTAACATGACAGGACAGCTTGGATAATGAAACAAACGGTTTTATTTTTATGCACGGGAAACTCATGCCGCAGCCAGATGGCTGAGGCGATGGTCAACAAGTTCAAAGGAGATCGCTGGCAGGCATATTCGGCTGGGACACGCCCCTCAGGCCACGTTCATCCCTTATCAATTGAAGCGATCGGTGAGTTGGGGATTAGCGGAGACGGGTTGGTGAGCAAATCGGCCGAAACGTTACGCCACATCCAGTTTGATCGCGTCTACACCGTTTGCGACAGCGCGGGCGAAGATTGCCCGATCTGGCTAGGCACAGGCAGCATCATGCACGTTCCATTTTTTGATCCAGATAAAGCGGTTGGCAGTGATGAGGACATCATGGCCGTTTTTCGCCAGGTGCGCGACCAAATTCGCGAGCAGATTGTTGAAACACTTTAACAAGGCTTTACAGGTAAACAGCGATACACCTATCTATTGCTCCACCGCCGTCAGTTCAACCCACAGCGTAAACGCATTTTCAACGACAACGGCCGTCAGGATTTTTGGCGGGTTGAAACCAAAGTCGGTCATCATCAATTCGGCCGAAGCGGTCCCAATCAGCCGATCGCCTTCAACCTTCGCAATCGTCTCTAAACGAATCGGCACGGTCACATCGCGAATCGTTAGCTCACCAGAGAGCGTGAAAGAGGCGGTCAACCCGTTCTCAACCATGTAGAAATCGCTCATTTCTGAGGCGATGAAGGTGGCTTGGGGAAAATCACCTGATTGCAGCCAATGAGCGCGAATCATTTGGTCGCGTTCGTGACGATTGCTTTTGAGCGTGGGCAGATGAACGGCAAAAACGGCGGCGTGTAGGGTGGGTGTTTCGGCCGAAAAATCAACCGCAATGTACCCTTCAATGTCGCTTGTTGCGGCACGTGTTGTTTTGATTCGCTCGGCCATTTTTCGGCCGATAACCGTTTCCGCTTGCGGCAAAAACTCCTCTACAACTTCATACCCCACCATCGACTCCTGCCCCTCAACCACAAACAAACGCACCCCACTAGGCAAATTAGACGGCAACGCAAGGGGATCAACGGGAACAGGCCCCAATCCACATCCAACCAAACTCATAATCGCGAGAAAAATCAAGCTATAACGAAACATAAACCACAATGTAGTGAATGTTTGGCGTTATGGGCGATATTTGTCGGGCGGTTAACGAGAGTCAAACTTAAGTAGGGAACAAGTAATCATTGACAAAAAGTTAACCAGCTTTTCTAACGGAG
>JBMZDF010000135.1:0-12741 GCA_049614105.1 Promineifilaceae bacterium (SeqCode)
CAGCCCGCTCGCGCCGAAGGCATTTACCTTTATGATGCCGATGATAACCGTTATATCGACTTCACCTCTGGTATCGGCGTTGTGAATACAGGCCATTGCCACCCTAACGTGGTCAAAGCCATTCAAGAACAAGCATCTAAGCTGATTTTTGGGCAGATCAACTGTGTTATTCCACCCATCACGCTAGAGCTTGCCGAAAAAGTCAACGCGATCACGCCGCCTGAAATCGACCGCTTTTTCTTTTCAAACAGCGGGGCTGAAGCGGTTGAAGCGTCGGTTAAACTGGCACGCGCCGCAACGGGCAAGCGCAATATTATTGTCATGCAGGGCAGTTTCCACGGGCGCACCCATCAAACGATGGCGATGACCACCTCCAAATACATTTATCGCCACAACTACCAACCATTGCCCGGCGCAGTTTTTGTCGCGCCCGCGCCTTATGCCTACTACTATGGATGGGATGAGGAAGAAACAATCGAATTCTGCTTGAAACAGCTCGACATGCTGCTCCACAGTCAGACCGCGCCAGACGAAACAGCGGCGATTGTCATCGAGCCAGTGCTGGGCGAAGGCGGCTACGTGCCGATGCCGAGCGGCTATTTGCAAGAAGTGCGCAAGATTTGTGACCAGCATGACATTTTGTTGATTGTGGATGAAGTACAAAGTGGCTTCGGCCGAACAGGCAAGTTTTTCGCCTTTGAACATGCGGACATCACCCCAGACATCATCATCATGGCGAAAGGGTTGGGCAGCGGTCTGCCGATCTCAGGCATCGCCTCCCGTGCGGATCTGATGGCGAAATGGCGACCCGGCACGCACGGCGGAACCTACGGCGGCGGCAGTGCGATTGCGGCGGCTGGCGCGGCGGCAACGATTGACACGATTATTGAAGAAAAGCTGGTTGAAAATTCGGCCGAAATGGGCAGCTATCTCGTCAGCGCCCTACGTCGCCTGCAAAAACAATATCCTGTTCTTGGCGATGTACGCGGACAAGGGCTAATGGTCGGCGTTGAGTTCACCGACGCAAATGGACAGGCAGACGGTGCAGCGGCCAAAGCGGTTTTGAGCCATTGTCTTGAGAACAACCTGCTTCTGCTGATTTGCGGCAGCTATCAAAACGTCATCCGCTGGATTCCACCGCTCATTGTGACCGAAGCACAAATTGACGAGGCGCTGGCGATTTTTGAAAGCGCGTTGGCGGCGATATAGAAAGAAGACTCTCAGATTGTGAAACAGTCTAAACCATGCTTGATTTAACACAAACAATCCACCTTGTCGGTAGCATTCCGTTGGCTAGTTCGGCCGAGGTATTCGACACCGTTTGCGGCGCAGTAGGCAAACATCTGCGGCGAATTCCTGACGGCGAAACGGGCGTTCGCATCGGCTGGATCGGCTTTCAACACGACATGCTTGAAACGCATCCAGCGGTGATGCTTGACCCAGACGGACGTACCGTGCCGATTCGGGACTTGCAAGGCGGCGTGAGTCGGCAGAATCATTTGTTTGTGTTGAATCCTGCGGTTTCGGCCGAAACAATCAACTTTCTCCCGCTAGGGTACGCTTCGGCCGCAATCGACTCCTACGCAACGTTTGCCGCAAAAAAGGCAGCGGGCGTCATTCCGGCCGATGTGCGTTTTCAAGTCAGCTTGCCAACACCCTTCGCAACAGGACTCCTCTATTTTCATCCCAACGCACAGGAAACGTACATCGGGCTAATGAAAACAGCGTTGCTATCCGAAATGACCACCATTTGTGCAGCGATCCCGCACGATCAACTTGCGATTCAATGGGACTGTTGCCAAGAAGTGTTGCTTGCAGAAGGGTATTTTCCAGAAGATTGGTCTTATGATGTCAACACGCTGCCGCCTGCGTTGGGTGAACTAGGCGATGCAGTTCCAACTGGCGTTGAGTTAGGTTATCATCTTTGCTACGGTAGCCCAGTCGATGCCCCACTGGTGCGGCAAGCAGACATGGGCGTTGTGGTGCAGTTTGCCAACGACATCACCAACGCGCTGACACGTTCACTCGATTTTATTCATTTGCCTGTGTCTGACGCTTCGGCCGATTCTACATTCTTTGCGCCCCTATCTCAGCTTGCACTGCAAAGCAACACCGAGGTTTATCTAGGTCTCATCAACCCGCGCGACGCAGACAACGACCAGCGGCGCATTGCTGCCGCACAAAAGCATCTGCCTCACTTTGGTGTGGCGACCGAATGCGGTTGGGGACGCAAGGACAGCAGCCAAGTCGCCCCTGTGCTACACGAACATCAGGCTATTTTTGCAGAAAATTAGAGAGTCAGGCGTAAACTGACTTGATTGTTTCATGAAAACCAGCGCACCTGCGCCCCTTCTTGCGTGACTTACATGGCAATCAGGTTGTCTATAGTGATAAAGCGGGTGTTTATGCACCGTTGCCCTTGGAATGGGATGCACTCAACGCTAAAATAAAAGCGCAGGTCGCGCAGCTACTCGCACGCTTTGAAAAGAAATTTTGCGCCGCCATCTGCTTGACGCCTTCGCTTTTTATCAAAGCATCGTTGTGCAACAGCATTACAAACTGTTGTGAGTTCAACCTAATCCAGCACGGTATAATTGGCATGTGCTATTTGAAGTATGTGGTTTCGGCCGAAAATCACACCAAGTTAACCTCAACCGCCTATGTCACAGTGCTGGACAACTTACAAGACAAACAAATCAAAGCACACGCATGGTTCAATGACCTTGCGACTCAACTACCAACCATTTACAAGTGACTACCCATCTACAAAGCGTGAATTCGGCCCTATTTCGCAATGTTTATTTGGTACGAACTTGTCATATTTCCATTTTAAGCCTCTGATGGTGTAATATAACGCTATGACGCAGTCACGTCAGGACAACGACGATCGCGGACTCCAAATCATGGAACTCGTACTGGGTGAGCACACGCTATTAATTGCGTTTGCGGCACTCATTCTGTTTGGAGCCTATTTTGTATTCATATTCTATGGTCGATCAAAACCACTTTCGACCGTACAACTGCCCGATCTAACCCCGATTGAGGTTGTTGCAGGCACGGACGGCAGCGCCCCTGTGCTGGTTTCCCAACGACACCCCAACAGCCGTGGCCCAATTCGGATTGGAATTATCTCTGGGCATCTCAATCATGATTCTGGCGCAGTTTGTGAGGATGGACTAACAGAAGCAACCGTTGTCCGCGCTATTTCAGACAAAGTGATAGCCAACCTCAACGCCCGCAGCCTCGATGCGGAGCTACTGAGCGAGTACGATCCAAGGATTGGCCCGCAATACGAAGCTTACGCCGTCGTCTCAATCCATGCAGACGCCTGTACAGGGCCTGGCGCGACGCTATCTGGTTTTAAAGCCGCTGCGTCACTTTCACCACAATCACCGCTGCTTCAGCGTTGTATTGAGGACAATTATCAGGCAGGCACACAGTTACCGTATAATGAAAATACAATTACGGCCGACATGATCGATTATCATGTATTTAACAAGTTGCCGCCGACACTTCCTGCTATTATTTTGGAAACAGGCTTCCTAAATATGGATCGTAATTTATTGACAGCTAATTCAGATGTTCCAGCTAAGGCGATAGCCGATGGCATCGTCTGTTTTGTGGAGAATTCTCAGTGAGTACAGAGCTATCAGATCAAATGGAGCTAGCTCGCAGCGCGTTGGAGCGTGGGGAAGTTTCACAGGCACGACGCATGTTGCGACGTATCGTTCATCGGGAGTCAGACAACCATCGCGCATGGCTTTGGCTAGCTGGTGTGACCGACGCACCCGAAGCAAGTATCCAATACATTAAGCGTGCTCAGGCGCTTGAACCGCAGGATCCAGCCGTCGCAGACGCGATGGCTTGGGCGGCAAAACGACTAAGCGATAGTAATTCAGGCTCAACGCGCCTCGTTGCAAAACATCCGACGACGTTTATGCCAACGGCCGAAGTGCCGCAAAGCGTGGCGGATGAACGGGCTGCGGCGGCTGTTGCGTTTGCGGGTGATGTGCCGGCAGCGACCACTCAGCCGCCTGTTGCGGCCGAAGAGCTACCCGTTGCTACATCGTCAGAGGCTGTTCCCGAAGGCTTTAGCAGCATGTTAAAACGCACCAGTTGGGCAGTTCTGGCAGCAGTTGTCATCGTTCTTGCCATCTTCCTCGCGTTGCAGTTCTTTTCAGGCAGCGCAGACAGTTCAGACGGGTCATCTGTGGAGCCATTGCCGATGGTGTTCATAGATGACAAGCTTAATGCCCCCGTTGCGGTAGCGGTGGAAGGTGCGTCTTTGGTTGTGGAGGGGAATTCGGCCGAAACGCCCCCCCTCTCCACCGACACCACTGTCAGCGATTCGAGCAATTCGGTGGAGGATGATGGTGTTTCGGCCGATAACACAGACCCCAACAACAGCAGCGAAACCGTCTTGCAATCATTAATTCAACCGGACTTATCCGTTGACGGAAACGCAGTTGCTAACGAAAACGTGGTCGCCATCGAAAACGAGACTGTCGCCAATGTGGTTGCAGATCAAAGCGAAAACGTTGTCATCGTTGAAGGTATCGCCGCCATCGCGACGCCCGTTCCGATTGGATTTATCCCCAAGGAAGCGGTTCCGCAAACGCAGCCTATCGCCCAGTGGACACCAACTCCCCTGCCGCCCACCCCCGTCCCAACGGAAGCACCTGTCGCCGCCGCGCCACAGCTTGATGCCTATCTTTTTAACGAGGCACGTTGGATCGATGTCAACCTATCGACCCAATACCTAACCGCCTACGAAAACGGCGTGCCAGTCTTTTCAACCTACATTTCTAGCGGGTTGCCTGAAACGCCAACCGTCGTTGGTCAGTTTCGCATCTACCTGCGGCTCGAATCGCAGGACATGAACGGGTATCAGATCGGCTATGATTACTACACCCCTGATGTTCCCTATGTGATGTACTTTCATGGCAACTACGCCATCCACGGTGCATACTGGCACAACAACTTCGGCAACCAAATGAGCCACGGTTGTGTCAACACTTCGGTAGCAGACGGCGCATGGCTGTTTAATTTCGCAGGAGTTGGTACACTTGTGAACGTCCATTATTAGGAAGCGTCTTTGATGTACAAAGCCCTTTACTAAGCAATGTCCGTGATTAGATAGCGTATCGTTCTGACGCGCCATACGCTACAACATCATATCAACTTATATCGAACCCGACGCAACCCGTCGGGTTTTTTACGGCCTTTTCTTTTAAGGTCAAATGAAGCGTAGCGAGTGAAGTATGAAGACGATTGAACCGCTTCATTTCCTTCATTCTTCATTCAAAATTCTCCATTTAACTACAACTAACCTTCTACGATAGGAGAGCACATGTCCGTTACAATCATTATCGGCGCCCAGTGGGGCGACGAAGGCAAAGGGCGCATGACTGATAATCTTGCGGCCGATTCAAAATATATCGCCCGCTACAGCGGTGGTGACAATGCTGGTCACACAATCACCCTCGGCGAAGACATCTTTAAACTGCACCTCATTCCCTCTGGGATTATTCATCCGCATACAACCTGTCTCATCGGCAGCGGGGTCGTTATCAACCCAAAAACGCTGCTGCGTGAAATTGACGGCTTGGCAGCACGTGGCATCGACGTCAGCCCCGAACGCTTAAAAATTGCGCGTAACGCCCACCTCATCACCCCAGCCCACATCGCGCTTGACCGCGCCCGTGAGGAAGCGCGTGGCAAGGACAAGCTCGGCACGACACTGCGCGGGATCGGCCCAACCTACACCGACAAAACATCTCGCTCTGGCTTGCGCACCAACCTGCTCTCTGATCCAGAAGGATTAGCAGACGCAATTCAGGCGCACATCGCAGAGAAAAACGTGTGGTTGACCAAGGTGTATGGCGCAGAGGCGCTCGATGCAGATGCGGTTGCCGTTGAATATCTGGAGTATGCACGTCGTTTGGCCCCCCATTTGGTTGATGGGCCAGCCCTGCTGCACGAGGCACTTGAGAATGGTGAACCTATTTTGGCAGAGGGTGCGCAAGGCTCAATGCTTGACCTCGATCACGGCACGTACCCCTTTGTAACCAGCTCCTCACCCTTGGCAAGTGGCGCAATGCTCGGCTTAGGCTTAGGCCCCTTAGCCGCCTCACGCATCGTGGGCGTCACCAAAGCGTTCAGCAGTCGCGTTGGCGCAGGCCCCTTCGCCACCGAACTTGACGGCGACCTCGCGCACCGTCTGCGCGGCACAGGCGCAAAACCTTGGGACGAATATGGCACAACAACAGGGCGTCCACGCCGTGTCGGCTGGCTCGATCTCGTTGTCGTGCGCTACGCCTCGCGCCTCAACAGCTTTAGCGAACTGGTCATCACCAAGCTCGACATCCTGAGCGGCTTCAAAGAGATCCCCGTTTGCGTCGCTTATGAGCACAACGGCACACGCTACAACTCGATCCCAGGCGATCCGCACATCATGGCGGCCTGCACCCCCATCTATGAAACACTGCCCGGTTGGGACGAAGACATCATGGACTGTGAAAGCTTCGAGGCGTTGCCAGAAAACGCCAAAGCGTACATCCAGTTCATCAGCGACCAGCTAAGCCTGCCGATCTCATCCGTCTCGGTCGGCCCCGCCCGTCGCCACTCCCTCTACCGTTAAACAAACGCTTTTCCTCTCCCGCGAAGCCCCCTTCCACAATTAGGTAACTTCGCGGGAATCCCCGCTTGCCCCAACCCCCTTCATTGCATAAACGCACCATCAATTCTATACTCCACTCACGAAGCGGTGAGATGCTTCGCTCGTGCATAATAACATCTCCAAAAGGGATCAAAAGCAGCACATCTACATAATAAACCCACGGTTTTCGTCTTATGCTACGTTCCGCGCTTCTTTTTATCCTAAATATGGATCTTATTGTGCAGAATCACAAAAATCACGCATAATATCACCCTAATCATGGATAATATTATGCACACACGCTGTCTAATTCCTAGTTTGGCGAGCTTATACAGCATACTTTCCTGTCAAAAGGAGATTACGCTCGCCGAACATTCGCTTGAAACTGACGCTGGGAAACGCGCAGTTTAAGCAATCATCGGTGGACTAATAGTTTCAAAATAGTAACTCTATGTTTGTAGATTTCATCAACAACCCAATTTGGCAAGGGCTTAGCGCAATGCTTGGAATTATTGCTGCTGTCGCGGGGGCGGTGCTTTGGTTAATGGGTACAGAAGGGCAGGAAAACATCAGAAGTGTGGTTTGGAGATTTATTCGCTCTCCTAGATTTTATGTTCCCTTGATTTTTTTGTTAGGTCTGCTATTAGGATGGGGGTTTTTGCCTCACACAATAACGTCTGTAGAAGTTACTTCTGAAGTTACAAGAGTTGTTGAAGTCCATATGGAGGTTGTGGTTACACGAGAGATTGTCATTGAAGCTGATGCAAGTAGTCTACCAACGCAAACTTCTGTTACTTCACCAGCAACTTTGATGCCTACCTTAGAACCAACAGTCACTGTAGACCCGCTAGAACCTGTAATGTACAGGTGTTCCAATGATCCACCAACACCATTACATACGATAAGTTCACCTTCTGCTGAGTATACAAATGTCAGTTTAGGTAAAGAACAAGAGCATGATTATGGATTTCGTTTACGAGCATTCGACAGTGCGCAGTTTACTACATCAGCTGAGATTAACTTACGGATTAGCATATACGATGCTCAGTCGTGCAATCTCCTTCAATATGAAGATGTATACACTACCCTTGATAATGGACAAGGAGAGCTTAAATTTAAGCCCAATTTTGATGGTGAATTTTTTGTTCGCATAATAGGGAGGCCAAATACTTTCTCTGATGCAATCGGCAATTACACACTGACATATCAACCATAAACAGATGAGGAACACAAGTTTGTAATCAGCCGCCGAACTTGGCTTGCAGCCGACGCTGGCGTTAGGGTAAGCTTATCAAGCGTTTCTTCAATCCGAAGTCGCGAACCCTATCCCAAAACGAGCATGAAGCCGACAAAACTACACACAGATTTTGCGGCTTATGCAGGCCAATCTGAAAAATAACTTTCTATATCCCAATTAGAGTTTGACGTTCACTGACCCCCCTACACTGTTATTTTGTTCGCTTGAGATCTCAAATTAACAACCTGTGAAACCGATCCCACACATCATGGCGGCCTGCACCTCCGTCTATGACACACTGCCCAGTTGGGACGAAGACATCATGGACTGTGAAAGCTTCGAGGCGTTGCCAGAAAACGCCAAAGCATACACCAAGTTCATCAACGACCAGCTAAACCTACCGATCTCATCCGTCTCAGTTGGCCCCGCCCGTTGCCACTCCCTCTACCGCTAAACAAACGCTTTTCCCCTCCCGCGAAGTTCTTCTCATCTGCTAAAAGTCCCTTCGCGGGAACCCCCTTCCCACAAACTCTCATAACATTCTCCAAAAACACTAATTGTATTCACGGTACGGATTGTTTATACTGTATGCTATCGGGTTTTCACAGTCGTCTCTCTCTTACAAGAAATTTGATTTAGTATAAATAGATTTAGATCAATATAGCAGAAAGAAATCTAGCAATCGCTGATAAATTTGGGGTTTTCTTCTGCATATCACAAGTAATCACTCACTTAAACTAAAGGCTACTCTATTTAATATTGTTTGGGTGTGTTTACCTAACATCTTGCTAATCTAAAGCCAGCAGTGTTTGCACCAATATAAATATACAGCCAGCAGAATTGCACACAGATTTTGCGGTTTATCTCCTCAAACAAAACAGCAGAAACATACATTAGGGGTTATTGATGAGTCAACAGTCCTCAAACCAATCAGCCAACGATAATAGCCGTAGTTCCCGTGCGCCGCGTAGCAATAAGGCAAATGAAGGGCGCATCCGTGTGCGTGAATATGTTCAACGACAACCCACCCACGATGACGGGGGGCGCGAAAGGGTATCATCCCGATTTGGCGATGTAACCAGTACGCTGCAACGCCAATCTGATCTGCGCGTCGCCGATCGCACAAGGCTGCGCCCAACCAACACGCTCGGCGGTTTCTCTGGCTCAATTATCCAACCCAAAATGGAGGTCAACACGCCCAACGACCAGTACGAGGTCGAAGCTGACCGTGTCGCTGACCAAGTGATGCGGATGCCAACAGGTGACATGAGCGCATGGGGTCGCACGGCTCCAACCCCACCCAAATTACAGTTGAAATGCGCGGCGTGTGGGGGTGATGATGAAACGGCGATGCGTTCCTCAGATGTAGCAACGCCCGAAGTAACCCCAACAATTGAGCGCAACATCCAGAAAATGCAAGGCGGCGGTCAACCGTTGGATGACAACACACGCGGTTTCTTTGAGCAGCGCATGGGGGCAGATTTTAGCAGCGTTCGCGTCCACACCGATAGCAATGCCATCCAAACTAGCCGTGACATCAACGCCCGTGCCTTCACCACTGGCAACAACATTGCCTTCAACAGCGGCGAATACAATCCCAACTCCTCTGCTGGCAAACATCTCCTCGCCCACGAACTCACTCATACGATACAACAGGGTGCATCCTCGAGCGTCCAGCGGGAGGAAAATGAATTAACTTCTGAACAACAAAAAGCACTTCAAATTGTTGCGGATTTTGAAAACGATGGGGAATCAAGCCAATCTTTCCCCCAAATTTTGAAAGCTGATATTGCCGCTGGACTTAGAAAACGGATTAAAGACCCGCGCTTGATTAATCAAAACCCTGAAAATTTATGCGGCCCTGCGGCATTTGGACATGTTTTTGCGACAGACGATGTGGTTGGTTATACAAATTTAATTTTAGAATTATATAAGAATGGTTCGGCAACATTAGGAGAAAATAATGTATCTACTCGTAAAGGTTTTAAGGAGCAAAAAGTTCCGAGCAAAATGGACCCTGTTGATTGGGTTTTGTTAGGTGGACTTCGAGATGATGAAAATAGTATACTTCAATATGATGCAGGAGATGAGGTGGCTGGGATTACAACACCAGGAGAAATGGAGGATTGGTTAAAAGGTGTTTATGAGATTGTAGAGGAAGATGCAGGAACGTGGGCTACAGAGGATGTTGATCATCTGAAGGAGATTGATAAAAAACATCAAGAAGGGTATCGTTGCATTTTACTTGTCAATTGGGGTGGGATTGTAAGTTCAAATTCTAAAAAAAGCGAAAAGAAACGACTTAAATCTGATAAGGATAAGCAATCTAAAGCACAATTATTATTCCCTACTCATTACATCACGTACAAAGGAAACCTAACTACATCAGATACAAAAGTGGAATTTGATTTTTGGCATTGGGGACGTACTTCCCTAGATAAAATGAATACAACACCTGAATCTGTTGATGCTTATTATTATGGTGCTGTTTGCGCCAAAGATCCAAAATCAAAGAGTGAAGACAATGCGACAAATACATTACAGCGGCAAGTTAATTTGCGTCCGCAAGACTATCAGCCTGTTGCTAATCACACAATACTGCGCCCCGCCAACACAATTGGTGGGCTTTCTGGATCGATTATTCAGCCTACAATGCAGGTCGATGCACCCAACAACCAGTATGAGGTTGAAGCGGACCGCGTCGCTGACCAAGTAATACGGATGCCAACAGATGACATGAGCGCGTGGGGTCGCCAAGCTTCCACCTCATCGAAATTGCAATTAAAATATATAGCGTATAGTGAAAATATTAAAGAGAAACACTTAATCAGTCGTCAATTAGCTCAACGTGAAGAAATGACAGATTCCATTGCATCAAAAGAGGGTGCAGGTGGCAATAATAAAGGAGGATTAGGGTTCAAAAACGTTATTACACAGGAAATCCTTGTACCAAATGCTATTCGTTTACCGTTACTTGAACAAATTAGTGAAACGACAGGGGAGCCAATAGAAAGTATACAGACGAGTATACCCAAATCTGTTAGAATGCAGACGCCAGTAGAATTTAACTATGATCTGTTACCTCCTAAATTGCAACTTCAATTCTTTGAACAGGAATTAAAGTTCGAGACTTTCTGGTTAGGAGCCACTATAGAATATATTAATTACCGTAATAAAACTATAAACACATCTGTGGGGATTGATCAAGATAAAATTTCTAGTAAGCTTGGGTGGGATAATGGAAATTTCACGGCTAATTTTAATTTGATGCAAGGAGATCTTGCATTAGGAGTCCTTGCAGATTATGAATTAGATGGAGGGAAATTTAAAAGCAAGCTAGATATGAGACATAGAGCACATCAGTTTAGTTTGGGAGGCGGATATGATCCAGAATCTGAACAAGCAGAATTTAACGCATCATATCAAAATGCTCAACTTAATAATCTAAGAGCAAACGCTTCAGTAACAAATAACGGTACATTTACAGGACGCGTGGAGTTAGGAGGTAAACGGATTCCAGATTTAAGGACTAGTGGGATGCGTGGTCAAGATGCTATTAATAATTTGGAATTCCCTGATAAAATTCCTTCAAATAAAAGCGAAGCCGAAGCAATTCTATCTAATAATAAAGAGCAAATTAAGAACATCAAAGAGTTTGTTAGTGATGTAAAGACTGTATTTGACTTATCTACCAAGCCACAACAATATAATTGGAACATATACCTTGAATTTAATATTCAGGACTCTAACAATTGGAATGTTGGACTCGGCGGACGCTACAATTTTTAGAACGTCACCATACATTTGAGCCATAGAGTCGTTCTTTATTTGTCAATACAAAAATCCAGATTGTTGTCTTTAGAAGCTTTCACACAAAAGATACCTATATTTAATAATTTGGCTTGCCACAAGGGAAGAGACGACCTAAGTTTTACTAGCAGAGCATGGACAGAAGTATCCAACGCTCGCGCTGGCACAACCGTTGTTTGTGGGGGCATAAGGATGCGCTGCCGCCGCATCGGCCGCTACTCTACTGAAAACTATGCGATGGTGAGTAACAGATGCTGTTTTTGCGCCCTATTAATTCTGGCCCTTAATGTAAAAATGATTTGACACGGCGTAATATATCTTTTACACTGTGTAATGTACAGATTACATTAACGAACCAAGTTAGGTGCTTGCAATGTCTTTCCATCACAAAAACGTCACGGTTACCTTAGCGATTTTCTCGTTCATCTTGTTATTCTTCGCACTGCGGAGCACTCAGCTAATAGCCAATAACGAATTTAATCAATCAAACGTTGTTCAACTGTGGGCGATCGTTGTGATACTCGCCATCTTTGCGACGCTGGCAGGGATTATCTTTGCTCATGGGGTCTCGCTTGCGAAAAATAGACAGCGTCTAGATGAGGTTGAGGATCTTGTTGATGAGCGTGACCTGCGTATCGATCGAGAAGGAACTCACCTCACATACCGACTCACATCAATCAGCACGTTCATCGCTATGCTGCTCTTTGCTGTCGGACAATCCCCCTTAATCATGTTCTCCCTGCTGATTGTTTCGGGGCTGATTGGACAGATTGCGGGAGATATGCGGCGCTTGTATCTTTATCGGCAGGGGTAAACCAGTGAGTCAATACAGAATCAACAACAACATCCGCAAACTGCGGTTTCTCAATAACGAAATGACACAGCAGGCGCTTGCCAAACAGGTTGGTGTTACCCGACAAACCATTATCTCGCTTGAGAAAAACAAATACTCTGATAAATCTAAAATTCAGACTCAAAATTATATGCAAGCATTAAGATGAAGTGGATTAATTGAATAACCTAATAATTGTCGTAA
>JBMZDF010000136.1:0-12708 GCA_049614105.1 Promineifilaceae bacterium (SeqCode)
CAAAATTGACCACGGCAACAGCGGCACAAACATTTGTTTATGCGGGATGAATAATGCGTGGTCATCAATTTGACGTAGTGGCTCCCCAAATGGGATCGATTCAATGGGTAAACTGCCGCCTAACAAGACGGCGTGCTGTTTGCCAATCGCAAGCTGATAGGCGGCCAATAGGTGACGCGGCAGTCGATACAATAGCTGTTGGATCCATCCTAGCTCCTCGCGGCTTAGAACGATAGCCGCAATTGCAGCCGTCGAGCCATAATCAGGGCGTAGTAAGACGGGGAGTTGCAAGGTTTTATCAATGGTTGTTGACTGCGCTGTTTCAACCTGTGTCTGGGTTAGCGAAACACCCATTAGCAAATCTGCCTCAAAGAATACGGGTGTTGGATTGACAGCAAGGTTGTTATACGAATTTTTACAAAACAGCACCATACCCCCATCAGCGAACACCTGTGTATGGGGCAAATAAAACGGCATCTGATAGCCACGTTCAACCAGCATTGTCGTGCCCGCCGCAGGGGTCAAAATGACTACTTGAGGCAAACGTGCCAAATAGTCTATGATGAAATGTGGAATATGCGCTTCGTTGTCTGCGCTTGTGAGGCGCGGCGCGGCTTCAAATAAAATCAGCTCACCTTGCTCTGTGTGCAGCCGCGCCAGCCGATAATGCACATGGTGATCGCGCAAATAACGAGACACCACACGATACAACGCCAGTGGGACAAGGGCATAAACAAGGCTGTCATTGGGGAGGCTATCTGTGGGGATGGGGGCAATTAATAGACACGCTCGGCCGAGCGGGTAGGGTGTGAATAGGCGACCGTCAATTGTTTGCGTTCCCCAGTGGGCAATCAGGTGGTGTGTGTTGCCTGCGGTTCGTTTCTCCCATAACGGCACGTCATACCCACGCAACGCCCCATCATCCCGATACTGAATGTAGAAGCCGTCTTTGCCGATATAAAACCCAGCTTGCACAAGACGTACAGCGGCCGAAACTTGATCATAAAAGTCAGATAGCGGCATTCCGTCTGTGACAGGTGGCGTGACGATCAGTAGCACTTCAGCTAGACTGTCGCGCTGCACAATTTCGAGATGAGGACCGAGATCGATCTGCTGACTGAGCAAGCCAAGCAGTTGCACAAGACGGGAAAAAACGGCTTCACCTTGTAGCCAGACAAAGCCGCGTGCCGCAACCAAAATATTACGGTTGTCGACTTTCAGCAGGGGGCAGACAGGTTGCGCCCCGATGGTGCTGGGGACGGCGAGCCAATTAATTGCCTGCGGCGGGTGCAGTTTAGGTTGTTTGGCGGGCGGTGGCTTGGGGGCTGTATCCGCCGCTTTGTCAGAGACGCGCCGAAACGAGATTGCCTGCCGCCGATGCGTTCGGCACGCCTCACGCCCTGGCTCTGCTTGGTTGCTACACCGTTCGCCATTGTCTAACATTTTTGTACATTGTCCCATAACGTTTTTCGACGCACTCGCCCTAGGAACACCTCCACAGGTGTTCCTCAGATCGATCCCCCTTCGGGGGAGGTTAGGTGGGGTGCGGTTTACCTCACATAATCAACTTACTCACCACTCCAAAAGAAAGAAAAAGACAAAGAAAAGATCAGGAAGACAGGAAGACAGAAATCAGAAAAGCAGAAAGACAGAAGCCAGAACAAGAATTAAGAGAATGCGTGGGGCCACTGACATCGAAACCCGTTGTTGACGAACCAGTTCCCAGGGTCGTCCCAGAAGCGAAACCCGCACCGCATTTGTTGCTGATTGCTACCCCCCCCACGTAGGCTGCGAATATGAGTTCCCTCAATATCTTCTCTGCCGTCCGCAGCATCATAAGGGTATGCCTTCACAATCCATTTTGCTGAACACCAGCTATACAACCCGCCCATATCAGCCACACCATAATAGTTGTGCTTAGATGGTACAATCTCACCAACTATCGGCCAACTGTTGGGTTGATAAATGTGCATGCTTGCAACCCACTGATTGCCCCATGGATAAATATGCTTTGCGTTTGTCTCAGGGTTCCAGCTTGCCGCTTTTTCCCAATGCGTCTCACTTGTTAACGCTTTGCCCGCCCAACGGCTATAGGCAAACGCCTCGTACCAACTCATTGCGACGACTGGCTGCTGTGGCTGATTTCTGCTGCTGTCTGTCCAATAGTGTGGCTTTGCCCAATTCCTATTTTCTTTTTGTTGCCAACCTGTTTCTGTCCAATAGCGGGGCTCTTGATAACCCCCTGCCGCCATAAATGCTGCATAACGGGCGTTTGTCACAGGATAACGGTCAATATAGTACCCCGTCAGCCACAATGAGTGCTGCGGTTTCTCATCATCATTTGCATCAGGGTCATCGGCCGTGCTGCCCATCAAGAACGCACCAGGTGGAATGTACACCATCTCTGGCGGTGCAAGCTCGCGTAAATAATCGTCTATATCGGGTGCTTTTTCTTGCTCTGCCAGTTTGTCCCAAGCGGCACGTTGCCCCGCCGTTGTGAAGTGCAGCACGTCGCGCACCCCGTCCCGAAACGGATCTATTTCAATCTCATCACGCAACGCCCACCAAGCGGGTTGTTGCACGACTGGTCTGTTTAGCTGCGTCCAGCGCTCCACAATCGACTCAACCAGCAGTTGATCACGCCACTCACTGGCGTCCGCATGATACGCTTTTAATATTCCCAGCACAATCGCCCGCTGGCGCGTCTCATCGAGTTGGTCAAGCGCCATTTCATAGCCCGTATGCAGCAAGTCAAAACGATCCATACGGTTGCCATAATATCCAACTGCTTGCCAACAGCGAGCTAGCAGCAGCGGATCGTGAACAACACCCTCATGCAGTTCATCCAGAATTGCCGTCATTAGCTGTTGGCCTTGTTCATATGCTATCCCCTCAAAGACAGCCTCATCCCACGTTGCTAAATAATGGCAAGCAACTTGTCCGAGACGCCCTTTAAGTTGGGCAAGTTTATCCAGTGGCTGGGTTGCGAGTTGCTGATAAAGACGAAACGCTTTGCCGTAAGCTTCCGCTTGCAAATATGCCTCGGCCGCCAACAAAACCTCTCCCGTCCGTTCATACAGTGCCGCAGCCTGCGCGTGCTGCCCCGCAGATGCCCAACAAGACGCCGCCTGTTCCCAAGCCTCGGCCGCCTCATAGTTGTGAGCCGCTTGCTGCCACAGAAGCCGCCGAATAAACGGCTCCTGCTCATCTGTCATCCAAATTAATCTTTCGCGCAATTCATTCATTATATGTCTTGCTGTCCCGCTTGGAGCGTCGAACTGTTGTAAGCCTACCACACCAAGCGGGACTTTTGTATAGATGACCACAAAGGGTCGGGAACAGACCGTGATCGCATTCTCCTCTCAACACCGACTGTGTAGCCTGTCGCATACACAGTTGTTTCTGGTCGGAGCGTGGGGGTTGCGTGGGGCCACTGACATCGAAACCCGTTGTTGTTGTTCCTGTTCCTAGGGTTGTTCCTGTTGCGAAACCCGCACCGCTTGGACACTCAACACAAGGGCGCCCGCCAATCTATTCCCAAACAGACGTTCTCAGCCAGTTGGCGAAGAACGGTGTTTTCGTAAAGAGCGTTGCCAACCGCCAAGCAGACGGCCGATCTCAGCCGTTTGCTCGCTGGCAAAACGATAGCTATTGCTGTTTAGTAAGGTTAGTTCATGACTCATGCGAATATATGAACGTAATTTTGTCAAAATGCGATCTGCTTCTTGCAAATAAGCAAGCGGCCGATCCACCATCGTCGCATCAATCAGACATTCGTACAAATCAAAACAAAGATGTTGCAGTCGGCGTGCTAATACACCTCGCTGACTTTTTGGGAAGTTAAGCGTTTTTGGAACTAACCAACGCACAAAATCATGTGTTTTGACAAAAATAGGCGATCCGCCTGCTTGCTGACTCATCTTATGTTTTAGACGATCTCAAGGTAACTTCTCAAATTTCCATGGTGACTCGTTCCTATGCTCTCAGTCCTCTCAGATTTGTGTCTGGGAGTGTCTTTTCTTACTGCTGCTGTCGAGAACCTTTCTTGACTTAGTAGATAAGAAACTGTAGCAGTGGAATGAGAGTTCTCCACAGATTTTGAGAAGATGCATCTCAAGAAATAAATATGTGATTCTCATTGTTAGCACACAGAATATGGCGATAAGTTGTGGATCATGATTATTTTGAGGTGGTTTTAGATCGCGCTCGTGGGCCGTGAATCACCTGCTTGGTCAAAATCGCTTTACGCAACCCATAGGTATCACCATGCTGGGCATGGCCAATCCAGCCATTGACGCTACCTGTTAAGCGCGTCAATGGCAACGTGCCTCTTTCATATGCTGCTACTTTGCCACGGAAGCGACGTGCAAACGCAACCCCAGACCGCCGTTGTAATCGACGGTGACTAGGGTAGATAACAAATCCCAAGAAGGGAAACCCCGCTGTTACGGGGGCAACACGTCGTTTGCGCGGCGGAATTTGCATCCGCAAGGTATACAAAAAAGTGACAATTGCTGTATACCATATGTGCAGTTGCGCTTTGCTTGATGCAAACAGCAGTATATCATCTGCATAACGCAGGTAAGGGCGGCAATGCAGGTGATGCTTTACAAACTTGTCTAGTTCATGCAGGTAGACGTTGCCCCAAAATTGACTGGTTTGGTTGCCAATTGGCAAACCGCGTGGTCGTCCAGCTGCCAACAAATCGTCATTTGGAAACCACTGCATTTCCCATGCAGCCTCATGAATATTGCGTCCGCTGTCTAATATTGTTTGACACAGACTGAGCGTGTGCTTATCGGCAATACGTTTCCGTAACAGTTGCATCAAGATAGCGTGGTCTATCGCTGGGAAAAACTTCTCGACATCACACTGAAGCACATAAGGGTGTTGGCGGGCAAATTGGGTGGCGCGATCGAGGGCTGCGTGTGTGCCGCGTCCAACTCGACATGCGTAGCTGTCGTGAATAAAACGGCGTTCCCAAATCGGATCGATGACGTTAACAAGTGCATGATGCACAACCCGATCACGAAAAGGCGCGGCCGAGATGCGGCGTGGTTTGGCGTCATAAATGGTGAAATGAGTGTAGCGACCAGGGCGATAGGTTCCGTTTTGTAGCTGCTCACGCAGGGCGATTAGCTCATTTTCTAAGTTGAACTCAAATGCAGCCACGTTGGGCCGCTTACGCTTGCCGCGTCGCGCCTTCATGAAGGCGCTGTATAAATTTTCAAATGCACAGATACGCTCATGCAAATTTTTATACGTTTTCATCTTGCCACCTAGACGTCCCGCTTTTGCAAAAGCGGAACGCCGATTATCCAAAAATTTGATCGCGGCTGCCTAACGGCAGCGGAAGAAAAGAAAGCAAAGAGAAAAACAGGAAGACAGGAAGACAGAAACCAGAAAAGCAGAAGGTCAGGAACCAGAAGGAGAATAAGAGAATGCGTGGGGCCACTGACATCGAAACCCGTGGTTGCCGTTCCTGAACCTAGGGTTGTACCCGTCGCGAAACCCGCACCGCCCATACTTTTTCGCATTTCCTTGATCATCATTCCAGCCTGCACTCTTATTTACCCTCGTTACTGAACCTTCGAGGTGTTCTCTGCCATCAAGCGGATCATAAGGAAATCTATAAGATATACTAGCGTCATCCTCCCACTTAGTTTGCAAGTGTTCATAAACATTACCTGCTACATCTTCCATACCATACACGCTGACGTCTGTTGAATATGCGCCAACCTCCGTTGTGCCATCATGCCGCTGCATACAATTGCATTTTTCTGCATCCCACTCATTCCCCCAAGGGTAGCGACGTTTTGTGTGGGTTACTGGATCCCAACTTGCAGCTTTTTCCCAATGCGGTTCTGTGGGCAACCCTTTGCCCGCCCACAATGCATACGCCACCGACTCGTACCAACTAATGCCAACCACAGGCTGACGCGCCGCATTAAAACGCGAATCTTGCCAATAACGCGGCTCTATCCAGCCGTTGCTTTCCTTTTCCTGCCAACCTACTTCTGTCCAACACTCCTGTTTGCCATAACCACCAGCGGCAATAAAGTCGCGGTATTGGGCATTTGTTACAGGGTAACGATCAATATAGTAACCTGCTAACCATAGCTCATGCTGCGGCTTCTCATTATCTTGTGCCTCAGGGTCATCCTCCGCACTGCCCATCAAAAATGTACTGGGCGGAATATAAATCATCTCTGGCGGCGCAAGTTCACACAGATAGTCGTCTATCGTTGGCTCATTTTCTATTTCGGCTAAATTGTCCCATGCAGTTCGCTGTTCCGCTGTCGTAAAGTGCAACACATCATGTACCCCATCCCGAAATGGTTGCCCTTCAATCACATCGCGCAGCGCCCACCATGCGGGTTGTTCGTCCATTTGTGGCGGCAGAGCTTGCAGTGTTGGCAGCCCGTCAGGACGCAGAAGATTGCTATCTATCCGCTGCCACGCTTCAAACTGTTGTGCCGTTTCAGGCGGGCGGTGGTGTCCGTTTGTATGCTTCCCACGCTTGCGCGGCGTGCTGACGTACCACACCTGCTGCCCCGCCAGCGCCCGCAGCCCTTGATATTGCTTGCGATGCCCTTGTAACCCCTCTGCATCAAACCGTTCTCCAACGACCCAAAAAACGTGCTGCTGCCGATAGGTCGACTGCCAACGCCGTAGCTGTTGCAATATCGCTGGTAAAATCGTTTTCGACTGCAACATGCCACGTTCGCGCGTGTAGAGTACTTTCGTGACGCCGCTTGGCTTGTCTAGTACAAAGGGGACACTTAGCTCTCCCGCCGCAATGCTGACCTGCACCTCATACCCTCGCTGCTTGAGCAACTGTCCCAAAGCCAGCGTCACCGCTCGACACAGTACGTCGCCATCCCCTCCTAAGCCAAACCCCGTCTGCATCACCACATAGGCCAGCTCACGTTGTTTGTCCTTCTGTCGCTCCCGCCCGTAATATAGCGCCTCATGATTGACGATCCGATGCACAAAATACGCCTCGTCATATGCCAACTCAGTTGGTAACAAGTTGTCTAAACTCCCTTTCCGCGCCAGCCCCGCAAACCCTCCTTCTGGGTAAAGCTGCATCCCGCCCAACATCTTGCTCTCGCTCAAGCGCGGCAGTAGTTTTAGCGTTTGACTCATCACAGCCAGCACGGCCGCTGGCAACCCTGTCAAATTGAGCAGGTCGAGCAAATCACGTGGATCAGGACTTCCCCACAATGGCGTTCCATACTGATGCAGAAACAGCACTTCTTCACGTTTAAGCTGGTTCAAATTGCGCTCAATCTGAGCCAAGCAATCTGGCGTACAAATCGTTGACCACACTAGCTGTTTAGCGACTAGTAATGCCTGCCATACTTGCTCAGGCGTCGTCTCTGTCATCCGTTGCGCCAGCAGTTGTTGCAGTCGAATACCAACCTCCCCCGTTTCAATTGTATACTCAACGGGAAATGCCGCCCCTTCGATCAATTTTGCAACCAGCAACGCGGTTAACGTCTCTGAAATCCCCCACCCTGCTATCGTTTGTACAAGCGGATGTCGAGCGACACGTTCCAACATCAACAAATAACTGCCCGTATCAACTGCCTCTAAATAACGCGGCGTCGCTACACGTGCTTGGCAACCAGAAAGCAAACTGCCTAAATCATGTGCAACCCCTAACGGCAGGGGCCAGCCCGCTACGGTCGCCCCACGCAACCAATCCGCCGCCGCCTCCGACGTCTCGCTCTGCACATGGCTATAGGCCCAACTTGTTAAATGTGTTTGTAGTGGTGTGTTTGACATACTGCTTGGAGAGGAAGGATAAAGGGGGAGGGATGAAGGATGAAAAAAGAGAAAACTCTCCCGCATCCTTCTTCATTCCTTCATTCACTCTTCTTCATTTCTTTCTCTTTTTTCCCTTCTTCTCTACCCGCTTCCCATCAGCGTCTCGCGATCATCGGCCGTTGCAGCGTTTGTTGTACGCTGGGCAAGTTGATCAACTTGATCGAGCAGGTGGCGTGCGCCTGCGTCAGAAATCTGTGGGTTGCGAGCGAGCAGTTGAGCCACAGCCATCGCAACCCGATCGTGATACGCTTCCGTTTGGTCAGGAGCACTGTCATCGACTACCAAATCAATCATGCCTGTTTCGGTATCGAAGCGAAATTTAATACGAATGGGGGGCCGTTTGCCACTCATTAGTAGATCTCCACTTCGAGATTGATGATCGAGCCATTGCGTTCATCGGTGACAATATGGCCGCCGCTCTGACGTGCGATCTCGATCAGACTGCGCCGATATGCTTCTCCAACAAGGTGGTTCATCGTGCGATAAATTGTGTCTTCTGCATCAGCGAGCGTGTTTTGCATCTGTTCACGTAGCGCAGCGCGGGTTTCGGCCTGCGCCGCCGCAAGCTGTTCGGCCGCCTGCGCTTCCGCGCGTTCACGTGCCTCAGCTGTCGCTGCCGCAAATGCATCAGGATTTTGCTGACGATGCAGTTCCTCAACCGCCGCCTGCAACCGTTCGGCCGCACGCCGATTTGCCTCGGCACGCGCCCGTGTTTCTGTGCGCCCGCCCCACCCATCGTCATAGTAGTGACCAACCGCCTCGGTTGCCACATCACCAATCGTGAAGCCACTCGCTTCGGCCGAGGCTTGCGCCGCCACGCTCACCTGTTCCACCAAACTTGTCTCGATCAACAGTTGGCGCGTGCCAGGCACATAAATCAGCGTCACCGCATCCAGCTCGCGCCGATAGTTGCCGTCCGCATCCTGATCCCACGCCGCATAATCATCGAACTCACCCTGCATCAGGCGAACCATCATTTGCAGCGCCAGATCGCCCATTTCAGCATCTAAAGGAATATCAGCCGCGACGCGGGCGCGTTCACGCACTTCGACCTGCATTTCGGCCGATTCCTCAATCGTTGTCCGCCACGCCTGCTCAATCGACTCTCTCAAATGAACCATCACACGTCGAGGGTTACACATAAATTTCTCCTAAGTGAAAGGGCAAAGGGTGAACGTATACTTGATAAGTATCAATTTCGTTGCCACCTCACAACATTTTCTCTAACAAGTCCATTGTCTCTGTTACCTGCTGCTTTACACGTGCTGATAGTGCCGCATGTTTCTGCTGCATGTTTGCGGGAGAATCTTTCCCCCCTGCGCTGTGACGCATCAATTCACGCCGCACGCCTTCCGCCTGCTGCAAGAAGTCGGCAATATCCACATCGGTGCGCAACTGTTTCGCACGTTCCAGCAACACCGCCAATTCGCCCTCAATATTGTCCAGCGACCGTTCAGCCCGCCACGTCTCGCCTTCAAACGCCACGACATAGGGATCAACAATCGTTTGCAAATGTGGAATCTGCTCGGCATTGTTCCATACATGGCGCAGCACCCAAAAATCACCAGGGTTGGCCTGCATTCGTTTATTGCGAATGGCCGAGGCGGCAATTAGCTTTAACATTTTGACCACACGCCGATCGCTCAAACGAATCCCCTGCGCTCGAATGCGTCGAATCACTTCACGATATGGGCGCATAATCGCGCTCATGTCCACCCGCCCAACTTCTTGATACAGGCGGCGCAATCCCCCCGTTGTCATAATTGTGCCAGCTTCCACGCCATACCCTGCGGCAATTCGCTCCTGCTCTAGCTCCCAACCACGCTGAAACAATTCAGGAAAGCGCGTCTCTTCTACATTGTCAGTCCAAAAACGGATCAAGAACCGATCATACAACGCTGCTAACTCTGTCTCATCTGGCACATTGTTGGTTGCCCCAATCGCGCTAATGAGCGGCACATCGTCCCGCAAATGCCCGTTATAAAATTTGCGCTCGTTCAAAATTGAAAGTAGCGCGTTCAAGATAGCGCTGTTCGCCTTAAACACTTCATCTAAAAAGGCGATCTGCGCCTGTGGCAGCATCCCCTGTGTTTTGCGTTCCATGCCCACACCATCGCGAAAGGCGCTGATGTCAACCGCGCCAAAGATTTCGTTTGGCTCCGTAAAACGGGTCAGCAAATATTCAAAATATTCTTCCCCAGCACTGCAATATTGGGCGAACTGTTTAATCAGGGCTGATTTCGCTGTTCCAGGAGGCCCAACAATCAGCAGATGTTCTTGGGCAACTGCTGCGGTCGCCATTAATTCGACCAGTTCATCCTTGCCCACGAAACTTGCCCGCAGCAAGCTCACCACTTGCTCAAGGTCTTCGACATAATCTTGCACATCTTGTTCCATTACTTGTTCTCCTAACGCCGTCCACGCCCTGCATCTAAATGCACTACCTCGCGTTCATCGCGTCGCTTGCGAATGGTTCCGATTTTCATTCCCAAATAGCGGGGCGTAATTAATTGTCCTTCCAAATGATATTCCAAGCTTGCTTCTTGGAATATCGCTCGAATCTCGTCGTTGTTAAATCCTTCAGTGTATTCTGCGATGAGAACCAGTACGCTGCTCAAATAGGCTTTGCTGGCGCTGCTGTCGCTTTGCTCTGTTTGCGTTTGCACCAGTTGGAACAGGTTGAGAATCTCTTGTGCCATTGGGGAGGTGTTTTGCTCGGCCGATCCCGCCCCACTCTGCAACAAATCAACCCCATATCTTTTCCCCAACTCAACCAGTTGTGTGCGTATCGGCCGAAATTCATCCGTCATCACAACGGTGTCTTCAACCAATCCTACCTGCTGAACAAACGCCAGCAGCTCGCGCAATTCGCGCTGGAATCCGATCAGCTTTGTTTCGTGTTCAAATTTCGGCCGAAACGGCTTATGCTCCGCAAACAGCGCATCCAAAAACGGCTGTGGCACGACGCTTCGATCCCGCTCCCACGCGGGCAAATGCGCCACTGCTAACTGAAATAGCTTGCACAAAATATCATTCACCTTAAAGCTTTCCGCATGAATCCGTGCCACCTCGCGCCGTGCCACGATATCGGGTAAACGAATTTCAATTGGCTTCAAACGCGACGGCCGCAGCAGCGCCTCATCAATAATATCCAGTCGATTAGTTGTGCCGATTACCAGCACCAGTTGATCGCGCCGAAACCCGTCTAGCTCCGTCAACAGTTGCGCCACCACTGCGTTGTTGGCCCGCGTGCCGCCGTCGCCATGCGCCCCGCGCTGGCTTGCCAAGCTGTCAAACTCATCAAACAAGATGATCGACGGTGCATTACGTCGCGCTGTTGCAAAAATTTGGCGCAGGTTGCTCTCGCTCTGCCCCACATATTTGTCCATTACCTCTGGCCCTGATACCAGTTGAATGGTTGCGTTCATTTCGTTGGCAATCGCTTTGGCAAACAGCGTTTTGCCCGTTCCTGGTGGACCATGAAAAATAAAGCCGCGAGGGATCAGCTTCTCTCGCTCTCGGTCGCTGATGCCGTCTACACGCCCGTCCACCAGTTTGATAATGCGCTGTAGCTTTTGTTTGACGCGCTCATAGCCGCCAATATCTGCAAATTTAGTGTCGGGAATGTCGATCTGTTCGGAGCGTGATGTTTTGAACATCCGAATCCGTTTGTACACTTCACGGGGGTCGCTCTCTTCGACCATTGTTGCGCCCACGTAGCGCATCGCGTCCCGAAACTGGATCGGGTTAAGTCCTGACACATTTTTGTACAGTTCCTCTGCATCAAACGCCGCAAATCGCCGTTGCTCTGCTTGTGTGATCAGTTGAGACACAGTATGAACGCCTGCCGCCTTTGGATCGGGCCAAATATAGCGCGGCAGTCCGACCAGTTTGATGTGAACGGCAAAACGGTTGAGCAGTACGGGCTTGACTTCAAGCGTTGGGTCGAGAAATCCTAATAATTGTGGCTTGTGTGGGCCTGCGGTTGCTTGATACAACGTTTCGATCAGGGGTGGGGTGTCGAGTAGATCGACGCTTTGTAGAACCAGCACGTCGTTTGGTTTGAGGTCGCGCAGCAGCAGTGGAATGGTGGCGTCTAGGCTGGGCGGCATTGCCTGCATCGTTTGGTCAAGTTGCCCGCGCATCCCAGTTTGTTTGGGCATTTCGCTGTCGAGTCGCGGTTTTTTGCCAGCGCGTTGGCAAACGTATTCGTGCAGGTAGGTGGTTAATATTTTGTCGCATACGACCAGTACGGAGAGTCCATTGCGTAAAAATTGGGCGATTTGGTCAAGCTCGTGTCGATAGGCGGTGCGGACTGCCGTGCTGTCTGCCATTTCAATGGGGAATGTCTCGGCCGCTTCGCCGCCCAACGCTGCTTCTGTCTCCTCGGCAAAAATCGTGTCAAGCTGCCCACGCAGATCGCCCATCGTGGGTTGCGTGGCAATTGACCCGCCTAGCTGTACGCCCTGATTGGTGGGGATGCGGATCGGCCGAAAGGTAATCGCCCCAATCGGCAATGTATACTCGCTGTCTGAAACCGCTTCCCTCACCCGTGCAGGGAAAACGCCAACCAGCTCTCGCAAACTACAGTCTGCATTGTTGCGCCGATATTTACGCACTGCGTTCCAATGTTCGCCAAAATCAATCGCCATTATCTTAGTCATAACACCTCATATCACCCATTCTTCTGTCACGCAGGGGCTTTTTACATACTTGCCACCAAAAATTCAAGGCTCTATATGGAAACCAAGGAGATGAATTTGTCATTCGCGTATCAAGAGGATTTTAACTCAGCTTGATACCTCGCGACGCAAGCTATAACGGGAATTTGGGTGCTTGGCATCCGCCAAGCACCCAAATCCCCACTTATTTTGT
>JBMZDF010000137.1:0-12544 GCA_049614105.1 Promineifilaceae bacterium (SeqCode)
TGCGCCGATGTCATCAACCGCAATCAGGGCGTCGGGCGGCGTATTGTCGCGCAGCCACTCGCCGAGCGCGACGTCAATTTCTAAAATTTCGCGGCTGTTTGTCCCGAGCATCGTTGCCCATTTGGGCAGGCCTTGCAAGCCGCTGGCAAGCATGAGCACACTTAATAGGACAAAAATCGGTTTGGAGGGGGTTGTTTTTCGGCCGAACCACGCCACCAAAACAACCAATCCCATCACGGCCGTCATGATTTGCAGCGGGATCAACGGCAGCGTGTAGCGTCCATGATGCCACGTTTGTTCCACAATCACCGCCGTGAAGATCGGCAGGCCGATTAGCCACAGCAACGCCAGCTTGCTACGCCGCCACAGCGTCGGCATCCCAAAGGGGATCAACAACAGCGCCACTGGATTATCACGCCAGTGCAAAGTCAGCGTTTCGCTCAGCGTGCGCCAGCTAAATAAACTGTCGCCGCCTGATTTGGCATAAAATGTATTGGGCAGCGGTTTGCCCGTTGCGGAAAGGCTGAACAGGGCATAGGGAAGTGCAACGAGTGTGTAGGCAAGAACGGCGAGGAAGCCTGTTTGAAAAATTCGGCCGAAAGAGACACCATCCCGCCAATCTTCGTAACAAAAAAGCAACCCCGCAAACGCAAACAGCGCATGCCCCTCAGGACGTAGCTGGCTGGCAAGCCCAAACAACAGCGCCACCCAGACCCGCATACCGTAACGGGTGTAGGCCCAAATCGCCAGCAGGCTCAGCGCCGCAAAAGCGGTTGCTTCCATCCCAGACCACGCGGCCCAATTCATCCGCCCGACAAACATCACACCCAACGCCGCCAACAGCGCACTTGTCTGGTCAAAAGCCCATTGACGCATGATAGCGAACGTCAGCAAAACGGACGCCAGCCAAAATGCGGCGCTTAACAAAAGCCCCCACGGCATCAAGTTTTCAGTAAACAAAGCGGGGACCGCCAGCAACAGCGTCCAAAGGGGTGCGGTTGATCCAGCCGTTGGCTCACCTGCGTTGTAGCTAAATCCATTTCCGTTTGCCAAGTTACGTGCATATTGAAAATGAATCCACGCATCATCTAAGGGAGCGGCCCACTGTTGATCGGTAAACTGCCATTGGCTTATCAAAAAATAACTTAGGATTGCACAAGCGGTGAGCAAAATAAGAGGCAGATGGTAGCGAATCTTTGTCACAGCCGCTAAGTATGGTCGTTAATAAGGAGGCTGGCAAATATTATGCCCTCTAAGCAAGCGTCATTTCGTCTAAAATAGGCTAAACCTGAAAAACCGCCACTTAGTTTGGCTGAAAATTTGCGTGTACGATAAAATCTATGGATTCGCTCCGAGATGGGAATAGATTCATTTTTGGGATGCTGTCGAGCGAGTTCATACTTTTAGACCACGTACCGGAGGATTTTTAAATGCAAGTTAAACGACCATTCCACCTGCTTTGGCAGGGAGGATTAATCGCGGTTGCACTTTTCTTACTACTAATTTTGCAGTGGCCCATGTTGTCCACGGCAGAACCTGTCCGCAGCTTAGGTGCATTTGAACGCATCAGCGTCGGAACCAATGGACTAGAGTCAGATGGTGACTCTTATCACCCTTACGCATCGGCCGATGGTCGTTACGTTGGGTTTATTTCGTTTTCTACAAATCTTGTTCCTGAAACAATCACGCCCGATATGGGCTGTTTGCCTACGTTCATTTGTGTTGATGTTTTCCTGCGCGATCGGGTTGCAAACACAACCGTACGGGTAAGCAACGATTTGGATGGAAACCAAGGCAACAACAAAAGCGGTGAGCCACAGCTATCGAGCGACGGGTCACTCGTTCACTTTACATCATTCGCAGGCGACCTGATCCCAGACGACACGAATGAGAATTGGCCCTTCTATATTTCTGATGGCTTCCTGTGGTCACGCTTAAACGGCAGCATGCGACGGGTGACAACCAAACAGGGTGGCGCACAAATTCCTGTCAGCAGCACATCCTACATGCCGCCTATCGGCACGATGTCATATTTCCAAACCCATGCACCTGAAGTTGTTCCAGGCATTTACCCAGATAATGTTGAGGTCTATCGCTACGATTTTGCGACACAGAACGTCACCCATGTGCCAATTGCACCCAACAACGGGCGAATGAACAATGCAATGGTCAATCTGCACTCAGATAACAGTGGGCGTCTGCTCGTTTTTACCTCTTGGTCAACAAACCTTATACCAGGGGACTACAACGATGTCGAAGACATCTTTATCCACGATACACAAACGGGGATCACAAAACTGGTCAGCCGCACACCAACGGGTCAGTATGGTGACTCAGATAGTGGGGCGCCGATGATTAGCCCGAATGGAACGCATATTGTGTTCCGTTCACGTGCGAGCAATCTTGTGAGTGGCGACACAAACGGGGTCAACGATGTTTTCATGTATGATGTGGCAACAGAATTGGTTACCCGCGTTAGCGTGAGTGCGAATGGGGCGCAAGGGAATCTGGGCAGTAAAGATCCAGCGGTCTGCAACGATGGGGAGTACATCTCATTTGGTTCAGATGCGACCAACATTGTTGCTGGCGATACGAACAATACACGCGATATCTTTATCCGCCATATCGAAACAGGTTGGACAGAGGTGCTTACACGTCGAGCAGATGGTGTTTGGCATGATAACAAAGGGCACAAGTCGCGCTTTATTGATGACTGTAGCGGCATCATGTTTGCCTCTGACTCAGACATTCTGATGGCTGAGGATAATAATGGGGTGCGTGACCTCTTTTATCGGCCGATTTTACGTTCGGCCGATATTCTAGCCTCACAACAACTCGCTCGCGGCGCTGCCAGCCCCAGCGATACCATCACCTACACCGTTATTCTCAGAAACACGGGGGGCGAGGCAACCAACGTCAACTACAGCGCCATGCTGCCTGCAAACACCACCTTTGGTCATGTGGATGCGCCTGTCACGTACAGTGCTGGCTCACAGCAGTTCAGCTACAACGGCTCAATTCCTGCGGACAGTTCAATTACCCTAACGTTCAGCGTTGTGGTTGACAGCAGCTTATCTGGCTCCGCAATAATTTCTCTGACGGGTCAGGTGGCGGACAGCCGACAAACTGTTCCGTTTGAGTCAGTTACGATTATCAACGGTCAGAGCTTCTATCTGCCGATCATGGCAAGAGAGTAAGCATCCTTTGACTCAGTTTAGCGGCCGATTGCAATCTGCCAAAACACGGCTAATCGGCCAGCTTTCAGAAAAGCAAGACACCTTGTTTTTCTTGATGGCAACCACCGCCGCTTATGGGTTTGACTACCTATTCAACCTAGTAAGCGGCCGGCTGCTTGGCCCTGCTGGGTTTAGCGTCATCGTCTCTTTGGCGGCGCTTGGTCAATTGTTTGTGCTTGGCTCCCGCGTGATCCAAACGGTGACCACCCGCTATGTATCTGAGTTTCGTGCAGACAACAATCGTCAAAAGGTCGCTGTCTTTTTCAATTCTGCGTTGCGCCGTGCAATCATCGGGGGCGCAGTTTTAACAGGTGTGCTGTTGTTACTCAGCACACCGATCGCTTCCTTTCTGCGCATTGAGTCGATTCCGCCCGTTGTCGCCCTGCTGTTGAGCGTATGGCTGATGACCTTTCGCCCTGTGATCGGCGGCACGCTGCAAGGCGAACAGCGCTTTATCCCGCTTGGAATTGTTCAGATGACGCAGGCCAGCATGCGACTTTTGCTGGCCGCCGCGTTTATCAGTTTAGGGTGGGGTGTGTTTGGCGCGATGGTTGCCCTGCCGATTGCAAGCTTTATCGCGTTTTTATACGGCCTCTACGCACTGCGTGACCTGCGCACGATTCAATCGACCGTCAAACATGACATCCCATTCGCCGATTTTTTCCGCTACACATCCTATGCATCAATCGGTCTCGTTGGATTTGCTGTGTTAATCAACATGGATGCGCTTTTGGTCAAACGCTTCTTCGAGCCTGAAATCGCGGGGCTTTACGGCTCTGCCATTACCCTAGGCAAAGTGGTTCAATTTTTTCCTGTCGCGATCGTGATGATTCTATTTCCCAAAGCGTCGCAGCGGCAGGCAGCAAATCGCGATCCAGCAACCGTATTGCCACCCGCATTTGGCCTAATTACGCTCGTTTGCGTCGGCGTCTCATTGCTCTACTTTGCTTTTCCAACACAGCTAATCTCTCTACTCTTTGGCGCTGAATACCAGCTTGACGGCCCTGTTCTCGGTTTGATCGGTATCGCAATGTGGCAACTCTCGCTGATGAACGTGTGGCTCAACTACTTTTTGTCACTCGACCAACCCCATTATGTCCTGTTGGTCTGGGTTGGCGTTGCGATACAGGCGTCTGCGTTTTTCATCTGGCACGACTATTTGTGGCAGTTGCCTACCGCGATGGCGCTGAATGGCCTGTGGCTAACCATAGCAGGCGGGATCGTTTTTCGTCGCCAGCGCCGCTCACAAGTTCGCTGACCTGCTGGCAAGGTCTGTCGATCTCGCACAAGAACAAAACTGCCAATGGCTCACAGCTAATTATCAATGAGGTGAAAGATGCAAAAATTCATCCTTCACCCTTCACTTTCTTTTCCCCATGCACCCAAAACTGCTCTATTTTCGCTACAAGTTGTTTCGTTATCGTGCGATTGAGCAAACGATCGCCCGATCACAGCGGCGTTTACTCGACATCGGCTGCGGTGACGGGGAGAATATGCTGCGTTTCCAGCAACCTCACCTTGACAAAGTTGGCATCGAGGTATCGTTTCCGCGCCTTGTCACAGCACAAACGCATGGGCTGAAAGTGCAACAGGCAAGCGGCACGCAGCTACCTTTTGCTGACGATAGCTTTGATATGGTTTATGTTGCACATGTGCTGCATCATGTTGAGGCTTACAAGCAGGTTTTGGCGGAAATTAAGCGGGTCAGTTCGGCCGAAACGCCGATCTTCATCATCGAAACGGTCACCGATCACCCCGCCCTGCGGCTCGCCCGTAAACTGCATCCCGTCTGGCAAGGCGACGAAGTGGAAGCAGATTGGCGCTATGGGCAGCTACGCAACATCTTTGAAGAAGCAGGCTTCACCATCAAACAAAGCGGCCGCTACAACGTTATTTTCTTTTTGTGGGAAATGTTCCCCCTCGCGTTCTGGCCGTTTGAACTGTTTACCCCTCTGTTTATCTATCTCGATCTGTTCTTTGCCCGCTTCTTCTCCAACTGGTCCGCCCACTGTTATTTTGAATTGACCCACGGAGACACCCCATGACCCGTCTCGTTCTCATCGCCCTAGACGGCGCAACTCTCGATCTTTTGCAACCGTGGATGGACACGGGCAAACTGCCGCTGCTGGCGAAGCTCTTTGCAGAAGGCGCGGGCGGAATGCTCAATAGCACAGTTCCGTGGGCGACCCCCACCGCGTTTGCGTCGCTGGCCACTGGCACAAACCCTGGCAAACATGGCGTGTACGATTTTGGCACGCTGATCGGCGAGGATTACAGCGCGTTTATTCCAACAAGCGGCAAAAATGTTCGTGGCAAAGCGCTGTGGGAACGTTTGTCAGAGGCAGGTTTGCGTTCATTGGTCGTCAACATGCCGATGACCTACCCAGCGCCCCCCATCAACGGGCAGGTCATCGCAGGCATTCCATACCCGGGGCAAAGCGATCAGTTGTGTCATCCGCCCGACCTGCTAGCGCAGCTACGCGAGCAAGGTTGGGATCTTGCGCGTAATGCGTCCGACGATTTGGGCGGCAACTATGCCGATTATCTGGCAGGGCTGCTTGATTTGGTTGAGACACGTGGGGCGGCAACGGCATCGCTCATTCGGCAGGATCAACCTGATTTTGTCGCCGTTCACTTTCTTGAAACAGATCAGGTGCAGCATCGCTTTTGGCAATTTATGCAGGGCGAACCGCGTTACGAAGCTGAGGGGCCACACACGGACGGCATTCTTGAAATTTTCCAAGCGTCTGAGCAAGCGATGCAGCAAATTATCGACGCGGCAGGGCCAGAGGCGACGATTTGTATCATGTCTGACCACGGTTTCGGGCCGACGCGCCATCAAGTGTGGCTCAACAATTGGCTAATGCAAAATCAGTTTTTGGCGCTCAAGCCTAATGCTGGCGTCCAGCTCAAACGCTGGCTGTATCGTGCGGGGTTATCCCCTGCCGCCATTCGCGAGATGGCCCCTGAGCGGATCAAACTCGCCATTTTGCGCTTTTTTGAGCAGCAGAAGGGGCGTGCGCTGGCGGAACAGCATGAGGATGCGGACTCAACTGTGCAGCGCAAAGGGATGCTCGATCATCTGACTGAACGCCTCGCGATCGATTTTTATGATGTTGATTGGTCAAAGACGGTTGCGTTTTCGACAGGCACAACGGCGGTGGGCTATGTTTATATCAATTCGGTGGAACAGCATCCGCAGGGGGTTGTTTCGGCCGAAACCCGAACAACCATCCGCGACAACCTGATCAACGCCCTCCAACAATGGGACGCCGTTGGACAAGTCCACACCCGCGAAGAAATTTGGTCGGGCAACCAACTGCCCAACGCGCCCGATCTGATCGTGCGCTGGGCGGCTGACACAACGGACGCACGTTATTTCCAAACGCGCTTTAGCAGCCATCATCTGATGAAAGCTGTTCCCAATGATTATGCGAGCCATCGGCCGAATGGACTGTTCACCTTTCATGGGCCAAACGTCAAACAGGGTCGCGTCGATGCCGACCTGATCGACTTGACGCCAACCATTCTGTGGCTGTTCGATCAACCTGTGCCGAGCGTAATGGATGGGCAAGTCTTGCGCGACTGTTTTGATCGTGAGGCGGCAGTGGCGTTTGTTGAGGAAGATGAGGAAGCGATGGCGGTGGCGGATGGGGCGTTTTCGGCTGAGGAAGACGCCGCCCTCAAAAATGTTCTGCGTCAGCTTGGCTATCTTGAATAGACAAAATACAAGCGCCCATAAGCTGATAACCTCATTTGCAACTTTTCCACCAACTATACGACTGATGTATACTCCCCATAGCAAACTATGTGAAGCTACTTGTTAAATTTAGTAAGGTGATTTCTAGGTCTATGTGTCAGCCGCTTACAAAACTCAACGTTTGGTTGTTATGAGCACTATCAGCAGCATTCCCGTCACAATTGGTATCACAGCCCACAATGAAGCGGCAAATATTGCCGCGCTTCTCGACATCATGCTCAGTCAAACGCTGAAGCGCGTTGTGATTGAACGTATTCTTGTCGTTTCCAGCGGCAGCACCGATGCAACAAACGAGATAGTGGGGCGTTACGCTGATCAACATGCACAAGTACAGTTGCTCGTTGAGGCGATCCGTTCTGGCAAAGCATCCGCCATCAACTGGATTCTGCGTGAAGCCCAGACACACAACATTGTCATTTGCAGCGCCGATCTTCAACCAGATACACATGCCGTGGAAAATTTGGTTGCGCCATTAGCTGAGACAGACATCGGGATGACCGGCTGCCGTCCCGTTCCCGTCAACGATCCAAACACCTTTATGGGCTTCGCCGTTCACATGCAGTGGAATTTACACCATCACATTGCGATGGAAGTTCCCAAAGCGGGCGAGATGATCGCCTTTCGTAAAATCATCGAACGCATTCCACGTACAACCGCCGTCGACGAAGCCAGCATTGAACCGCTCATTCGCGGGCAAGGGTACATGTTGCGCTACATCCCAGAGGCAATTGTCTATAACAAAGGGCCTGAAACCGTTGACGACTTTCTACGCCAGCGCCGCCGCATCTACGCAGGACACATCGAAATGGCCGATCACCTTGGCTATTCTGTCAGCACCATGAGCGGACTGCGCATTCTGCACCTGTTGCTCAAACACATCGACCGCCGCCCCAAACAGTTCGTTTGGACATGGGCGGTTGTGTTGCTCGAAGTATATGGGCGCTGGCTTGGCAAACGAGATTACAAAAATAACCGCGACCACTCTGTTTGGGAGATTGCTGAATCGACAAAGCAGTTGGCGAATTAGGACATCAGGATCTCAGCGAGTCAGGCGCTTGCCCTCTAAAAGGCTTGCTTTTCCTCAAAACCCGACCATCTGACCCCTGACTCCCTCTCTTCTTTCCCTTATGAACTCAATGTTAGGCGTGCTGGCGCGAATTCCAGCGTTTCAACTTCAACGAGCAACGGGGTGGCCCAAAATGATGCCGCTCAATATCACGCTTTCCCCTTCCCCCAAGTGCAACTCGCGCTGTCTGACCTGCAACATTTGGATGAAGCGCGAAAATGAGTTGTCGCTTGACGAATGGGAAAAAGTGATCGCCTCGCTCGGCACGTCCCCCTACTGGTTCACCATCAGCGGTGGTGAACCCCTCATGTATCCCAAGATTGTCGAGTTGGCGCTGCTTGCCTACAAATATTGCAAGCCTGGGATTATTAATATTCCGACCAACGGGATTTTGCGCAGCGGGCCAGAGCGTGTCGAGCGTATTTTGCAGGGCTGTCCCGACAGTCAGGTAATCATCAATGTGTCGCTCGATGGCGTTGGCGAAAAGCATGACTTTATTCGCGGCGTTGCTGGCAACTTCAAGAAGTTTGAAGAACGGCTTGAGCAATATCTTGAACTCAAGAAAAAGTACAAGAATTTAGCGGTTGGCATTCACTCAGTCGTGTCTGTATTCAACGTGCAGGACTTAGACGAGCTGATCGCGTATGCTGAACAATCGCAGGCCGATCAATTTATCACCGAAATTGCGGAGCCACGTGTTGAATTAGACACGGTTGGTTTGCCAATTACGCCCGACAAAGAGGCGTATGCAGCCGCCATTGACAAGCTTGTGACCTATGTTGAGAGCAAACAGTTCAAGGGCATCAGCAAAATTACAGAGGCGTTTCGCATCGAATATTATAATCTGGTCAAGCGCATTTTGGATGAACAAGATCAAGTAATCGCCTGTTATGCAGGTTGGGCCAGCGCCCAGATTTATGCAGACGGGACGGTTTGGCCCTGCTGTGTGCGTGCTGACGATTTGGGCAATTTGCGCGATCATGAGTATGATTTCGGCCGAATTTGGCACGGCGACGCCATCAAAGAAGTGCGCCGCAGCATCAAAGCCAAAGAATGCCACTGCCCACTCGCCAACGCCTCCTACACCAACCTGCTGCATGACGTTCCAACGATGGCACGGATTAGCCTAAAGGTGATTCAACCCTAACGCATCATGCCAACGGAAATCTGCCCCGATTGCGGCGTTGAACTGCCCCAATCGACAGGGGCACATCACCCTTATATTGGCGCATCAGCCTCCTGTTGGACCCTGTACGCCAATAATTTTTTGGCAGGGCAGCCAATTGTGACCGACACTGCGTATGGAATCACCATACATGATGCTTATTGCGTTCAACATCACGGTTTGTCTGCGGACAAACGAGCGGTGCAGTCGGTTGCTGTCCATCTTGTCACACTGTACGCCGTGTTGAAACTCGGCCAAACAAACACCTATTGGGTACGAAATCGCCTATTGCGAGGCAATCGGCACAACCGTTTTACATGGCTGACGCCGCCCGAAACAAATAAACAAGTCACGATTCTGCCAATTGTTGAGGCACAATCGCTTCATGAGCAAACCAAACGGCTAGAACATTACGTTAAGTCAATTGCTGATAATTGGTTGCCGCTTCATGAGGAAACAGTCGTTCATTGGTATGAAAAATTTGTGCTTGCAGATCGGATTTAATTATGGCATTTAATTGGTTGAATAAGTTTCATAAACAGATGGAGAAATCGGCCGATTACGCCGAAAAGACCCTCGCTTCCTACCGTCTAGGCATGAAGGCTAAAGGCTCCATCGTCGGCGTGAACATCCTAACGGCCCCCCAAAGCTGTGCCGCCGCCTGCGCGTTAGAAGAAGGCGCTATCTACCATCCCGACGACGCGCCACACGTCCCGCTGGCCAACTGCCCCAATGCGGCAACCTGCCCCTGCGTCTATCGCCCCGTCATGAGCTATCAAGTTAAAAAGGATGAATAAATGCGCGTAGCGGTAACTGGTGCAACAGGATTTTTAGGTGCGGCGCTCTGCCGTCAATTGGTGGCCGATGGGCACAGCGTCGTCGCAATTTCACGCAACGCGCTGCCCCAACCTGGGCTACCGCTGGACAATTTGACCTTGCGTTCGGCCGATGTCACCCAACTAAGCACGCTCACAACCGTTTTTGACGGCTGCGACTGGGTGATTCACGCCGCAGGACGTCTCGGTGCGTTTGGCATTTCAGAAGACGCGTACACCCAGCTACACGTCAACGGCACGCGCAACGTCCTCACAGCCGCTCACAAAGCCGGCGCACTGCGCATTCTGCACGTCAGCAGCCCCGGCGCGGTTGGCCCCACAGTGGGCACACCCAAAGATGAATCGGCAAAATATGAGCCAAGCAATCGCTATGAACGTAGCAAAGCTTCGGCCGAAAAAGTTGCTCTCCAGCTTTCTGAGCAAGGCGTCCCCGTCATCGTCGTGCGCCCCGAATTTGTCTATGGGCCAACTGATTTACACGTCCTCAACCTGTTTCGCGCCGTCGCAGGGCAGCGCGTTCCGCTGATCAACGGCGGGCGTAGCTACTGCCACCCAACCTACATCGATGATGCCGTCGAAGGCATGTTGCTCGCGCTCATCAACGGGCGCATTGGCGAGATTTATCAAGTTGCGGGTGAGGAATCGATCCCGATGCGTGCCTTCTTGTCCCAAATCGCAGACGAATTGGGCGTCCCTGCTCCCCGATTAAACGCACCACGCCGCTTGCTCAAACCATTGGCGGAGGTTGCCGAGCGGGTCGGCACGCGCACGGGCATCACGCCGCCGCTGACGCAATCGGCCGTTGACTTTTTCAGCACTAGCTATCGTTTTTCGTGGGCTAAGGCGGCGGATGAGTTGGGGTATCGGCCGAAAACAACGCTCCAAAACGGCATTCGTCAAACGGTCGCATGGTATCGGGCCAACGGCTATCTCAAACCAGTCAAGCCAGCAACATCCATGCAACATCTATCTGTCACGGGGCTTTATCCATTTGCGCTTGCCGAGGGCGAAGGGGTTGGCACAGCCTACGAATATTTCGTCAAACGTGGCGCGTTACGAGCATTTTTAGCGGACAAACAGCCAAAATCGATTCTAATCGCAGGATTGCCGCAAAAGTATGGACACAGTAGCGACTTCCTGCTGCTTGCGCATGAGCTTGGTGCAGCCTTAACCGTAATAGATGAACGTCCTGAAAAATTAGCTTCCACCGAGATGCTGCTCGAACGGCTACAGGCGGATGGACATCTGCAAGGGTTAGCACCAACGTGGCAGGCGGTAGACGGTTTCGACAATCTGCCGTTTTCAGAAAATCAGTTTGATTTGGTGATTTCGTCGGAGGTGGTTCAGCGTTTGGAAGTGGATGGGGTGCTGGCGTTTTCGGCCGAAATTCAACGCATCGGCCATCATTTCGCCGTCTTCTGTCCCAACGGAGACAACAGTTCCCACGTCGGGCTAAGTGGACTCAACGGGCTAACGCTCAGCGAGCTACGTCGTCACTTTGGGGAAAGTAAGTTTAGTGGGTTGATCGATATGCCGCCGTTCCCACCTGGGATTGCATTGTCGCAGGAGCAGCGAGAATCGGCCGAATCAGGCCTCATCCAACAGGTCGCCATGTACGTCCTGCAACTCTACAGCTACGTCGAGCGCCCGCTCCCCGCCCGTATCCGCCGCCAATTCGCGCATATTGTGTACGTTTTCCGATGACCAAAATTCAAGTTTCAAAGTTTAAGGCCATGGAATATCAACGCTTTTGTAGCCCCCATTGCTAGGTAACCCAAGTTGCTACCTAACGGATTAGAAGAGTTGAAGAAGCCATAGAGGTCTCCTACAGTAGAAGTGCAAACAAAAACTGGAAAGGAGAACTCTATGGACGATGAGATCTTAACAATTTACTGTCTGTGTGACGATATGTTGCAAGCAATTGGACATCAAGACAACTCGCAATGTCGAATGAGTAGTGCAGAGGTGATGACGGTCGCAATTGTGGCTGCACTGCACTTTGGTGGCAATTTTGCAAAAGCGCGTGGCTGGCTACATTCAGACCAACGAATTCCAATTATGTTGGGCAAAAGCCGCTACAGTCGTCGGCTGCATCGGATTAGCCATCATTTCATCACCTTATTCCAAATCATTGGTCAGACATGGAAGGAACTCAACACGGAACAAGTTTATCTGGTTGATACATTTCCTATTCCAGTCTGTGACAATATTCGCATCAAGCGCTGTCGCATTTATCCAAGTGGCAATGGATATCGTGGTTATAAATCGAGCAAACGGCGCTACTTCTATGGTCTCAAACTTCATTTAATTGTGACAGAGTTTGGCCAGCCTGTTGAATTTATGCTCTCACCTGGTTCAATGGGTGATGTAACAGGGCTATATGGCTTTGACTGACATAGATAGGTATAAATTAATCTATACACTAATGGACACACCTGAGGAGTTAATACAAAGAGAATACTTTGGAGACGAAAGCACAGA
>JBMZDF010000138.1:0-12452 GCA_049614105.1 Promineifilaceae bacterium (SeqCode)
ACTAGCGTTACCGCCCCTTTGACAATTAGGTTCACCAAGAAAATATCCCAGACAACCGCCCACGGCAGATCAAAAGCAAACGCGCCGATGGCAAAAATAGCGTTGTCAATCGGAACGCTCACCGCGTTGCTGACCAAAACGCGCAGCCATTGGAAACGTTTGGTGATCTTGGTCACAAACCAATGATAGACCTCTGTATCAACAATCTCGCTAACGACTTCAGCAACAATTGACGCAACCACAATGCGCCACAACGGGCCAAATACCATCGCATATGCGCCGCTAAAAACGCCGTCCACATCCATTTCGGTATCAACAGGTGATGCAGCCGCCATTGACAAATAGATCACCATAAACAGATTAATCACGGCCGCTGTAATAATCAGCGTGCGTGTATTACGCTTGCCAAGCGTTTTGTGAACCAAATCACGCAGCGTAAACGTGATGGGATAAATCCACGTGCCCATATCGACAGCACGTGCGCCCAAAATAGGCAGGTCAAGCGTGCTGACCTTAATGCTTGCAATATCTGCAATCATTTGTGCTGCAATGTAAGCAGCAATGACAATAACCGCAACACGCGGCACCGTACCTGCTGCCAAGGCAGCATTCGGCTTTGATATAACTTTTGTACTCATTCGTTTTTCCTCGCAGTTTTGGTTATTAGACGGGTGGGTACCGAAGATCAGCACCGCGCTGCGACCGCCAAGAGGGAAATTATAAACAGTTTGGCACGCTCTGCACAGAATCTAACACCGATTCGCTAAACTGATCTGCGTGAATGCATTACGCACTTTATTGATTGCCCCTGATCCGCTGGCACGTGCCGCGCTGGCGATGTTGCTTGCACAAGATGACTCCTGCGACGTTGTGGGGCGCAGTGACGGGCTTGGCGATTGGTCTGAGCTAATTGACCTATACGCGCCTGATGTGATTTTGTGCGATATAGGGTGGCAGAGTTCGTTGGTGTTGCCAGGGGTACGTGAGTTAGGCGTTCCGATAGTTGCACTGGTTGGGGATGAGGATGCTAGTCAAATAGTGTGGCGACAAGGGGCGGTTGCTGTGCTGGGACGCGATAGTTCGGCCGAAATTATCACCACCACCCTCCAAGCCGCCCATCTTGGCCTCATCACCTTTCACCCTGATTATTTGCCTGCAATGATTGGAGGGTATAGTTCGGCCGAAATTCCCCTACCCGAACCGCTCACCGCCCGTGAAATCGACGTCTTAAACCTACTTGCCCAAGGCATGACCAACCGCGCCATCGCCCACGCCCTCCAAATCAGCGATCACACCGTCAAATTCCACGTCAACGCCCTCCTAAGCAAGCTCAACGCCCAAAGCCGCACCGAAGCGGCCGTCAAAGCAACACGCTTTGGGCTTCTTTCAATCTAAGCCGTTTCGATCAATAAACCTCAGAGGTTTATCATCGTCGGATCTGATATGTGAACAAAAACCTCTAGGTTTTCGCCAATGAGGAAACGTCCTTCTAAAGCATCCGCGCTGGTTCGCAGATGTCATCAGTTGTGTCACGTAAAGCGTCGATGCAAAGCTGGAGCAATTTGGCGCGTAGGGTAGGCAACCCCTCATAAACTATTTCAATCGTGGAGTTAACTCCTGCCGCCCAGTTAATTGACAGCGCGATGCCAGCAAAACACATCCCAGCCTCACGCGCCAAGGCCACCTCTGGCATTCCTGTCATCCCAACCATATCCGCGCCGAGCATTTGGTACATCCGAATTTCGGCCGGCGTTTCAAAGCGCGGGCCGTTGGTCGCAACATAGGTTGTATTCTCATGGAGAACCAAATGATAACGATGGGCAAGGTCGAGCAGGCGTGTACTCAGGACGGGGCAGTATGGTTGGCTCATTTCAACATGCCCCACCTTCTCACCACTACCGTCGACAAACGTATGCTCTCGCCCGCTGGTGAAGTCGATTATGTCGCCCATTAAGGCCAGATCCAAAGGATGAAAGTGTGGGCTAATTCCACCTACTGCATAATTGGCGATCACGCGCTTAACGCCGAGCTGTTTCAATGCGCTGATATTGGCACGATAGTTAATTTTGTGCGGCGGCACGTTGTGGGTGACGCCGTGGCGGGTTAGGAACACCATATCACTATCGGCCCCCTGTCCTATTAACAAGCTTGCATCGCCATAGGGGGTCGAGACAATTTCGGGTTTGAGATTAAGCTGTGGGATGTCGTAGATGCCAGTTCCGGCAATAATCGCGTGAGGCATAAGCGTTTTCGTTCGTTCGGTTTTGAAGTTTTAGACAAGCCCCTGCAAATTGTAGGGGCTGTAGACGCCTTGTTTGGTGATAACACCTGCAACAAGGTGCGGGGGCGTTATGTCAAAGGCGGGGTAGTAGGCGTTGATGGTGGGATCGGTTGTGGGTTGGTTTTTGAAATGGGTGATTTCGGCCGAATGCCGCTCCTCAATTTCAATCGATGCACGATCGGGACGCTGCGGATCAAATCCCCAAGCAAACGCAAAAAACGGGATGCGATGATAATTTGCAAGCACCGCATTGGCAAACGTTCCCACCTTGTTAACAACATGCCCATCCAGCGTGATCAAATCGGCCGCCGTAAAATATTTGTCAATCTTGCCCTGCGCCATCACCGCCGCCGCCATACTGTCGGTGATCAACGTCACAGGGATGCCCAATTCGTGCAGGCTGGGCGCGGTGAGCTTTGCCCCCTGCAAAAAAGGGCGCGTCTCTGGCACATACACATGAATCCGCTTGCCAGATTCGTGCGCAAATGCCATCGCCAGCACAAAGGCCGCTTCGGCAAAACACATCGTCAGGATGCCATCGCCATCGTTGATTAGCTGCGCTCCAAACCGCGCACGCGCCACATAATCCGTATAAATTTGCTCGCGCAGGGTGGCTAACCAGTTCACAATCGCGGTCTCTAAGGATTCACGATTGGCGTGTGCCGCATGTGCAGCCTCCATTGCTAAATCGAGACGCCGCGCCATCGCCGTGTTTGTGGGACGAGTGGCAACCAGCCGCTGACGGGCCAAAGCGAGATGCGGCAGTGCGTCTGCAACAGGCAGCGCATCCGCTTCGCGACCCGCAAGCGCCAGCCCACAAGCCGCCGCTTGCCAAGGGCCAGCCCCCTGCGTCACCATATTTTCGATTGCCTGTGCAACCGCTTCAACGGAATCACAGCGCACAAACGCTTTTTCTAAGGGGTAGCAACTGCGGTCGCCAATATGTACCGCACCATCTTCAAAACGGGCGATATTGTGGGGGTTCAGAACAAAGGGCAACAGATGCGCAATTTCATCAATCATGAAGGCTGCATCTTCTCATATTTTTGTCTAGCGTGCCAGCGAACGACAAACCAATTGGCAAGTGCGATGCCAATAAAGTCAAAGGTGAGGTCAATGAGATCGAACGTGCGATTGACGAGAAATAGCTGGCTCAGTTCTTCAAGCACGACCAAAATCGAGACGACGAGCGTGCCAAGTAGGAGCGGATTTCGGCCGAAACGCCATCCCTGCACAACCCGATCCCCAACCGCCAAATTGACTAACAGCGCCAACGTCCCGATCAGCCCCAAATGGCCAATTTTGTCCCCATAAGGCACCCACCGCACAAATTGAAAGAAAACGTGATCTGCGCCGCTGTTTGCCAAATAAATCACGTACAGAATAAAAATCACAAAACCGCCAGCTATCCATTTCATCATCATATGCTCCAAAACTTAATTTCTACAGAGCATATCTTGCGCCATCGGCCGATTCCAGCACTTGAGTGCGTCAATAGACAGTCCATAAGTGCGGCACGTAGCGATTTATGTCACATTAAACCGCATCGGGCGCATACTTTTTCGGTAGGGTGATTTCATACTAATTTAGTTATAAAATCGTCGCCGCAAAAAGTATCCAATAATGGTATTTTTGGACACTGAGTTCCTAAATCTTTGTAGAGGCAACACTATTTTGCTAATCAATGGACAGAAAATCTCAGCCCGCTTTTTCATCAAAGCAATTTTCGGGCTCAAACGCTGCGAAAAGCTGTCCAAAATGCAACGTTTTTGATGGTCACGATTCTTAATATCTATAACCGTTTTAGTATGAAATCGCCCTAACTTTTTCGGCGGGTTAGTTGCACGGTAGGTCATACTCTATATAATCGCCACATTGACACCTGATTGAAGCAATAGTGACGTCACACTGATATATCAGAGTGTCATTTAAGGATAAGGAAGAATTAACATGAGGAAGTTCAATAGCATTAATTTTGACAAACCTCCGTGCTTTATTCAATCCTCACTTGCTGGGGGTGATTGTTGCCCAATATCTGGGGCATTCAATACACCTAAAACCAGCCTCACACACCCTATCATAAACAACTATCCTCACATCCGTTGTGGTCTTATACCAACACAACAACCTTCCAGCCCGTTGTTTAATTCAAGGCATATCACAATAGCTTCAAGAAAAAATGCAGGCAATTATGTCTGCACAAATTACATCACAAACAGAACGCCCATGCTGGTAAAGCATCAGCAAACGACTGGGGCATGAATAACATGCGGAACTTAACCTGTGCAAACATGGTCTGACTTCCGCAGATTAAATCATCCTCATCTCTAAGCCGCTTGTGATGTAAACATCAAAGTACAGAAATCTGTACTTCACACAAATAAAATTGTAGGAGAAGAACATGAAACAATTACGTTGGTCATTTATTTTGTTATTGGCATTGCTGATCGCGGCTTGCAGCAGCCCAGAGGCTGATGCCCCTGCCGCAGAAGAGCCTGCATCTGAAACAACATCTGAGGACACAGATGTTGTAGAAGAAACTGAGCCTGAAGAAGCCGCACCATCAGGTGATCGGACTGTCACCCTAACGAGTTGGGGCGGCGCTTATCAAGAAGCCCAAACAAACGCCTATCTCACACCTTATGCTGAGGAAACAGGCGTTGTTGTCGTTCAAGACGGCCCAACCGATTACGCAAAAGTAATCGCAATGGTTGAAGCTGGTCAAGTCACATGGGACATCGTCGATATTGAAAACGACTTTGCCATTGGTAGCACTGAGCAATATTTTGAGCCAATTGATTACTCAATTGTCGACAAAGACGCCATTCTGCCAGGGCTAGCTGATGAATACCGCGTTGCAACTATTCTTTATGCAACCGTCATTGGCTACAACACCGATGAATTTGCAGACGCACCACAAGGCTGGGCAGACTTCTTCAACCCAGAAGAGTTCCCAGGAACACGCTCTTTGCCAAACCGTGCAAGCCGCTATGTCTATGAAGTTGCACTCATCGCCGATGGTGTTGCAAAAGACGAGCTGTATCCACTTGACATTGAACGCGCAACTAAGGTGCTAGACCGCATTAAAGATGATGTCATCTTTTGGGAAACGGGATCACAATCTGCCCAACAGCTTGCCGATGGCGAAGCTGTGATGGGGATGCTCTGGAACGGTCGTATTCAAACGGCAATTGATGAAGGCGCACCCTTGGCAATTCAGTGGAATGAGCATGTAGCACTCGCTGACTACCTTGCCGTGCCAAAAGGCGCACCCAATAAGCAAGAGGCGATGGAACTAATCGCTTACATGGTTGGTTCAGACCACAACCACCGTATTGCGGACTTCATTTCCTACGCACCAGTCAACGTAAACACTTTTGACAAAGTAAACGCCGATATGGCTTCATTGCTGCCAACTTACGAAGATCGTCCTTCACAGGGCTTCATCGTCAACGATGCTTGGTGGGATGACAATCGCGATGCTGTGCTAGAACAGTACAATGCGTGGTTATTAGGTGAAGAAGCGGGCGCGGCCGAAGTTGGCGACGTTGATCGTACCGTCACGTTGACAAGCTGGGGTGGCGCATACCAAGAAGCGCAAACAAACGCTTATGTTAATCCTTATATCGAAGCAACTGGCGTAGACGTCATCCAAGATGGCCCAACCGACTATGCAAAAATCATTGCAATGGTTGAAGCGGGACAAGTGACATGGGATATTGTCGACATCGAAAACGACTTTGCTATCGGCAGCACAGAACAATACTTTGAGCCAATTGACTACTCAATTGTGCCAAAAGACCAAATTCTGCCTGGGCTAGCCAACGAATACCGCGTCGGCAGCATCCTCTACGCAACCGTTATTGGTTATAACACCGACGAGTTTGGTGAAGATGGGCCTAAGAGCTGGGCGGACTTCTTCAACCCAGAAGCGTTCCCCGGCACACGTTCATTGCCAAACCGCGCAAGCCGCTATGTGTTTGAAGTTGCGCTGATTGCAGACGGTGTTGCACCAGCAGACCTTTATCCGCTCGACATCGAACGCGCTATCACAGTGCTTGACCGCATCAAAGATGATGTTATTTTCTGGGAAACAGGATCACAATCTGCTCAACAGCTTGCTGATGAAGAAGCGTTGATGGGGATGCTCTGGAACGGTCGTATTCAAACGGCAATTGACGAAGGCGCACCACTGGCAATTGAGTGGAACGAACACATTGCACTGCCTGACTTCTTTGCCGTGCCAAAAGGCGCACCAAACAAAGATGAAGCGATGCAGCTAATTGCGTACATGGTTAGTGCAGAGCACAATGCGCGTATCGCAGACTTCATCTCTTATGCACCTGTCAACGTCGAGAGCTTCGGCGATGTGAACCCAGATATGGCACCACTGTTGCCAACTTATGAAGATCGTCCTTCATTGGGCTTCCAAGTTGATGATGCGTATTGGGATGAGAATCGCGACGAACTGCTCGAAGCATATAACACTTGGTTACTTGAGTAACTCGCATTTTAGATACTGAAAGACACTAGTTGGAGTAAGAAGTAAGGAGCAAGGAGTAAGGAGCAAACGGGTTCCCTACCTCTTACTTCTTGCTTCCTGCTCCCCGTTAAGGGGATGCGATGGCGAGCATTAGTAATTCGGCCGAAACAAGGCCAGCCCTCAAATTTAACCGCTGGGCATGGCTCCTTCTGCCAGCCCTACTGTTTCTTGCAATCTTTTTCATTTACCCACTCTATGAAATTCTGCAACGCAGCGTTACCGAACCCGAACTCGGACTCGGTAACTTTGTAGAATTCTTTGAATCTCCCGTATTTTCAACCGTTTTGCTCAATACGCTCAAAATGTCATTTTATGTGATGTTCTTTTGCCTATTAATCGGTTACCCCTACGCCTACCTGATGAACCACTCATCACCAAGGCTAGCAGGACTGCTGCTGATAGCCGTTCTGATCCCATTCTGGTCATCCATTCTCGTCAGAACCTACGCATGGACCGTTATCCTCCAGCGCACGGGCGTCATCAATACGATGCTGGAAGCGCTTGGCATCATTGAGAAACCTCTCAAACTGCTGCGCAACTTCCCCGGCATTGTTATCGGCATGACGCATATTTTGCTACCCTTCATGGTGCTGCCAGTTTATTCAGTGATGCAAGGGATTGATAAAGATTTGGTCACGGCGGCCGAAAGTTTAGGAGCGCGGCCGATTCGCGCTTTTCGCGAGATTTTCCTCCCGCTCAGTCTGCCCGGCGTTTATGCTGGCTCACTGTTGGTATTTATCGTGGCGCTTGGCTACTATATCACGCCCGCACTTTTGGGCAGTCCCAAAGAAACAATGATGGGTGCAATGGTTGTTCAGCAGGTTCAGCAGATTCTCGATTGGGGGATGGGCAGTGCCTTGGGTGTTGTTTTATTGATTACAACGCTGATTATTTTGGCTGTGGTCGGCCGAATCGTCAACATCAATGAAGTGTTAGGCGGCAGTGGAGGTGCAGAATGAATCGACCTAATTGGCCCCTCCGTATCTTTGGCATCTTTGCCGTCATCTTTTTGCTAGCCCCCACCCTAGTCATTATCCCGATGTCCTTCTCATCGGGCCGCACGCTCAAATTTCCACCGCCGGGCTATTCAATCCGCTGGTACGAAAATTTATTCACGTCACCGCTCTGGACTGATGCAGCTATGTCAAGCATCCAGATCGGTATCATGACCGCTATTCTTGCCACCTTTTTAGGCACAATTGCCGCACTTGGCATCACACGCGGCGAGTTTCCAGCCAAAAATCTGATTCAGTCGATCGTTCTGTCCCCGCTGATTATTCCGCTGGTGATTGTCGCGATTGGTATGTTTTCTGTCTTTGTGCGCTGGCAAATTGCTGGCTCCTTACTGGCGTTGGTTGTTGCGCACACGGTGCTTGCTATCCCGTTTGTGGTGGTTAACGTCATGGCGAGTTTACGAACGCTCGATAGAAATCTGGAGCTAGCCGCCGCCAATTTAGGCGCTGGCCCCCTTCGCGCCTTCCGCTATGTCACGCTGCCGCTAATTGCCCCCGGGGTCATGGCGGGAGCACTATTTGCCTTTATCACTTCGTGGGATGAGATTGTGGTTGCTATCTTTTTGACCAGCCCCATCCTGCGTACCCTGCCTGTTGTGATGTGGGGTCAGATTCGTACCGAAGTTGATCCGACCATCGCCGCCGCCGCAACAATTCTGACCGTCATCACGACCGTTATATTTACTGTCTCAACGCTTTTGCAAACAAGAGGAAGTCAAACCGCATGAGTAACGCTGCTACGAGCAATAATCGAGCTAAAGCCTCCGCACCTGTCAAAATTGAGGCGCTTGCAAAACATTACGGCAATATCAAGGCCAACGACAACGTTAACTTAGACATTGAAGGCGGCGAATTCATGACGCTGCTCGGCCCCAGCGGGTCGGGCAAAACAACGACGCTCAAGATGGTTGCAGGTTTTGTCACGCCCACATCAGGGAAAGTGATGATCGACAATAAAGCGGTCACCGAACCTCCGCACAAGCGCGACATCGGCATGGTGTTCCAAAACTATGCGCTTTTCCCGCACATGACGGCAGCACAAAATGTGGAGTTTCCGCTTAGGATGCGACGTGTGCCAAAGCAGGAAAGCAATGAGCGTGTCAAAAACGCGCTTGCAATGGTTGATTTGGCAGACCGCATGGGACAGTTGCCCCGTCAGTTGTCGGGTGGACAGCAACAGCGTGTTGCGTTAGCGCGGGCGCTCGTGTTTGAACCACGTGTCGTGTTGATGGATGAGCCGCTTGGCGCACTCGATAAAAAGCTGCGCGAGAATTTGCAACTCCAAATTCGTGCCATTCAGCAAGATCTAGGCATCACAATGATTTACGTGACGCATGATCAGGAAGAAGCGCTGGTGATGAGCGATCGCATTGCCGTTTTCAACCGAGGCAAGATTGTGCAGGTTGGCACAGGCGAGGCGCTTTATGAGCGACCCGAAACGCGCTTTGTTGCTGACTTTATCGGTGAGTCTAATATTTTTAGCGGCTCGCTCGATGGAAATAAATCGCACCTCAAGTCAGAGGGGTTCAGCTTTGCCGTTCCCAACTCGTCGCTTGCGGCAAACGGCCCAGCGGCGCTTGTGGTACGTCCAGAACGCATTCGATTAAATGCGCTTGGTTCGGATGTAGCGGGTTCAAACAGTGTTAATGTCACGATTAAGGACATTATTTACTTGGGCAGCGAGCGCAAATATGAGTTGGAACGCAACGACGGGACGGTACTAATTGCGCGTCATCAGGTTGGACGATCTAACATCAACCCAGAGGTCGGCGAGCAAATTCTTGCGTCTTGGCAAGTTGAACATGGCGTTGTCGTCTTAGACGAAGATTAAACTTATCCCCTTCTTCTGTCACACAAACGGTGTGTAGCCGCGATTTCTCGATCACGTTTGCTTCTAAACGTACAGTTCCCAAATCGCGGCTACATCAACAAGACAGGGCGTTGTCTAACGTTCTATGTGGCAGAAGAAAGAAATTTCCCACACAAACCAAACACACTTATACATTTGGAGATATTTCAATATGTCTATGCCACAAACAATAACAATCAGAAACGGCGAGAAAGCACAGGGCATGTTTTCGGCCGAAGAGATGGACAGCCGCCTCGCTAAACTACGCGCACACATGGCAGAAGCAGGTATTGACGCCGCCCTGTTCACCTCAATTCACAACGTCAACTACTACAATGATTTTATCTACTGTTCGTTCGGCCGACCCTACGGGCTGATCGTCACACAAACCGCCTCAACCTCCCTCACCGCCAACATCGACGGCGGGCAACCTTGGCGGCGCGGTCACGGCGACAACCTGATCTTTACCGACTGGGAACGCGACAACTATTTTCGCGGCGTGCAGCAGCTAATCAAAGACGGCAGTCGCGTGGGCGTTGAGTTCGATCATCTAAATTTAGACAGCCATATCAAGCTGCAAAAGGCGTTGCCCAACAGCGAGATTGTGGATGTGGCACAGGCAGCGATGCAGATGCGGATGGTGAAATCGGCCGAAGAAATCGCCGTTATCCGCCACGGCGCACGTGTTGCCGACATCGGTGGTGCTGCCTGTGTAGAAGCGATTGGCGAAGGCGTACCAGAGCATGAAGTGGCGTTGCATTCAACCCGCGCAATGATTCGCGAGATTGCGGCAACCTATCCTCACCTCGAGCTGATGGACACGTGGACATGGTTCCAATCGGGGCTTAACACGGACGGCGCTCATAATCCTGTCATGACGCGCAAAATTGAAAAAGGCGACATTCTGAGCCTCAACTGTTTCCCGATGATTTCGGGCTACTACACCGCGCTCGAACGCACCCTGTTTTTCGATCACGTCTCCGATGCCCATCTGCACCTTTGGGAAGTAAACGTTGAAGTGCATCGCAAAGGGCTCGAATTGGTGAAACCTGGCGTGCGCTGTTGCGACATTGCGGCCGAGCTAAACGAGATTTTCATCAAACACGATTTGCTACAGTATCGTACGTTTGGCTATGGTCACTCGTTTGGCACGTTGTCCCATTATTATGGGCGCGAGGCAGGACTTGAACTGCGTGAGGACATCACAACCGTGCTCGAACCAAATATGGTTGTCTCAATTGAGCCAATGATTATGCTGCCCGAAGGCATGCCCGGCGCGGGTGGCTATCGTGAACATGATATTCTGGTCGTCCATGAAAACGGCGCGGAAAATATCACGAAGTTCCCATTCGGGCCAGAGCACAACATCATCAAGAAATAAACAAATAGTCGGTAGTTGGTGTGCCCAGCTGACTACCGACAACGAAGCAGGACTCAACAAATTACGAACTATGAATACTTTTACCTTTGCGCCACGCGGATTTTCACTGAGCGAATTTGAACAACGCACGGCGCGTGCCCAGCAGATGATGCATGAGGCGGAAATTGATGCGCTGTTGCTCACAACAGAGCCTAACTTTCGCTATTTCACAGGGTTTCAATCACAATTTTGGCAAAGTCCAACGCGCCCGTGGTTTACGATTGTGCCTTTGACGGGCAAGCCAATTGCGGTGGTTCCTGAAATCGGCCGAATTGGAATCGAATGTACATGGGTAGAAGACATCCGCACCTGGCCGTCACCCCGCCCAGAAGATGACGGCGTTACCCTGCTCGCGGACACCCTAGCAAGCATCACTGGCCGCTTCGGCCGCGTTGGCGCACTGTTGGGGCCAGAATCGTATTTGCGAATGCCGGCCGCTAATTTTGCGACGCTGCGCCAGTTGTTGGGTGCGGTAGAAGTGGTTGATGCCAGCCGAATGATGACCGCATTGAGAATGGTGAAATCGGCCGATGAAATTGCCAAAATCGAAACGATGTGCCAAATCGCCTCCGATGGGTTTGAAAACCTGCCCAACCTGCTGAGCATGGGCGTCAGCGAGCGTGAAAACACAGGCCGCTTCCGTCTTGACCTGCTGCAACGCGGCGGCGACAGCGCCCCCTACCTGATGGCCTCCTCTGGATCAGGCGGTTACGATAACATCATCATGGGGCCAAGCGACCGCATCCTGACGGCTGGCGACATCATGGTAATCGACACAGGCACAGTCTATGATGGCTACTTCTGCGACTTTGATCGCAACTTCGCCTTTGGGCATGCTGACGACACAGCACGCCGTGCTTACGATGTGCTGTATCGCGCCACCGACGCAGGCATTGCCGCCGCCAAACCCGGTGCGACAACCTCCGATCTGTGCAACGCAATGTGGGCCATTTTGGAAGCGGGCGGCGCGTTGGGCAACGATGTCGGCCGAATGGGACACGGACTTGGGATGCAGCTCACCGAGCAACCCTCAATCACCCCCACCGACGGCACAGTTCTTCTGCCCGGCATGGTGATGACTATCGAACCAGCGATGACCTTTGCACCAAACAAACAAATGGTGCATGAGGAAAATATCGTCATCACCGAAGATGGCGCACGTTTATTGACAAGACGCGCACCGATTGAGATCCCAATCGTTTCTTAGATCTGCACGCTTTGCCAATAGCAACTAACGCAACCAAAAACCAAATTTCCTGACTACATGACTGCCTAAAAATGACCCCTTTTTTGTTAGATTCTACAGAGCAAACCGAGTTGGTTGCCCTACTTCAACGCCTGATTCA
>JBMZDF010000139.1:0-12439 GCA_049614105.1 Promineifilaceae bacterium (SeqCode)
TAGCGCAAAAGAGGACGAAATGAGCGCAAGCGCAATACGATGATTTGTGGGTAGACCTGACGCAAGCGCAAGCAAGCCCGTCGTGACAATCATGAACAGCGCAATCGGCGCGATTGGGTAGCCAGCAACGGCGCTTGCCACCATGACCGCCAAGAATAGCATGATAGTTAGACCGATTGGCAGCAAAAATGGCTCGACTTTTTCTAGCAACGAGACGCTGAGCGAGCTAGACCACGCATGGAACTGGCTTGCCGTGTAGACAAGCGACAGCAACAAAAACAGGCCGTAAATGGAGAGATAGCTGCCGACACCCGTTTTTGCGCCTTCCCAAAGCGCAATCTCCGAGAATCCTGCGCCGAACGTGCTGTGGAAGGGCAAGAAAAGCACGTAGGATAAACCGCCAAGCAGCGCAATTTGTGACACGATGCTGGCTAGCATCGGCCACGAGAGCGTTTGGAAGCGGCGCAGGTTGTAGAGCACGATGCCCAGAATGGCAAGCACCAAATAAGTTGGCCAGTCCCAGCTATTCGTTGGGAACAGTACGCCGATGGTGAGCGCCCCCACAAACCATGTTAACCCTGATGCAAGCGGTGTTTGCTCGTCGGCATCAAAATTGCGCAGGGCAAAACTGATAATCCAGCCGAGCGCCAACATTGTCAGCGGCAGCGCAATCATGTGGGCGTGTAAATCGGCGTAGAGGAAGGTGAAGAAGGGGAATTCGGTAATTGGGCCGATCTCGCCATCAGGCACGGAGATGGCGCGGGAGGCGTTCCAGAACCAGTTGCCGGGGTAGAAAAATTCGGCCGAATAATATTCAAACACCGTGCCAAGCTGTGCTAAATTACCCAACAAAGTTGAGAGAGCAACTGCAAGTAACCCCGCTACAAACGGCCTCTGAGACGATTGAGCTGGCTCATTTTTAAGCGGTTCAACCTGTTCAGATAGCGGCACGATTTCTGTCTCGTCTACCTCAGACTGTGGCAAATCGTTCTCATCCACGTCCGTGTCAAGAGCCAGCGCGGTAATTTCCGCTGCGTCTTGTTGCTGTGTGTCGCGCCACGCGGTTAGATTGTACGCAATCGAAAACGCGCCAATGCCCGTGAAGCTGAACAGCATCGGAATAATTAGGTTGTAGGCTAGCGTCGGCACAATGCCAAGCAATTGAGTCAGTGCGCCCACAAAAACGAAGCCATAATAGTAATAATTTAGAAACCCACCTGCGTACCAAGGATCGTAAGGCGGGAACTGCTGACTTTTGAGCACCGCTGTGAAGTAGGTCAAATCCATCGGCTTTTCGCCACCCCAAATGACGTGCCAAACGTCGGGATTTTGTGAGCGAATAAACAGAGAGAGGAGAAAGAGGGCTAGAGCGACTAGTTCAACGCGGAAGATGAGAGAAGAATTTTGAACGATGAATGAAGAAAGCTCATTCCGATTGCGGATCGCAAGCCATAGACTGGTTCCCGCGACGAGCAAAAGACCCAAGAGATAGGTGCTGCGTTGGTTAGGGAGCCAAACGAGACTGGCGGTGATCCAGCCAAAGTAGGAAATAATCAGCAGCGACAGGATGCGTGAGAGTGCGTAGCCGCGTGTTGGCAGGCTAGAAAAAATGGTGTGTGCAAGTGGGAAAGCAACCCAGCCAAGCGCCACAATGGTGATGTACCAAACGACGGCGGCAAGTGCCGGCTGGCGATTGAGTAGGCCATCTGGGTTAAACAGGTCGCGGAACGTGCCGCTATTTTGGCGCGTGGCAAAAACGCCCTCATCAAAGTTGAGCGCGGTTGGCACGGCGGTCGCCTGACCTGGATTCATGAAGACTGTTTGGTCGAGGTTGACTGTGCTTAACGCTTGGCGCACCAAATCAGAGTTGAAGCTGTCCGTTTTGGTAAAAATCCAAACGGGGGGGTGATCATAAACGCTGAATGCTTCTTCGGCCGCCGTAAGGTCATTGGGCGGGGGCCAACCAACATCTGGTGGCGATCCCCAATTGATGCTGCCGCCCGTATCGCTGATGTGCAAGGGACCAACTGCCAAATCGCTATGGAATTGCGCCACCATCTCAAACCCAAGCTCGCCACCAAAAAGCGCCTCAAAATAGCGTGTCGTCAGTGGGTAGGTCATTGGCAGACGGGGCAAAGACCAAACGGCGCGTTGACTGCTAAGCACCACAACATCGGCGCTGTCGAGCCAGCGAACAAAGTCGTCTAGCTTGGAGTGCGAATCGGGGTTTGTGATTGGGGCGCTGCCGTCAAAGCCGCTGATCTCATCGCGCACGCCCTGATAATAAGAGCCGAAGGGGTCAAGGCCGTTGGCGCGGGCTGGCAGGGGATCGTCCCAATGTTCATTGAGAATATTAGAGGTGTCGGCGATTAAAATGCCGCCGTCAACCATTTCGACAAGAAAGTTGATCGGCTGCTCGGCTAAAATCGGCGTCGGTGGCAAGCTGATTGTGACAGACGATCGTGACTCTCGTGCGTCGATTTCCGCCTCGGCGGTCGAAAGCGCGTTGGTCATCGACACATCGCGAATGGTCACGCGCAGGCGCGGCAGAACGGTCGCTGTTTGCTCATCAGTTAGGTAGTTAAAGCGCAACCCCGTAATGATGCCACTTTCTGGAACATCAAAATTGAAAAGCAGCGGTGCGCCGCCCACTTGGAAAAAGTGGTTTTTAACTGGAAGCTGTATCTCTTTCGGAACGCCATCGCTGTCATAGAGCAGCGTCGCCGCGCTGGGGATATTTTCAAAGAACCATTCACTCGCTTCGATGCGGGTAAATTCGCCGCGATACACTTCCATGAAGGCGTTTGTCCACATGAACGAGCCAGCGAGGACTATGGCGATAGTCATGCCAGCTAGCGTACGTTGGAAGGGGCGTTTTTCGGCCGAAGTGTTCCAAAGATGTACCAACGCCCAACCACCCAACACCAGCAGCGTTGGGTAAATTGGCAGGAAGTAACGATTGTTCTTGACCCAGCGTGTGCCCATAAACACAAAGTAGATCAGGGTCCATGACAGCGGAATTAAATGGTAAAGTAGCTCTGGTTTATTGCGACGAACGCGGTTAATTGCCCATAAAACGCCCGCCCATGAAGCCAATCCCGCCATCAGGCCAACGCCCCAAAACAGGATGTTGGTAAACGGGAAAATCAGCGCAGGGCGATTGGTCCACTGAAGCGCAGGCGGGAAAACAGCGTCAGGCTTTTGCAGCCGCTGAATCTCCTCCATGTTCTCAACCCAATGTTGATTGAAGCCGAGAACGGCGCGTAGCCACACTTGAGGATTCGCGGCACTAACTGTCTCAATCGACACATAAATGCCGTCATCTAACTCGCGACCTGCGCGAACCGCTTCACGCGCCATCTGGATGTCATTAAACGCATAGGGCATCGCAACGCGAAACGTCACGATTGAGAATAGCGCGGCAAGCATGACGCCTGTTGCCGCATTGATGAGCAGATCAAAGCCGCGTTGCGTGCGTAATTTTTCCCAACTGCCAAGATTGCGTGCCAGCCAAACGAGCGCGGCCACGCCAGCCAGCAGGGCTAAGGGGGCGATGTTGATGCGGGACGCCGTGCTGAGGCCAAAAAAGATGCCAAACAGCGTATACCAGCGCTTTTGATTGCGTTCGCTGGCGCGGACGGCGCAGTAGATGGCAATGGTGGCTAAGCCAGAGGACCAGTTATCGGCCGTGAAGAAATGCGCCTGCTGGATCGGCTGCGTTGCCATCGCATACAAAGCGGACGCGATTAGCCCCACGCGATAGTCATAAAGGCGTCGTCCAATCAGAAAGACAAACAGGACGGCGATTAGGTCGATGCTGGCGGAGAGAAAGCGCCCGACAAGGTGGACGCCATCGTAGCCGACGGGCTGGATGTTTTGACGGTCGTAGAGTTCGCAGCCATCGTTGAGGGTTTGGCAGAAGGTGGAGAGAAATTCGGCCGAATAACGGGTCACCGTCATCGGGAAGTTGCCGTAAACGTAGCTAGGAAAGGTCATCGACCCATCCCCATTGCGAACATTGTACGGATTGAGCGTTGAACTTGAGGTGCGTAAATACTCAATTGGTGACGAGACGCCCTCTAGACGTGTTGCCACCATCGTGAGAAAACGTTCGTCGGGGTGTAAATGGGTAAACTCATCCCAACTCAACCCTGTATAACGGAACATGCCCGCCATCATCAGGATCATCATCAACGCCATCCAGCCCCACATCGGCATGCGAGCTGTTGATGGGCGGATTTGTGGAATGGCCTGGCTTTCATCCGCCAGGATGTCACGAATTGTTTTTGGCAGCGGAACGTTTTCTTCCGTCATCGGTTCTTGAGCAAGTTCAATTAGAAATTAGCAAAAGGGACGCTCAGTCAACTGGAAACCTGATTATAGGTATGTGTTGAACCAGTCCTGACCTCTTCTCTGTACTGTACACGTCAACCGCGTTGACTGCGTAGTAGAATACCAATTGTAACTGAATTGTAAGAGGATTTTCACACATTCATGTTGTTTAAGTGGTAGATTAGTAGGCTGATAGGGTTGTTAATCAGCTTTAGAGGTTGTCTTAAAGTAGAACACCGAAATTTTGAACCAATAAACCTCAGCGGTTTGTTGTCATCAACTCTGATCTGGGTATAAAAACCTCTGAGGTTTTCGTAATAAGTATGGAGATAGCTGAGTATGGCAAAATTTTTAATTACGGGTGCAAATCGCGGCGTTGGGTTTGAGCTAACGCGCCAATTGATGTCAGACAGCAATAATTTTGTCTTTGCCTGTTGTCGTAATCCCGCGATGGCAACGGCCGTCTCGAATTTGATTGCGCGTTTGGGCAATGGGATGTTGGTGGAGATGGATGTCGCGGATGATGCGAGTGTGCAGAGGGGGGTGGGGTTGATTTCGGCCGAAACCAACGCACTCGATGTTGTCATCAACAATGCGGGCATCCTTACCCGAGGCGAATCACTCGCCTCGCTTGATTCAAGTGTCCTACAACATTTTTTCAACGTCAACGCCACTGGCCCCGTTCGCGTTGCCCAAGCTTGTGTCGATCTGCTTGGCAACGGTACAAACCCGCGCCTTGTTAATATCTCCTCCCAACTGGGGTCTATCACCGCTCTCGAAAATGGTAATTGGGGAGAATATAGTTACAACGCCAGCAAAGCGGCGCTCAACGTCTTTGTCCGCATGATGGCGAATGAACTCAAGCCAAAGGGCATTACCGTTGTCACGATGCATCCTGGCTGGGTGCAGACCGACATGGGTGGGCCAAATGCTGCTATCACGCCAGTTGAATCGGCGGCAGGCATCATCAACGTGATCAACGGACTCACGATTCAGGACACAAATCAGTTTATTGTCTACAACGGCGAACGCCATCCTTGGTAAATAGTTAAGCAAACGTTGCAAAAAACCTTCTGATACGGCTAATTTTCCCTAGCCAGTACATTTTTACCAATTGACTTGCTACCTCTGGTAGCGGGTAATTTTCGCATCAAACTATGTCAGATTCTCGTCTGAATTTAGTGAGGTATGGTTGCAATGCTCCTTTTTGTTTGCTATGCTACACAACGAGTCACCGCACTATTCTACCTCCCTCAATTACTGGCACGAGATGTCCGATAAGGACAACGCGACTGGAATTTGCGGTGGCGAGGCAAAATGATCCCTTCATATTGTCGTAGAATGAGCCAAGTGAATACTTCCCTCATTTAGAACCCGTCGCTCCCCCTCCTGAGCAGCGGGTTTTGCGTTTTTAGGCTCTTTGGGCGCTTTAGAATTTTGAGGGGTTGGCCGCACCTCCACCTGATGGGGATCTGAGTTCTCACCCTATTATCAAGCACAAACTCTCCTAAAGGTATGATCTAGGGATCGTTGCGGAACGGGGTGGGGGCGAATAGCTCTGGGCGGCAGGGGTTATAATCTTGTCCGAGCAACAGCGTGTAGTTGTAGTCAGAGTTGCTTTTCGGGTTGAGGTCAATGCCGTATCGTCCTTCGCCATCATATGCGCCGTTGCCACGGTCGCCCGGGCGTTTGAGGTCAAAAATCCACGTGATAAGCCAATCGTAAGAGCCACGCAGATTGGGCGCATTAAAGGTTAGTTCGGTCAATCTTACTCTGCGTACCGTTCTGTTGCTGATAACGGGCACAAACCCTTGCCACGCAAGATTGCTAGCAGCTAACTCGGCAAGGTCATCGTTGCCCGAAGCGTTGATGATTTCAACCGTTAGCGCGGCGCGGCTGGCTTGGTTGAGTGCTGGCGGCCGATAGAGGCGTTCAAACGATTCGCGTATTTCTTCCTCTTGTGGAACCTGAACGCTGACGCGGCCATCTGAGGTGTTGACATACATCGATTCGACATTGTCGCCTGCTAGGTAGATACTTTGGATGCCGTTGGTCTGAATGTCACCCGCGACTGAGGCGAGTTGTAGAATTCGGCCGATATCCATATCCGTCTCAACCACATCCTGATACGTACTGTAGAGATCCGGAATACTGCGTAGCAGGTCCGCACTGACCCCTTGATCCAAAATGGCGCGTAAAATTTGCTGCTGACGCCGCCCACGATCAAAATCGCTGGTCGTTTTGCGCGAACGAGCGTACCAAAGCGCCGTATCGCCGTCCAAGGTGTGCATCCCTCGTTCTAGCGTAAAGCGTTCGTAATTATCTTCCTCAAGAATGTCTAACCCCGGCGCTTTCAACCGCCAATCTTCTAGCTCACAGCTAACAGCGACCTCAATGCCGCCCAGAGAGTCCACAATGTCGCGGAAGCCGCCAAAATCGATGCGAGCATAATAGTGGATCGGGATGCCAAAGTTGTAGAGGATGGTCTCTTTGAGCATGCTGACGCCACCGATTGGAACGGCCAAGTTGATTTTGTGCATCGTCCACGTTGGCATGTAGACGTACAAATCGCGCGGCAGCGACACCATTGACGCGGTTCCACGCTCACGGTTCACAGAGACAATAATCATCGAGTCTGTACGCTGTACGCCGCCGCCTGTCTCAACATCATCATTGCCCAACAGCAAAATGTTCGTTGTTTTGGGCGGCACGGGAATAGTTGGGATGACGGTTGGAACTGGCAGGGCTGGCGTCGGAGCACTTTCGCTGATAATGACCCCGTAGTTGGTCAGAATGGGAATGCGCTGGCGATCGGGGGTGGGTGTGCGCGTGGGGCGCGGTGTACGTGTGGGGCGCGGCGTGCGCGTGGGTGTGCGCGTTGGGGTTGGCGTGTTGGACGGTGTTGGTGAGGGGCCTGGGGTGTTAGTCCAGTCCGGCGTGGCAGTGTTGGTTGGCTCTGGCGTCGGGGTTTCTGTTGGCTCGTCGGTGGCGGTGGGTTCTTTTGTGGGGGTGACGCGATTTCCCTGAGAAAGGCCAGCCACAGGCGCGGGGGTTGGTTCGGCCGAACTACACGCCGCGAGCAGCATGATAATTATCCCAATAAGGAGCAAAGAGGGTCGCACTTGCATAATTGATACTGCGTCTATTGCGTAGAGCCGTCGCAATAAGCCCATTTTCTCACTATAACTTTTCACCAAACAGCGGTTCCGTTCGCCTAAAAAATGCATAGCCGCCGCCTAAAATTAACAGAACAGTTGCATAGGTGCGCAGTAAGAAATCAAATCCCATACTGGCCGGGCCACTGTTCATACTTCCCCAAAGAACGGTGCGATATGCATCAATAATTGACGCGAGAGGATTTACCCAACGCATCACACGCGCCGCATCAAACGTCACGCCAAACACTTCAGTGACGCCAAACATTTCTAATGAGTAGAAGATTGGCGTCAAAAAGAACAGGGCGGTCATGATTACTTCTAGAATCATACCTACATCCCGATAGAAGACGTAAGCGGCGCTCAAAAAGTAGACTAACCCCAGCATCAACAGCAACTGAGCAATCACGATGAGCGGAACCCATAGCGCATGACGTGTTAAACCGATGCCAAACCCGTAGAGAAAGAGAACGAGCACGATGAGGGTAAAGACATAGTTGACAAAGCCTGACAGAATCGACGCCGTAGGCAGAATCTCGCGTGGGAAGTAAACTTTTTTGACCAGCCCTGAATTTGCCAAAATAGAGTTTGCACCCGCAACGACGCTGCCGTTAAAAAACGTCCAAGGCATTAGACCGACCAGCACAAAAATCGGATAGTGGCGGGTTGAGTCGCCCCCTAGCTGGTTGAACACAAGCGTAAAAACGAGCATTAACAGCAGCGGGTTTAGCATTGTCCAGAGGATGCCCAAGAACGAATTTTTGTAGCGCACCTTGAGATCGCGCATGATCATATTTTGGAGCAGGTAACGATGCTCCCATAGCTCCTCCCAATGAGAGATAGGAACTGGAACGGTTACATTGCTGCTTGCCGCATCTGATGCGTCGCTTTGCTGAATAGTCGGTATAATAGCCATGCGCTCAAAGGTTAATCTGGACCTGAATCTAACAGACAACATAAAATTGTAACAAACGCTGTATCGACGGCACATCATTATTAGGTCTGAATGAGAGACCTCGACTGAAACCTGTCTAAAACAACCCAATATCGTGCGAATTGTTCATTTAGTCCATCAATATCTCCCTGAACACGTGGGAGGAACCGAATTACACACGCAGGAAGTCGCGCGACGCCAAGCGGCCGATGGGCATGAGGTTCACATTTTATGTCCCTCGGCACAGAATGAAACGGATGTCAAAGTTGAGATTGAGCAGGGTGTTACCGTGCATCGCGTTTCGTCTGGGGCGCGTGGGCGTACGCTTGTGTTTTTCAATAGCTTTCATTTTCCCAAGCTTGTTGAGGCATTTGAAACGCTGCTTGCCTCGGCCGATTTGGTCCACGTGCAGCATTTAATGGGCGTGCCGTTGGCATTGGTCGAAAAGTGTATTGCTGCCAATATCCCTTACATCATCACCTTGCACGATTATTGGTTTCCCTGCGCCAATGCCCAACTGTACACCAACTACGATCAGTCAATTTGCGCTGGCCCTGATGCCCAATATCACAACTGCGGTCGTTGTGCGTTGGCTCGTATTGGGCTTGATCGGGCGAAACCGCTTGCGTATGCTGTCGCGCCAATTATGCGTTATCGGCAGAAGCGTTTGAAGACGATCTTTGCTGGGGCGGCAAAAATTATCGCGCCAACGCAGTTTGTTCATGATATTTACCAGCAAAACGGGTACACAAGCCGCAAGCTGTTTGTGTTGCGACATGGAATTGATGTGCCGCAGAGCTTGATTGATACGGCGAAGCAAACGGCCGAACGTTTAGCGCAGTTTCATGTGGTGTTTGTTGGCAGCATTGCACAGCAAAAAGGGGTACACGTGCTGGTTGAGGCGTTGCGACAGTTGCCGTCTGTGCGGCTGACGATTGCGGGGGGGCTTGACTCTTTTCCTGAGTATGTGGCGGGGTTGAAAGATATTTCGGCCGAATCTCCCAACATCCATTTTGCAGGCCGCATTCCCCACAATGCCGTCTGGTCACTACTCGCCAGCGCCGATGCAGTTGTGCTGCCCACGCTTTGGTACGAAGTAAGTCCACTGACAATTGACGAGTTTTTTGCCGCTGGCGTGCCGATTATCGCCAGCGATATTGGTGCGATGAGCGAGAAAATTCGACACGGGGTTGATGGGTTGTTGGTTCGGCCGAATGCACCAACCGAACTCAAAACCGCAATCGAGTCCCTCATGCACAATCCTGATCTACTTGAGCAGATGCGCCAAAATATTAGCCCAGTGCGAACGATTGAAACTTATGTGGCAGAGTTAGAAGCTGTTTATCAGGATGTGTTGAGCTAAGTATGCGGATTTTGCATTTGACCCCCTGCCACTGGCCCGCTCGTGGCGGCGCACAAACCCATCTGCAAGTCGTGTCTGCCTATCTGGTGCAGGCTGGGCATGAGGTGACGATCGCCACCTCGGACGCACATGATGTGTCGTTGCTTTGGCAGCCAAACAAACGGCGTTGCGCCCAGTCGGAGGATGTGATCGACGGGGTGCGGATTTTGCGTTTTCCTGTGCGCCATCTGTTGAACTCGCGCTTTGGATTTCCTGCGGTACACCGGCTGATTTGGTTGCTGTCGAAGGTGGGCGCGACGGGGATGGCGCGTTGGTTCGGCCGATACATTCCACACGTGCCAGACCTATATCAATGGCTTGCAACAACTGACGAACAATTCGATATCGTGGGCGGCATGCATTTGCCCTACGATGGTCTGCTCCAAGCTGGACAACGATTTGCAACACGCACAAACACCCCTTTTATCACCTATCCCCTGACCCATTTTGGGGTTGGAAAGCAGCCGGGCAGCGAGCCAGAAAGCCAGTTTTACACAATGCGGCATCAGGCACAGATTGTGTGCGATAGCGATGCGCTGGTCGCGCAAACGGACTTTGAAGCCAGCTATTATTGCGAACGCGGAATGGCGCGAGAGAAAACGGTTGTGGGTGGCCCCGGCATCGATCTAGATGCGATTGCGGGTGGATCTGCCGCTCGTTATCAAGAGGCGTATACGCACGCAGCGCCTTTTGTGCTGTTTCTGGGCACGTTGGCCCCGTCAAAAGGGGCGATTCAGACCACCGAGGCGATCCGACTGCTCAACAGGCAGGGCGTATCGGTGGAACTTGTGTTAGCTGGCACAATAACGGATGAGTTCCAACGCTATTGGGATGCGATCCCAGCGGCGGAACGGGCGACGCTGCATCTGCGCGGCTATGTCTCGGATGAAATGCGGCGCGATTTGTTAGCCGCCTGCGCCGTTTTTTGCCTCCCGTCAAAAATGGATTCGTTTGGGATGGTGTACTTAGAGGCGTGGCGCTACAAAAAGGCGGTGATCGCAGCCGACTCGTGGGGGGTCAAGGAGCTGGTGCGCGATGGAGAGACGGGGTTGCTGGTTGCATATGGCGATCCGTCAACAACGGCCGAAGCGGTTCAGAAACTGCTAAACAATCCAACGCTTGCGACAAAACTAGGCGAAGCAGGGTATGCACAAACGATTGCCCACCATAGCTGGGCGACAAAATGCGCGATTGTTGAGCAACTCTATCTCAAACTCGCGATGTAATGAGCAAACGACAACCTAGCGTGAAAATTTTACTGATTTCTCCTTACCACAGCGGAAGCCACCAGCGATGGGCGGAAGGGTATGCGCGGCACAGTACGCATGAGGTGCAACTGTTGACGCTGCCTGGGCAGTATTGGAAGTGGCGCATGGTTGGTGGGGCGGTGACGTTGGCTCGGATGTTTAGGGCATTGAGAGAGGATCAAATGACCTTTGACCCTGATCTGATTATTGTGGATGACATGCTCGACTTGACAACGTTTTTGGCGTTGACGCGGGCGGAGACGCAGGGAATTCCGATTGCGCTGTACATGCATGAAAATCAGTTGACCTATCCTTTGCATCAGGACAAAACGCAGGGGGCGATGCGGCGGCAGAAGGGGAAGCGGGATCGGAAACTCGTGTTTGTGAACTATGCGTCGATGTTGGCGGCCGATCAGATTCTCTTTAATTCAACCTATCATCTTGAAAGCTGGTTTGGCGCACTGCCAAACTTTTTGAAAAATTACCCAGACTATAACGAGTTGGGCAACATTGAAGCGTTGCGTGCGAAGTCGAGCGTGCTGTATGTGGGGGTTGATGAGCCAACCTTACAGCCAAACTTACATAAAGATGAGCGTTTGCCGCTTATTCTGTGGAATCAACGCTGGGAATATGACAAAAACCCTGAACAGTTTCTGAGGGTTTTACTCGCGGTTGATGCGCAAGCGGTTCCGTTTCGGGTCGCCTTTTGTGGTGAAAACTTTAGCCAGAATCCGACCGCGTTTGAGCAGGCGATTGCGCAATTGGGGGAGAAAGTTGTGCATGTGGGGCATGCTTCGGCCGAAAAATACAGCGAACTCCTACAGCAAACAACCGTCACTTTTTCAACCGCACTACACGAGTTTTTTGGGATTAGCATGGTGGAGGCGATGCTGGCAGGGGCGTTTGTGCTGTTGCCAAGGCGTTTGAGCTACCCTGAACTGATCCCCGAATCATTGGCATCTGCCGTCTTTTATGAAGACGAGCAGGCACTCATTCGGAAATTGGCGGAAGCGTTGCGTGAGCCAGCACAGACGTTGGCGATGGGGGCGCAGTTGGGAAATGCTGCGCGGCGGTTTGGTTGGGGGCGGTTATCGGCCGAATATGACGCCAAGTTTAACCAAATAATGTAGTTGACATATCAACTTATGCCAATAAATGGTGATAAATTTAGGAGATTTAAGGTAGTTGACGTGTCAACCATCTTTGTTACCATTAGATTCTTAAGCTTTTTGCCAAACAAATTGACAAGAGAGTGAAAAGTCGCCCTTGACCCCTTTTCACTTGGCAGTTTTCACTTTTACTTGAATTTAAAGAACATATATGTCTACAACACTTGAAAGCAAGATGCCCCCGCGCATTAAACGGTTGC
>JBMZDF010000140.1:0-12433 GCA_049614105.1 Promineifilaceae bacterium (SeqCode)
TCGTCAATGACTGCTTGCGATCTACTTACACGTGATTTTCATCGCGCTCACTGTTGCAAACGTACGCTTGGCGTCAATTAATGAGGTGGGTGCCTCATGCTCAACCGTCTGTGTTAAAATCGTACCTCATAGAAGGAATGTTAAGAAGCAGAAATACGTGCGTCGGTCCAGCAAATACCGCGCATTGCCCCCATTTATGTCACAAACAGCCCCATTCTCATTGGAAAGCAAATATACGCAGGAGGAAGGCACAATTGTGCTGACTGGCTTGCAGGCTCTTGTCCGTTTGCCGCTTGATCAGCATCGTGCTGACCAGCGTGCGGGTCTCAATACTGGCACGTTTATCTCTGGTTATCGTGGATCACCTGTTGGTGGCTACGATTTTTTGCTAGAGCAAAACGCTAAGCTGTTGAAAGCACGTAACATCCACTTTGAGCCGGGGGTTAACGAAGATTTAGCCGCGACTGCCGTTTACGGTAGCCAATTTGCACATACTTATCCACAGCCCAAATATGACGGTGTGGTTGGCATTTGGTACGGAAAAGGACCGGGCGTTGACCGCACAGGCGATATTTTTCGACATGCAAATTTGGCGGGCGTGAATCACAAGGGTGGCGTTGTGGCGATTGCGGGAGATGACCCGCTGTGCAAATCATCCACCATTCCGAGCCATTCGGAGGTCGCGCTTTATGATGCGCAAATGCCTGTTTTGTATCCGGGGAACGTGCAGGAGGTGATTGAATTCGGCCGATATGCATTCGAGATGTCACGCTACACAGGTCTCTGGACAGGCTTCAAATTTGTGACCAACATCGCCGATGGATTCGCCTCGGCCAATGTCCACCCGATTAGCAACATTGAGCGCCCCGTTTGGGAGTTTGACGGCCGCCCATGGAAGCACACGCAAAACTCGTGGCTGCTTGCGCCGGGGTCGCTGATGCTGGAGCGTGAGATCCATTTCGGCCGAATTGAAGCCGCCAAAAAATTTGGCTATGCAAACGGCCTCAACCAGATCAAAGTCAGCACCAACAGCGATTGGATCGGCCTAATCGCCACGGGCAAAACCTATTACGACCTGCGCGAAGCACTCAACAGCCTCGGCCTTGGGGATGCGCAACTGCGCTACTATGGCATTCGACTGCTCAAGATTGGCATGATTTCGCCGCTAGAGCCAACCATCATCAAAGAGTTCGCCAGCGGACTTGAGGAGATTTTTGTCGTTGAGGAAAAACGCGGCTTTATGGAGCTGTTGATTCGGGACGTGCTTTACAACGAGCCAGATCGCCCGCGCATCGTTGGCAAACGAGACGAACGGGGCAACTTCTTGGTCAAGGGTCATTCTGAACTCGAACCAGATGAACTTGTGCCGCTCTTGGCTGACCGTCTGAGCCAACGTCTGCCGCGCGTGTTGTTTACAGAACGACTACGCATTTTGCAAGGGCCAGCCCCCTCGCTGACGCTCAACATGGCGCAGCCCAGCACCACACGCACCCCCTACTTCTGTTCAGGCTGCCCGCACAATCGCTCGACCGTTATCCCCGATGGCTCCGTCGCAGGCGGCGGGATCGGCTGTCACAGTTTGACGCTGCTGATGCCCGGTCGCCAAACGCTCGGCCTCACGCAGATGGGCGGTGAGGGCGCACAGTGGGTCGGGGCGCAACATTTCACACACACCAAACACATTTTTCAAAACATTGGGGACGGCACGCTGTTTCATTCAGGCTACATGGCGGTGCGTTCGGCGGTGGCGGCCAATGCGACAATCACCTACAAAATTTTGTACAACGGCGCGGTCGCCATGACGGGCGGACAGCACGCCGATGGTGAGATGATGGTTCCAGAGCTAACGTTGGCGCTGCATGCCGAAGGGGCCAGCAAAATCATGGTTGTGACGCATGATGTCAACAAATATGGCGACGCAACATTTGCCCCCCATGTTGATATTTGGGATCGTGAACGGCTGGACGAGGCGCAGGACGTTTTGAAGACAACAAAAGGCGTGTCGATTCTAATTTACGATCAGCCCTGCGCGACCGAGCTACGGCGGCAGCGCAAACGTGGCAAGGTTGAAAATCCAGCCGAGCGCATTTTTATCAATGAGGCGGTTTGCGAAGGGTGTGGCGACTGTGGCGAGAAGTCAAACTGTTTGAGCGTGTTTCCTGTTGAGACGGAATTCGGCCGAAAAACGCAAATCCACCAGTCAAGCTGCAACAAAGATTACACGTGTCTTGACGGCAACTGCCCCGCGTTTATCAAGGTGATTCCAGCGGCCGATCAATTAACCGCCGCCCCCAGTCCGCTCACAGACAAACGGCTGCGCATCACCAACCTGCCCGAACCGCGCCACCTCCCGCCTAAAGAGGCAAACCTGTTCATGATGGGCATCGGCGGCACAGGCGTTGTCACCACCACACAAATTTTGGCAACGGCGGCCATTATTGATGGCAAACATATCAACAGCCTCGACCAAACAGGGCTAAGTCAGAAAGGTGGCCCCGTTGTCTCCCATCTCAAAATTCGCGAGACAAAGCGCGAGGAGTCAAACTTAATCGGCAAAGCGGCGGCGGATGCCTACATTGTATTTGATGTGTTGTCGGGAACAACCGACAAAAATCTGGCACACGCGCACCCCGATTACACAGTTGCCGTGGTCAGCAGCAGCAAGATCCCCACAGGGTCGATGGTCAAAAACACAGCGGTTCGCTTTCCCGAAGGGGACTTCCTCAAGCGACGGGTTGAAGCCTTTACCCAAGCGAGCCACAACGTTTATTTAGATGCGATCACCTTGTCGGAAAATCTATTTGGCAGCCATATGCAGGCCAACATGATCACGATTGGTGCAACCTATCAGGCGGGTTTGATGCCAATTACGGCGGTGGCGATCGAGTTTGCGATTGAGCTAAATGGGGTTAAGGTTGCAGATAACAAGCTGGCGTTTCGGATTGGGCGCAAGTTGGTGGCGGAACCAGATTGGGAACCGAATTTGGCGCTGACGCGGGTTGGGTCACAGGAGGTGCAGGTGATGAAAATTTCGGTCGAAGCGCGTCAGTTAATTGACGCTGTTGCGGCCGATGGCGACCTGCTGCACCTGCTTGAACGGCGCGTCCCAGAGCTAATCGCCTACCAAGACGCCGCATATGCGGCCCAATACACCGACTTTGTGCGCCAAGTCAAAACGCAGGAGCTAGGCAACAATCGCGCATTAAGCGAAGCGGTCGCCCGTTACCTGTTCAAGCTGATGGCGTACAAAGATGAATACGAGGTGGCACGTCTGCATCTGCAACCACAGCTTGACAAAGCGATCGAAGCGCAATTTGGCAAGGGCGCAACCATTCAATACCAATTACAGCCACCCGTTCTAAAGTCGTTTGGGCTAAAGAAAAAAATTGGGCTGGGCAAATGGTTCGACACAGGCTACAAACTGCTCACTAAGCTAAAAGGCTTGCGCGGAACCGCATTCGACCCCTTCGGCCATGACGAGGTGCGACAGGTCGAACGCCAACTAATCAGCGAATATCGCAACATGATTACGGCACAACTTGCCATGCTCACTGTTGATAGTTACGCAACGGCCGTGCAGCTAGCGGAACTGCCCGACATGGTTCGTGGCTATGACGAGGTAAAACTTGCCAACGTCGCCAAATATCGTGAGGCGATGCTGGCGTTAGAGACGCGCGGGGTAACAGTAGGAAATATAGAATAGCGGCTGGACACAAAAACACAAATCCAAAACCATAAATTCACAAACATCAGTTTATGATTAGGACACCCTGTGTTAAAATCCGCGCCGCAACTGATTATCTTGCACCTATGATGGGACCAAGTTCCCATAGTTTGAAGTTTGAACGGAGGTTTGAATGTCCCTAAAACGAATTTGGACGATGCTTGTCGTCATATTGCTTTTGTTGACCATGGGTCAAACATTGGCATTTGCTCAAGATGCTGAGACTTGCACTGATGCAAATGGAAATGTCGAAGAGTGCCCACCAGAAGAGACACAATCAGAAGAAGAGACACTTTTAGAGCGTCTCCGTCGCATTCTTGGCGAAGATTTGCCAGAAAATCCGCCCCCCACCCTAACCCCAACCCCGACCCCAACGCCAACTATAACGAGCACGGTAGGGACGGAAGCAAGTGTGAAAAGCACCCCAACGCCGAACTGGCCATCAAGCTGGGCAACGTCAACACCTTGGCCGACCTCAACACCTTGGCCGACCAAAACGCCTACGCCGACTATTGACCCGAACGCATGGCAGGGACAATATTTTAGCAACGGCGAACTACGCGGCAGCCCTGTTCAAACACGTCGAGATAGCGACATTGCTTTTAACTGGGAAAACGGCTCGCCTTTCCCTAAAGTTCCAGTCAACGGCTTCTCTGCCCGCTGGACAAAAAGCTTTGGCATGTTGGAAAAGGGATTTAACAACATGACCATCTCAACCGACTTTGGCGTGCGTGTCTATGTCAACGACGCTTTGGTTGTGAATCATGAGGGTGGCCCTAAAAACTATTCAACATCATTTTGGTCAGACGGCGATAAAATGGTCCGCATGCGCGTTGAATACCGACACGACAGCGGCCCTGCTCGTTTCACCTTCCGTATGAACGGTGCGCCGATTGCAACAGCACCATTTGGTCGTGCAACCGTTGTCAACGGAACCCCTGCGTTGCGTGACGGCCCCGGCCAAGCTTACTGGTCAAACGGGCGTGTCAGCGTCGGTCAAAACTTGATTTTGACAGGCCATCGTAACGAAGCAGGCAACTGGGTTTGCGTTGTGACTGAAGATGGCACGGTTGGTTGGGTAAATACTTACTACCTACAATCAAGCACCGTTTTTGGCAATCTCCAAGTTTGGCCCCTATTTTTGGGTCAAGGGGAACCAAGCGCAAACGTGCGTCAAGATGTTGAAGATGGCGTCAAAATCCGTTACGGGCCTGGAACCTTCTACCAATCATTTGACACCGCACGCGCTGGCGAACGACTTGTTCTAGTCGGTCGCAACGCCGAAAACGACTGGCTGCTTGTTCGTCGTTATGACGGAACGCTGGGATGGACTCAAGTTGCGAACCTTGTAGTGAACTATCGCATTACAGACCTACCCGTCCGCTGGCTAGAGTAGCGCCAAGGATGACACTTTAACTATGGGCCAGACTCGATGATTGAGTCTGGCCCTTTCATTTCTGGCCAGTGACGTTATATTCTAAATAGTACTTGTTTGTGCAAATTCGGCCGAAATTAGATACAATCCATCTGTTAAAGAAAGCGCTTTCCCAATGGATTTAAACCTTCTTACAACATTTTAAGGATAGTTGACTCTCCTGTTAAAACATCCTTTCAGAACAAATTCACCGTTGTAAGAGCCCCTCTTCTTCACAGTCGAATCTAGTTGCGCATCAGTCTTAGACAAACCATGGTTGTTACCAATGTCAACATGGTTGACAAACATTTGGGCTGGCATTGCGGGTCATTTCTATTGAAAATGCCCAAAATAGCTGCTCAGGTGCTTATTTTATACACACAGATCTGAAGTTCTTTGAATTGTGAGTTGTACATAATATGCTGATTTTTGCTCCCAAAGCACGGGATGCGGCGGAAACACGTGCTGCCCTAACCCCCGATTCTGCCAAAAAATTAATAGCCCTTGGAGCCACCGTTGTCGTTGAATCGGCAATTGGCGTCCGTAGCGGTCACGCTGACAACGAATACACAGACATAGGCGCGTCAATTGCGATAAATGACAAAACACGCGCCGAAGCAGATATTATCTTTGAAGTCGAAAAGCCAACCGTTGACACCTTCGCCAAACAAAAAGCGAACTCGCTATACGTCGGCATGCTCGACCCATTTAATGAACCTGCGCTGCTGGCGGCTGCGGCCGCTGCAAATGTGAGTGCTGTCAGCATGGAGATGATGCCGCGCACAACGCTTGCGCAGAAAATGGATGTCATCAGCTCCCAAGCAAACTTAGCTGGCTACTACAGCGTGATTGTCGCCTCAAGTCGGCTCAATAAAATTTTGCCGATGATGATGACACCTGCGGGAACCATTGCGCCTGCTCGCGTCTTTATCGTGGGCGTGGGCGTTGCAGGCTTGCAGGCGATTGCGACGGCAAAACGGCTTGGCGCACGTGTGCAGGCATTTGATACACGCCCCGTCGTTGAGGAGCAAGTCAAATCGTTGGGCGCAAAATTTGTCAAAATCGACTTAGGCGAGACAGGACAGACTGACCAAGGATATGCGAAAGCGTTAACCGAGGCACAGCTTGAGATGCAGCGTAAGGGTATGGCAAAGGTTTGTGCGCAGTCTGATATTGTTATCACGACGGCGAAGCTTTTCGGCCGAAAAGCCCCCCTCATCATCACCAAAGAAATGGTGGCTGGGATGCAGGCTGGCAGCATCATTGTCGACCTTGCGGCCGAAACGGGCGGCAACGTAGCCGGCACAGTCGCAGACGAAGAAGTAATCACCAAGAACGGCGTCCGCATCATCGGTATTGCCAAACTTGAAAACCACGTTCCAAAACATGCCTCCCAAATGTACTCCGCCAATTTAACAAACTTTGTGAGCCACTTTTGGGACACCGACAACACACGCATCAATCTCAAACTCGATGATGAGATTATCCAAGGATGCCTAATCACCCATCAGGGCAAAATTATTCACCCTCGCTTTAAAAAATAATAGTTTGCCGTTCGCCGAAAACAATCAGTGAAAGGCAACAGCCCGATATGACTGTTTTGTCTTAGCCACTTGTTTTCTGTCAATTGCCCCCAAATGTCATGAATATCATGCTCCTCCTGTTCATTTTTACGCTCGCCGCCTTCTTAGGGTTTGAGCTTATTTCCAAAGTGCCATCACAACTACACACCCCGCTGATGTCGGGGTCCAACGCAATTTCTGGCATTACGATTGTTGGCGCAATTTTGGCGACAATGGTTAGTGACAACACAACCGCGCAGGTTATCGGATTTATTGCGCTTGTGCTGGCTAGTGTCAACGTTGTAGGTGGTTATCTGGTCACGGATCGAATGTTGAGCATGTTCCGTAGTAAGGACAAAAAGTAATCTTCTGAACAACGCCGTTCAGAAGGTTCAAACGGAACATGGAAACTTTAATCGATTTCTTTTACATTATCTCTGCCATTTTATTTGTTTATGGCATTAAGATGTTGGGTTCGGCCGAAACCGCTGTACGCGGCAATCGGCTCTCCTCACTCGGCATGTTAGTTGCTGTGATTGTCACACTCGTTAACAGTCAGGTCTTTACAAGCTGGTACTGGATCGCGGGCGGGTTGTTGCTTGGCGGCGCAATCGGTGCAGCAGCGGCCAGTCGGGTCGAGATGACGGGCATGCCTGAGTTGGTAGCCTTGTTTAACGGCACGGGCGGGTTGGCGAGTTTGTTGGTTGGGCTGGCCGAACATGCAAAATCGGCCGAAAGCATGGACAACTTCACGCAAATTGTCGTCTTTGTCACCATTTTAATCGGCGCGATCACCTTCACAGGCAGCATCTATGCGTGGGGCAAGCTTTCGGGCAAACTCGACGGACAAGCAAAGTTGTTTGCGGGCCAACAACCGTTAAACTTCACTATCTTTGCGGCCATTGTTGTACTCGCAATTTTATATGCTGTTTTCCCAGCGGGCGCATCGGCCGTTCTTCCTGTCCTGATCGCAGGGACAGTTTTATCTCTCGCTCTAGGCTGGTTGGGCGTTATGCCAATCGGCGGGGGCGATATGCCCGTTGTGGTCTCGTTGCTAAACAGTTGCTCTGGTTTAGCCGCAGCCGCAGCCGGGTTTGTTATTCAAAATACCGTCTTGATTGTGGCGGGTTGTTTAGTCGGTGCAAGCGGACTTATCTTAACAATCATTATGTGTAAGGCGATGAATCGCACGCTGGCTAACGTCTTATTTAGCGGCTTTGGCGCAACAGCAGCCAGCGATGGTGAGCAAGAAGGCGAGATGAAACCCGCCTCTGTCGAAGATGCATACTATGTTCTTGAAGCCGCAAGCAGTGTGGTCATTGTGCCAGGTTACGGCATGGCGATGGCGCAAGCACAGCATGTCGTGAAAGAACTTGGCGTTCTGCTTGAAAACAATGGGGCAGAGGTTCGATTCTGTGTGCATCCCGTTGCGGGACGTATGCCAGGGCACATGAACGTCCTGCTTGCCGAAGCAGATGTTGCTTATGAGCAACTTGTTGAAATGGATGATGTTAACCCAACTATGGGAGCCGTTGATGTTGCAATCATCATTGGCGCAAATGATGTTGTCAATCCCTCTGCCCTAGATGATGAAGGTAGCCCGCTCTACGGGATGCCGATCATCCGTGCCCATGAAGCCAACACGGTCTATGCCTTAAAACGTGGCAAGGGACGTGGGTTCTCGGGCGTTGTCAACCCGCTATTTCTAGCGGAAAACACGCGCATGTTGTTTGGTGATGCCAAGGCAACAATTGGAGCGCTTGTGACTGAATTTAAAGAAGGCGCTTAAGGCATCTTAGGAATGGATAGGTGTATTTCATTTCAGTTGGGCATTCATGCCTTGTCGATCAGCATGTCAGCAACGTAGCACGTCAGCAAGCATTTCCCCAACTCAGCTCTGACTAGCGTACAAATGTACTGCCTGACTGATTGACCATTTCAACTCATCTGAAACACATCTATCATTAAGTCATTCTGTTCTATCAGCATTATTGGACAAGAAGTAGGGATCATATGGGATTACTCTATTTATCTTTGAACATTGCATTTGAATGTGATACAACATGGATGGTTTTGTGAGCAAATGGGGAGTCTGCAAAACAGTGGGATTTCATCCCGTTGTTGCTCCTATGACTCCTTATGAATGCGGTAGAAATGCTAGCAGTCAGCTCCGATGTTGGAAAATTTGTAAACATAATAGAACATGTCCCTCTGACTATAAGAAGTACCCCTCATAAATTGGGGGGCGTGCGACCTTATCTATATATTGATTAATATGTAGAATTAACCAGATGAAGACATGCTGAGTTAGTGAACCACAGATGCGTAATAGCATGGTGATTCCGCTCATATTACAGGATTAAATCGTGGCTCTAATTAATTCGAAAAGCAAAGTAGGTATCTATATTGATGCGGCAAATATGTATCGGAATGGTGGTTCTCGGATGCAATATGATGTACTACGCGAGTTTGCATGTCGTGATGGCAGCGAAGCTGTTCGGCTAAACGCGTATGTGACCTATGATTTGCAGCGTGCAGAAGTTGACCCTGATTATCGTAAAAAAGCATCTGGCTTCCACGCAACGCTTCGCGATTTTGGATATAAGGTGATCTTAAAACCCGTTAAATGGTATGAAGATGAGCATGGCAATCGCTATGCAAAAGCGAATGCTGATCTTGATTTGGCAGTTGACGCGATCTTACAGTCACAAAATTTGGATCGCGTTGTTTTAGCAACGGGTGACGGTGATTTCGTTCAAGTTGTCAAGGCGCTACAAAACAAAGGATGCCGCGTTGAAGCGGTTGCCTTTGACAATATCTCCCCTAGCCTACGGCAAGAAGCCGATCTGTTTGTTTCGGGCTACTTAATTCCACACTTATCGCCAACTGATAACCGCACCAACACTTGGGGAACAATTGGCTCAACTGTTCGCGGCTGGTGCTATTATTATGATGACACACGTGGGATTGGTTTTATGCGCTTCTTGCGCAAAGTGGCACCTGGACTCTGGCTAATTGACAAACGCAAGAACCCTGATTCACCTTATGAAACGGCCTTTTTCCATCACTCAATGCTTCTTGGACACAACTCGATCAAGTATGAACTTCCAAGCCGCGACCTTATTTTTGAATTTACTCTAGCGCACGGGCGGACGCAGAATGAGTTCAACGCAACTGATATACGACTTGTGAGCGGTGGAACAAGCGCGATGAGTAATTATCAACCGTATGGTGAAGAAGAGGACGAAGAAGATATGTCGGTTATCGATGACACAGAAGCGTTGACGATGTTCGACCTTTAAGATAATAAAAGAGTTAGGTAGAACACCAAAAGAAGCTGAACCGCAGAGGCGTTGAAAACGCTGGGGTTGTAGACTTTGAGAAAACACTCTCTGGTACGCTTACATTTTTCATACTTTAGCACTCTTACGGTTAAATCAATCATTGACGAGACCCTCAGAGAGTTGTTATTGTCTGCTTTGGTGTGTGAATAAAGACTTCTGAGGTTTATCGATCGAAATTTTTTGTAATCTGCCCAAATCATCTACGAAAGGTGCAAGGAAAAACAGTTTCTAGGTCTTAGCATTCTGTGCAGCCTTGTAATTCTAGTAAATGGTCAAGATGTAAAGCGTAACAAGTTTTGGTTACGCTTTACATTTGTTTGATTGCCGTTTCTTGAATAACAGCAATCAGTTCGTCTGCTCGATAGGGTTTGTTGAGAAAACGTGCAGCCCCAATCTCCGGCAGACGTCTCGCAATCTCTGTTTCACTATAGCCTGATGACAAAATAATAGGAATCGTTGGATCAATTTCCGAGAGCCTGCGGCATGTTTCATCACCTGCTAAATTCGGCATTGAGAGGTCTAGCAGCACAACAGCGATTTCTTGCCGATAAGCGTTAAACTGTTTAATCCCGTCATATCCATCCACGGCCGTAATACATTCGATTGATGCAAACTCAAGCACATCTGAGACAAGCTCACGAATAGGTGCTTCATCATCGATGACGAGTACTTTTCCTTGGACATTTTCGGCCGAAATTTCCTCCACCACATCCTCAACCACAACCGCCTCAACCTCCATCATCGGGAAAAGCAACGTAAACATCGTTCCGACGCCAACCTCACTCTGAACCTGTAGCCCGCCCTGGTGCCCGCGCACAATCCCCAACACGGCCGCCAGCCCTAGCCCATGCCCCGACACCTTCGTTGTGAAAAACGGATCGAAAATACGGGACAACGCTTCGGCACTGATCCCGCACCCGTTATCATCAACTTCCAAACAAGTGTAGTGCCCATTCGGCAAGAGTTCGCCATCATACGACACAAAAGTTCGCGTTTCGCTTAGCTCAATCACGTTTGTTGTCACTTTAATATGTCCGCTTGGGCGCTCAATCGCATCTGCCGCGTTAATGACCAAATTCATGATGAGCTGTTGAATTTGTGTCACGTCTGCTTCAATGTGCAGGGAAGCATCAGCGAGTTCAAGTTCGAGCAAAATTGTTTTTGACAACGCAACCTCTAGCAAGTGCAGGTTGTCTTCTAGCAGTTGGTTGAGGTTCACGAGGCGAATATCAAAATGGCCTCGACCCGAATAGGCCAGCAACTGTTCTGTCAATTTGGCGGCGCGTTCGGCCGAAGTCACCATCTTATCCACATAGCGCATCGCCCGACTGCTCTCAGGTAAAACGGCACGCGCCAGAGACGCTTGGGCAAGCATCGCGGTCAGCATATTATTAAAATCATGGGCAATCCCACCCGACATCATGCCCAAACTTTCCAGCTTGTGCTTCTGGCGTAACGCTTTCTCTGCTCGGCGCTGTTCTGCCTGTGTCTCTTGAAGCAATTTTGCTTGTGCTTCGGCCGAAATATACAGCTCCCGAAAATTCGCCTCGCTTTCCTGCAAAGCACGATGTGTACGCTCACGTTCCCAAGCCCGCTCAAGCATTTCACCCGCAAAGCGCAACCGCTGCGCCGTCTCATCGCTCCACTTTCGTCGCTCATCAAACAGAGCAAACCCCATGTACCAACGCGCATCATTCCCAACTTGAATAGGCACTTTCAAATGCGAAACAATCCCTTGTTCCCTAAATTTCTTGGCGTCGTTTAACGCCTCGTTGGGAACCTTGTCAATATCCTCAATATGGACAACCCGCATCGCGGTCAGTTCGCCAATGTACCAAGGCATTGAGCTAAGGGGAATCGACTGCAATTGACCAATCAGCGTTTTAGCCCCATCGGCCGACCACTCATGAGACATATAAAAATGACCCTGCTCCTGATCAATATGCGTAATCGTCACTTTGTCAACACAAACAAGCTGTCCCAGTTCAGCCAACGTCTCCTCTATCATCTGATCGATATTGTGGCCAGCTTGAACCTGCAAAAATCGCTTTGACGCGATCGCCATCCAGCGCTCAAAAGCAAGCTGATCTTCCAAAGCGGCCTGTGTCGCTTTTAGCTCACTCGTATCAAACCCAACCCCCATCAGAAATGGCTCACCCTCTAAAATGATCCGCTCGCCGTGCGTCAAAAAAGGGATCTCACGATCATCTTTTGTATGCATCATGTACTCAACAACTACACGTTCATCATGTTCAAAGACACGGTTGGTCGCTAGCTGAATTTTCGCACGATCCTCAGAACTCAAATGACCCAACCCCTGTCGGGTGGCAATTTCCTCATGGCTATAGCCGCTGACACGCTCAAAGTTTTTATTCCAGCGGGTCGGCCT
>JBMZDF010000141.1:0-12343 GCA_049614105.1 Promineifilaceae bacterium (SeqCode)
AGACCCAAAATCTGCAACTTGTTCTCCCTTACTAGATTGAAGCATTCTTTGTAACACCGGCATCAGGGTGTCAATAATCACACTAATATCGTACTTGTACCCTAAGCGAATTGGGACAGAATTCCATATTAAAAATAGATTATCTGTCTTCATTGGGAATATGGATTGAATTAAATGGCTAAGGTCATAGAATGTTGCATCATTTGGGACAATTGTGCTTGGGGCACAACTTTGAATAAAAAATTGCATCGCACTTCCTTATTTACTAGATTCTAGAATAAGCGTTTAGAGTTAATAATATTCTCAAGCTCTGCTAATTTGCTCATATAAACTGGAAACGCATCAGATCGATGAAAGTTTGATCCTTGGAGCTTTTGGTTATTTTCAATTACTCTTGCAAGTATCTTCTCTAACTCTTTGATTATTCCAGAATTAGCTTGCCTCAAATCTAATGTATCAATTTCAGCCTCTAGACAGAATCGGATTTTTGGTTCTAAGCCTGGGGCCAAGTTCAAATACGGGACACAATCTCCAAAAACCCCCATAGATACCCAATTAGCAACAGCCCAATGTTTATTGGGGAACAGGATACTCATATCGCCTCTTAAAATGTGTGATTACCAATAAGAGCGTCCGCAACCTAGATTGTTTAAGGGATATGTTTTGGTTGGGCGTTCGCGTTTCACATGTTGGCAGTTCAGTAAGTCAATCAGGATTTCCCAAAGCAGGTCTCATTGACTTACTGGTTACCGTTTCGGTGCGTCTAAAACACACCCTATCTCGTGCAAATTACGTTTGACGCGGGGTGTGTTCCCTCAACGACTATTATTGGGTCACAATATGCAGCGCAACACTATGCTGACAAACTGTTCCAGCCCAATCGTTCTTAAACGCAATCACGTTCCAAGTCCCATTCGGATTCTCATCTGCAAACCAATTAAGCGGATCGGCTGGTGCAAACTTGCCAGACAAAATATGGATAGGGCTTGGTGCGCCATCTGTGAACACGATCTGTGCTCGTTGCCCGTTTTGCTTGCCCGAAAGCTGCGCCACATTAATCAAATCTACCCGTGTCCCGCTCGGGCTAACCAATGCATACCCTAAAACGCCACGCTCAATGCTGCCGCCAGCCGCACATGTGCTGCCCGAAAAGGTAAAGTCAACGACCACTTCCATGCTTGTAATCGTGTTGCCCAATCCTGAAACCGCGATACTAGACTGTTTTGCGCCGCGTCCCTGATGCACAACGTTGCGTGCGCCCGTAATCACCGTCGCACCTGCGGCAGGTGGTGGAGGCCATCCCTGTCCGCCACCGTTGTTGTTACCGTTATTCGGCGTTGGAGTTGGTGTTGGATTGGTATTGGTATTGGCAGTCGTATTGGTGTTCCCGCTGTCATTACCGCTATTTGCACAAGGTGGCCATGGGCCAGAAGTTGGAATCACACAGTCGTTATTACTGCTGTTCCCCTGATTACCGCTGCCGCTTGAAGCACAAGGTGGCCACGGCCCTGTCGATGGAATCACACAGTCGTTGCCCTGATTATTGCTTGTGTTACCCTCATTTGAGGCACAAGGGGGCCATGGTCCCGTTGGTGGAATGACGCAACCATTCCCGTTTTGCGAAGGCGCATTCGGCCGCGCATTTCCATTCCGTGCGCAAGGTGGCCACGGCCCGCTGCTAGGAATGACGCAATCGGCCGCATACGCTGTCTCAACCATTGTTGTTGAGGCCAACAAGACACCACTCAACACAAAAAGCGTCGCTAAAAATAACAATGATGTTTTAAGTTTCATCTCTCATAGCTCCAGTTTAATTGGCTTATTTGCCAAAGTTTTATTCCCAATCACTGTCCCAAACGATCGCTTCCCATCGATCAGTATGAGACAATACCCAGTTAAACCGTCTATCATTGTACGGCATCGACCCTCCAATTGTTCAGGATTAGCACTAAGATGACAGCAAATTCTAAAGTTCCAGCCGCATTAGCACGCGCCACCATCGCTTTTCAAACCCCCGCGTTCCGTTGGTTGTGGATCGCCGCCGTCTTTGGCGCAATGGCATTTGGGGCAAACAGCTTGGCAATGGGTTGGTTGGTGTTAGAAACAACCGACTCAGCCTTTTGGGTTGGCGCAGTCGGGGCAGCCTCTGGCGTTGGGCAAGTCGGCTTCGGCGTTTTTGCTGGTGTTCTGCTCGATCGCTTCGACAAGCGGCGTGTCCTTCTCTTTAGCCAGCTAAGCAATGCGCTGTTGCCGTTCATTGTTGGGCTACTTGTCTACAGCGAGCAGATCGCGCTTTGGCATTTGTTCATCGCGAGCTTCACAACGGGCATCCTTAGTTCCATTCGTTCGCCAGCTTTTAATACGATGACCTTTCAGCTTGTCGGCGCGAAGGGTATTTTGAACGCAAGCGCCGCCATGAACATGAGTTTCAACCTTGCGGGTATTCTCAGCCCCTTAGCAACGGGCTTTTTAATCGATCGGCAGGGCGAGGCCAGCGGTTTCTTTCTAGCGACACTATTTGGGCTTGTTGGCGTCACCTGTATTTCGCGAATTACTGGCACATTTCTGAGTGATTCTGTAAAAGAGCCTGTTTTGCAAGCTGCCGTCGCAGGGTTGCGGTATGTCTGGACCAACTTACAGCTTCGCAATTTGCTGTCACTCAGTTTAATTGGCGAAACTTTTGGGTTTTCATTTCATGTCATGATGCCTGTTGTTGCCAAGAACGTGCTTGGGCTGGACGCAACGGGACTTGGAACCCTTTCGGCCGCAAGAGGAATCGGTGCAGCCCTCGGCACGCTGCTCGTCGCCAGTTTAGGCGATTATCAACACAAAGGCTGGCTGCTCGTTCGTTCCGTCACGGGTGCAGGCGTTTTCATGATCCTGTTTGGGTTATCGCCATGGTATAGCGTGTCATTGGGGTTGGTCGCCGTGCTTGGCGCGATGCTGACGACCTATGACATCACGATGAAATCGCTAATCTTGATGTTGGCAGGAGACAAATGGCGCGGGCGTGTTCAAAGCATCTACACGCTCACCTATGGATTTGTCTCGTTGGGCGGGCTGCTTGCAGGATCTGTCGCATCGTTGATCGGTGTTTCATATGCGCTGGCAATTAACGGCGGCGTCCTCGTCACGTTTATCAACACATTTTCCCGCAGTTTCATGCGTATGTCCGATCAGGAAATTGAGTGAGCCGCTTTGGGATTTACAAGACAGACCTCCCAGCCCCTTCCTTTGGAAAGGGCCAGTTCCTGTTTTTGATGGATGCTAAGGTGCGGCAAATGATCTAGTCGTTGGGGTCAATGTTGGATTAGGTCTCACGGCAGGTTCAGTTGTTGGGGTTATGGTTGCTTCGGCCGTTGGGGTCAACACTGTCGCACTCGCGGGCGTGGGCGTAGGCGTGACGGTTGGCGTTTGTTCTTCATTGTTTGTGCCAGATCGCACCGTATCAAACTCAACCCATTCCGACCACGCGCCTATTCCTTCTGCACTTGTTCCGCCAAACAAGGGCCGCACACGCCAAGCGAGCTGCTGTTGGCAGGTTGAGGCGTCTGTCAAAAAGGCGTCAACCGTTGCCGAGGTCTTTTCGGTTGACCCATTGAAACTGGTCGACGTTCCGATTCCCTCAACCTGAAAATCATAGGACAACGCACCCGCCACCGCCTCCCACACAAGCGTTAAGCCGTTGAGACAGCCGATCGGGCCGCTTGGCGCAATCGGCAAAATCTCAGAACGCACAACGCGAATTGTTCGCACGTTCTGCGCCTGCGCGATCGGGCTGCCCGATGCGTTCACCGGTACAACCTGCCAATCATAGTTGCCACAGGGCAGCAAATCGAGCGTTATTTGTGTCTCACGCACAATGCGCGTTTCGCCCGTGGCAGCGGTTTCTGACTGATTTGCGGGGAATAGCTGGAACTGATACGCATCTGCCTCTGGTTCGGCCGCCCACTCAAACCGAAGCGCCTGCCCACAGAAAAATGCGGCATCATCGGCTGGGGCCAACAGCACGGGCTGATCTGGACAACGTATTGTTTCATCGAGCACCTGCCCATCACTAGCCGACACCTGTAGCGCAAGCGTTTGCCCATTCGTACAAGACCCGAAGAAACGAAGTTCATTCTGCACTTCACCGTCAAGTGAGATTGTGAACGGAGCCAATCCACCCTTGAGTTCTAGCTCAAAGCTGCCAAAAATGCGCCCGTCCAGCGTCCAACTTCTATCCAATCGCACCAGTTCCAACGGCATCGAGGCGAGTGCGTTGCGTTCGATTTGCTGCCCTTCATAATTGGCACGAAGGGTTACTTGTTTGCTTTCGGCCGAACAATCACGCCGCAGTTCCCCCGACGCCGTCACAGACTCCTCATCCAAAACAAGGTCTGACATCAACGCCGACTCCCACTTGATTACGTGACAGCCCTCACCCGCTTCAACAGAAAAAACCTCTAAATCAAGATAAGGGCAATCAAGCGCCGTCTCAACCGTTTGCCCATCAGAGACAACGCGCACGTCGATTTGGCGTGCGCCGTTGCAGTTTGCTGTCAAGGTATCCCCAGCCGCACGCGGCTCACCGTTGATCACAACACCGTAATCGCCGTCGCCGCCGCTTGGGCGCACGCTGACAATACCACCGCTTGGCAAATCAGATAGTTCATCAGGGCCAAACCATTCAATGATAGGATTAACGGCTAGTTGAACCGTGACGACGATGACCTCACTTTTGACTGTTTGTGAAAGTCCATCGACACCGCGCAGTTGATATATTTGGGAGACGGTTGGCGAAAGAATCAGCGACCCTTGCAGGTCGATCGGATCGTCATTCAAAAATAGCGTTTTCAGGTTGTCAGATTCCCACGTTAGCTGAACCACTTCGCCTGCGTTGAGCTGTGTTTTATCGGCCGAAAAAGTCACCCCTCCCGGCACTGCCAGTGTCACAGTTGATGTCGATGTCGGCGTTGGTTCGTCTGTCACAACGGCCAACGGGAATGGCGTCGCGGTTGGCGTCGGTGTGAAAGTTGCCGCCACGGTCAGGAACAACGTGGGTGTTGGCGTCACTATAGACGTCAAAACTGGCGCGGCGGTCAAGACGGGTGCTGCGGTGGGCGTCGCCGTAGGCGTGGCGGTTGGCGTCGCCGTCGGGGTCGCGGTTGGCGTCGCGGTTGGGGTGAGGGTTGCCGTCACCGTCAAGATTGACGTGGGCGTGGCGGTGATCGTGAGATCACGACGCGCTCCCAACAGCAGGCTTGCAGCCGTTTCACGTCCCAAATTGCCCGCCAGATCAACCGCCCGCGCCTGAATCAACGTGTTGGCAGGGGCGCTTTCCGCTTCGCGCAGCAGTTCATTTTCGTCTTGTTCAATAAAATCAAGATAGTCGGCCATCTGTTCAGTATCAATGGAAATGGTGAAGGGGGCCGTGTACCAAGCCCATGTTTTGCCGCTGTCAAGCGTGTATGAGATGGCGTCATTTTTACCATCGGTGGAGAGTGTAATTTCGGCCGAATCATACCACTCACCCGACACACCCCCACCACCAACCACCTCAATAAACGTTGTCGGCGCAACCACATCAACAAGTGGCGTTCCCACCAACGCACAGCGCCCAGGGGCGTTTGTCTCCGCAATCGCCACGCCATTTTCAAGATCGATAGTTGTTTCAAGCACTTCAAAGGTTGACTTTAATGGCGTCTGCCAAACAATCTTGAGCGAGTCGAGATCAACAAATTTGAGCTGCTCCACATCAAAGCTGCGCTGAATTTTGATCGGCTCGTCAAACGTTTGCAACAGATTGCCATCAGGATCTATGACCGTCAACAGACAGCCCGACCCCACGCCAACCTGTTCGGGCTGCGGCGCTGGATCTTGCGCCCAGCCATAATAAACGGTGCTGCCGCTCGGCACAGCATTCGCAGGCGCACAGCCGCTGTCGCTATCGCCTGCGCCACCACCTGCCGAGGGCAACATGCCGCCGCCCTCTGGCATCGTGACCGCAAAGCCAATGCGGTGCGTCCAAAGGTAGTGGCTTTCTGCGTTCCAAGGGTCCGCAATCAAATTTGCGTTTGGTGCTGGCACATAGCCAAAAGGATCCACCACTTCATAGGGGCCAAAAAGCTGATTTTGATCCTGATCAAATCGTACTTCAAAGTGCAGATGCGCCTCGGTGCTGATGCCTGTGTCGCCAATCGTGCCGATCTGTTCACCTTGCCCCACTCGCGTGTCGCCTGCCTGCAAGCGTGCCACCGTTGCGTCAAAGAACAAGTCAGGGGTCAAATGTAGATAACGGGTTTGATACAGGCCAACATCAGGCACTTCGTGATTGATCCAAACGGCACGTAGCGGAATACCGTCGCTGTCATAGCTGTTGATGACACCCGCAAACACAATATCGCCAGCGGCGGCGGCCAGCAGCGGCGTCTGCCCACTCACGCCGCGCAGTTCGGGCATATAGTCAATAGCAGGATGTCCACTGTACACCTTGTCACGATACAGTCCATCATGACGCAGTTCCTTGCCCCAAAACGTGGCAGGTTCTGAGCCGATCACAATCGACCCTGCGCTACCGCCGTAAAGCGGCTGCTGATGGTCAAAAAAGTTCATAGCACGTCCACCCAGATAGCCCCACTCGTGATGCAGTCGAATGAACTCGCTTTTGCTTCCATCGTAAGGAAAGGGCAAATCAAGAAATTGGAGCGAGCGAATCGCTTCAAACTGCGCTCTGTTGGGCGGCAGCGGGGTGCTGTTGGGCAGCGTTGGCACGGGTTCTGGTTGGGTCGGAATGGCGGGTCTGTCGCAGCCCATCACCAAATGAGGCACAGTCGAACTATATTTTGGTACAGTGATGCTCAATGCGGGAATGAGTGTGGGTGTGCTGCTAGGCATGATGGGGATCGCTTCTGATTCGGCCGATCCTGGCATCAACAACCACAAGCCAAGTATCAATAGAGCAGCGGCCAACAATCCTTGCAGCAGTGGCGGGACACGTGGATGCACCACCAACTTCCCCCGCGTTGTTTCAGTGCGGCCCTCGTTTTCAACCTGCACCTGAAAGGGATAGGTTTGCAATGAGCCGATCAAGTGCGGGCTACGATGCGTCACTGAGATTGGAATCAGCGTGCTTTCGCCTGAGTCGACGTCAACCGTTTGCGGCGGCGGCGTGTTGAGTCCAACCTCTTCTGACGCCACACGCACGTTAAACAGTTCGGTGCGATTGCCTTGATTGTCGATCACAAGTTCGGCCGAATTCCCCCGCTCAATCTGTCGCGGCGCAAGCTGGGCCGTGAACTGTTGAACAACAGGCAAATTAACCGCGATGGGGAACGTGACCTGTTCGGCCGAATCACCCACCACTTCCCCTGAAAACGTCACGGTTCGCGTTTCGACCTCCCATTTCTGGTCAGGCCGTGGCGCAATCGCCAAATTCACGTACTGATACCGACACGACTCCAGCGTCACCTGCTGGTGCGAAAGCATCATCCAGTCGGCTGGCAACCCTGTACTGCTCAACGCGATCTCTAAGGTCTCAGCACTTACATTGTCAATCCTCACAACGAGGTTAACCGTGCTATAGCTCTTTAGACTAATCTCCGATGAATCAATTTCAAAGCGAAACTGCTGATTTGGTGAATAATTGGCTGAACGCATACAGACTCCACTGAAAACGTTGCGGGACACAACGAGCAACTACCTCACATTAATAGTTATTATGGAGAGGAATGGGAAATAATTAACAGTGAATAATGAATGAAGAATGGGATTACATTCAAAATACACTGTTTATTGCTTACCATTTTCCATTTGCTTCGCTTTAAGGCAGCAATTCTCCAGCCGCCACCGCCTGCAACACCGCTTGTACACCTTGTAGATGCAGATCTATGTTGGGCAGGCCGTCATTCTTTTCGAGCATGACAAACACAGCGGAGAGACCTACTTTCGCCGCCCAATCGACCGCATCCCCTTTCTCACTAGGAAAATCGCGTGGATCAAATTGGGTGGCGCTGGCGTAACGTGTTTGCAACAGTTTGGTAGCGGCGCTAACCGTGCTGTTGCACTGTCCCGATGCGACCATGCGCGGGACCGTTGTGCTGTAGCTCCAAAAGACGGTTGCGGCAGGCTGTTGTTCTAATAGAAAATCGCGAATGGCTGCTGTTTCTGCTTCGGAGAATGGGGCCGCTCCCTCGCCACTCCAATTGCAGTCAAAATTTGAATTCAGCCCGACGCCGTTGGCATTACGGTCAGCCGATTCACGGTTCGGATCGGGCGTCGTGTCAGGGTTCATGTTTGAAATAATGAACACAGCCACATTGTCAGGGGCAACGACTTCGCCCGTTGCGTATTTGTCGATTAGCTGCTCTGCAATCGTCACGCTTGCGGGAGCAAACCCTGAGCGGATGCCACCGATAAAGACCACTTTACGGGCGTTGTCGTCTTGATTGCCAAAACGATGGGCAATAATTGGGTTTCCCTGTGTAGAAGAACCGATTTCAAGCTGAGATTGCGCCACGACGACGGGTTCGATTGTGGGTATTTCGGCCGAAACTGCCACCTCCTCCACCATAACTGTTGTCACAACCACCTCTGGCAAAGACGTCGCACTCAGCGTCGTAACTACAGGCGTTGGCGCTTCGGCCGCTGGACTAGACAGATTGGGCAGCAACGACCAGCCTGTCAACAACAGACCCGCAATCAACGACAGCATAGCCAGCCACAAAACGGGGCGCGGGATCACTGGGGGTGTGTTGAGCTGGCTAAATGGGGAAGTCTTATACGTTTCACTGCCGCTTTTGGCGTGTATTTGAAATAAGCGCGGTGCGGCGGCGCTGAATTTCGGCCGATTTTCCAGCCGAGCCGTGATCTCAACCGCCATTGTCTGATAGGCCGCAACCTGCAACGCCGTCTCTGGCAACGCATAAACAATCGCCGCATTGGTATCGTACCCCATCAGACGCAGCGTTTGCGGCACGTTGCCACCGTTGGCAATCGTCAGCTTAAACGGTTTGCCGTGCCGCACTTGAGGCGGCGCGGTCAGTTTGAGCGATTCAACGGGACGCACAACGAGCGTGCCAGAGGTTGTGCCAAGCGGCTGCTGGGTGGTTTCCAATTCGGCCGAAACAGACCACTCATACGAACCAGCAGCTAGATCACACCCTGCCGACAATCGAAATGCGATCTCGACTTCTTGCGTGCTGCGCGGCGGCAAATGCAGCGACGCAACATCTAAACTGGCAAAACGTGTCGCGTCTCCCACCAGCGACAGCTTCACAACGTCTGACAAATCACTATCATTGATAATCTGGAGATAAACGGTTTCGTTGCCAGAGGGAGACAGCCGTAGCATCGGGCTAGGCTGCAACGCCAGGCGGATCGCATCAGGTGCAGAAGGTGTTCCAAACTCATACTCAACAAACGACTCATGTTGATCTAGGGCGGTTCTTCGACCAGCATATGGCTCAGGGGCAGCAGCGGGACTTGACCCGTCTATCATTGTTCCCCCACGTTGTGACTTCACACGCGGCGGATTGCACCCATTGTCATAGGGCAGCAAGTCTGCTAAGCAAACCGTTTCTTGTGGTGTGTCGAATGCGGCAATGTCTGTGGCAGAGAGTTGGCTGCGGAAAGTGCGGAGATCGGTGGCTAGTTTTTCGGCCGAAACATAACGCTCGCCCAAATCAGACGCCAACGCCCGCATCACGATCGCCACCAGCGCAGGCGGAACGGCTGGGTTGTGTTCATGAATGGGCGTCGGCTGTTCGCCCGTGTTGTGTAGCCGCACCGCCGTCACCAACGATTGAATTGGCAGCGGCAATTCGCCTGTGAGCAATTCATACAGCACAATGCCCAACGAATAAATATCGCTTTGCGTTCCAACGGGCCTCTCCCGCGCCTGTTCGGGTGACATATAGGTGGGCGTTCCAACCCCAGCCAGCGCCGTGTGCAGCCGCGTATGCCCATCGGTGTCATACAGCGCCGCCTTGACCAGCCCAAAATCTGTGACAACCGCACGCCAGCTTAGACCGTTCGAGTCACTTTGCAGCAGTTGTTTGATTAAAATGTTGCCAGGTTTAATATCCCGATGGACTCGCCGCTGACTGTGTGTGTAGGCCAACGCCTGCGCAACCTGTTCCGCCAAAACGAGCGTTTCGCGCAGGGGCAACCGTTGCGCCGTTTCGCGCAGGCTGTCAAGCGCCATGCTGAGCGTGCCACCGCTGATGTATTCCATCACCATGTAAAGCTGCCCATGCTCTGCGATCTCGCCGCCTTGATGCACGCGCACAATGTGGTCGTGATCGAAGTTGGCGGTCACGCGCACCTCGTTCAAAAATTGTTTGCGAAAGCGCGTTTGTTTCGCAAACTGCGGGTGCATGAGTTTAAGCGCCACCGCCCGTTGCAGATTGTTGTCCCAAGCGCAGTAAACACTGCCCATGCCGCCGCTGCCTATCTCTTGTTGTAAGGTGAACCGACCAAGTTGTTGCATACGTGCAATTCTGTAATGAAGGAGGCTTCATTGAGAAAAAATCTATATCAAGTTGTTCAGATGTTGGAATTCGCCGCTGACTACAGGCTCCGTTCTGTACGACAAGGCTAGTGTAGCATGATTTTCGGCCGAAATGAAAGCGTTCTGTTTACAAAAGGAATCTTCTACACCACGCCACGTAAACCTGTAAAATAGACATCTATCTAATCAAACGAGGCGGTCAATTAAATTCCGCCAAGAAGCGAAGGAGATTTTTCACATGACGATGAAACTTGACAAACTGCTTGAATGGCGCTGCATTGGCCCCTTTCGCGGCGGACGTGTCCTCTCGGTAGCAGGCGATCCTACCAATCCTGCCGTTGCTTATTTTGGTGCGTGCGCGGGCGGTCTTTGGAAAACGGACGATGCGGGCCAATACTGGCAATGTATATCTGACGGCTATTTCAAAACAGGCTCCGTCGGCGCAATCGCCGTGGCGAACAGCGATCCGAACGTGATCTATGCAGGGATGGGCGAAGCGACGATTCGTATTGATGTCTCGCACGGTGACGGGGTTTATAAATCGGCCGATGCAGGCCGCAGTTGGCAACACATGGGTCTCAAGGAGACGCGCCACATTGGCAAAATTGCCGTCCATCCGCAAAACCCAGACATTGCCTTTGTCGCAGCGCTCGGTCACGCACACGGCACAAACCCCGAACGGGGCGTTTATCGCACAACGGACGGCGGCAAAACGTGGGATCTCGTGCTGCACAAAAGCGAGAAAGCAGGCGCGGTTGACGTTCGCATCGATGTCAACAACCCACGCATCGTTTACGCAACCATTTGGGAAGCGTTCCGCAACAACTGGGAAATCAACAGCGGTGGCCCCGACAGCGGCATTTGGCGCTCGATGGACGGCGGCGACACGTGGGAAGATTTGAGCGGCAAAAACGGCCTGCCCAAAGGGCTATATGGCAAAACAGGCATTTCACCTTCTCCTGCCAAACCAGGCCGCGTGTGGGCGCTGCTCGAATCAAAGAACAAAGACGGCCTCTATATTTCAGACAACTATGGTGACAAGTGGGAACACGTCAACGGCGCACGCGAACTAATCGATCGCTCATGGTACTACATCCACATCAACGCCGACCCACAAGACCCAAACACCGTTTATGTTGACTGTTTCGGCATGTGGAAGTCAATTGACGGCGGCAAAAATTTCACTCAGATCGCCGTTCCGCATGGCGATTGCCATGATACGTGGATCGACCCGAACAACAATCAGCATCTCGTTCATGCGGACGATGGCGGCGCATGCATCAGCTTTAACGGCGGTGCAAGCTGGTCGAGCATGTTCAACCAGCCAACGGCGCAGGCGTACCACATCTCAACCGATAACCAGTGGCCCTATCATGTCTATCTGACCCAACAGGATAACTCCAGCCTTGCGATCCCCAGCCGCAGCGAACGTGGCGCAATTCCGTGGGCAGCCATTTATCAAACGGGTACGGGCGAAAGCGGCTACATTGAGCCGCATCCCGCCGACCACAACATTGTCTACATTGGTGCAATCGGCAGCTCGCCCGGCGGTGGCAGTGCGCTCCAGCTTTATAACCATCGCAGCAAACAAACAAAGCTGATCGCCAACTGGCCTGAGTCACATGAAGGAGATGGCGCGAGTGCCGATCGCTATCGCTTCAACTGGACTTACCCCATTGTCATTTCGCCCCACGACCCCAACACTGTGTACGTTGGCGGCAATCAGGTGCTCAAAACGAGCGACATGGGGCATACATGGACTGAAATCAGCCCCGACTTGACCCGCAACGATCCTGATAAACAAAAACCGACGGGCGGCCCCATCAATCGCGATTCGCTTGGCGCAGAAACGTA
>JBMZDF010000142.1:0-12273 GCA_049614105.1 Promineifilaceae bacterium (SeqCode)
TCTTACCCCCTGTGGTTTCAGCCGCAGGACATTTGCGACAAAAAAATATGCCAGAACTAACCCCCACTCAACTCCGACGAAAATTTATCCCTGCCAATGTCCCTTATGCGTCAACCCTAGAGATTGAACCCTGCACCACGATTATTGGTCAGGATCGTGGGGTTGCCGCGATCGAGTTCGGCATGGAAATGCAGAGCCGTGGTTACAATATTTACGTGCTAGGTGAATCTGGCACGGGGCGCACCAGTGCGATCCAAAGTTTTGTGACCGAACGGGCGGCGGGTGAGCCTGTGCCAAACGATTGGGTTTATGTCAACAATTTTCAGTCGGCACATGAGCCGATTGCGATTGAGTTGCCAGCGGGTGAGGGGTGTCGGTTGCGCGACATGGTTGAGATGGTTATCGGCCGAATTCGCAGCGAATTGCCCAGCGCCTTTGACACACAACAGTTTCGTGATGAAGTGCTGCTGATGCGCCAAGCGATGCAGGCGGAAAGCGAAGGGCTATTTGGCGCTTTTCAAAAACATGCTGTGACGCAAGGCGCAACGCTGATGCAAACCTCTGAGGGGTTCCGTATTGTGCCTGCCCAAGACGGACAGCCGCTTGAAGCGGAAGCGATTGCTGCGCTTGACGATGAACAAAAAGAAGCGTGGCGTGGTGTCCAAAACGGGCTTGAGAAAGGGTTAACCGCCGTGATTTTCAAGGCGCGTGACATTGAAAACTCAGCCCAAGAGCGAATGGGTCAACTGGTTGAGCGTGTGGCCGCTTCGATTATTGATGTGGCGCTTAAGAGTTTGCAAGATGGATTTGCCGATTATTCTGATCTGGTCACGTACATCGGCAATATGCGTGACGACATTTTGAAGCATGTCAACAATTTTCGGCCGCAGCCCGAAGGCACACAACAGCGGCTGCATCCTGACTGGTTCCGCCGCTACAAAATTAACGTCATTATTGACCACAAATTGAGTACGCATGCGCCCGTGATTGCAGAACTGGAGCCATCTGTGCCGCGTGTGCTGGGGCGTGTTGAGCATGAGGCGCGGCCAGGCGGGGCGGTTGTGACCGACTTTACGCTGCTGCGGGCAGGGGCGTTACATGCGGCGAACGGCGGCTATTTGGTGTTGCGTGCGCGTGATTTGGGCAATTCGCCTGGAGCGTATGAAGCACTCAAACGAGCGTTGATCGGCAATCAGGTGCGTCCAGATGATCCGGCTATTCGGGGTGGGGCGGCAACGTTGACGCTTGATCCGCAGCCGATTCCGCTCAATATCAAGGTGATCTTGATTGGTCCGCCGAGCCTCTATTATCAGCTTGCGGGGATGGATGAAGATTTTGCGACGATTTTTAAGGTGATGGCTGATTTCGATCACAGCATTGAGCGAGATGCCGAAAACGAGATGGCTTATGCGACCTTTATTTCGGCCCGCTGTGTTGAAGAGGGGTTGATGCCTTTTGATCGAGCTGCGATCGGCAAAATTATTGAGTTTGGGTCGCGGATGGCGGGGACACAGAAGAAGTTGAGCACACGTTTTGGGGTGATTGCGGATCTGATTCGTGAGGCGAACCATTGGGCGAAGAAGGCGAAGGGGGAGATTATTTCGGCCGAAAACGTCCTCCGCGCCATCAACAATCGCTACTTCCTACGCAACCGTATCGAAACCCGCATGCGCGAAGGGGTTGAGGATCGTAAACAGCTTATCACCACCTCTGGCTACAAAGTTGGTCAGATTAACGGGCTTGCTGTCTCCCAAATTGGAGATCACAGCTTTGGACACCCCTCACGACTGACCACACGCACCTATGTTGGCAAGCGTGGCGTCGTCGCAATCGATCGCGAGGTCAACATGGCGGGCGCAATTCATAACAAAGGACTGATGACGCTCACGGGCTATATTGGCGGTCAATACGCCCACGATCACCCGCTCTCGCTCTCGGCTCAGATTACTTTTGAGCAAAATTATGGCGGTATCGACGGGGACAGCGCCTCCTCAACAGAACTGTATGCGCTGTTGTCCAGTCTTTCTGAAACGCCGATTCGTCAGAGTATTGCTGTCACTGGCTCGGTCAATCAATATGGCGAAGTGCAAGCGATTGGCGGTGCGACCCAAAAGATCGAAGGTTGGTACGATGTCTGTAAAACGGAAGGGTTAACGGGCAAACAGGGCGCGATGATTCCCGCCTCTAACGTCGTCGATCTCATGTTGCGCGACGAAATTGTGAAGGCGGTCGAAGAAGGCGAGTTCCACGTCTGGTCGGTTGATTCAATCGATGAAGGGCTTGAGATTTTAACAGGCGTTGAAGCCCCAGAAATTCACGACAAAGTGAAAGCCAAACTACGTAAACTGGCGGACACGTTAGCGGCCTACGAAGGAAGCTGAAAAAGTATGAATGGAGAATGAAGAATAGAATGCCAAGCCCACATTCTTCATTTTTTGTTCTCCCCTACTTCTCCCCCTCCCATCCTTTCTGTTCAATATAGTCAAGTGATTGGTGGCGGAAATAGGCGTTGTATAGTTCGGCGTAGTCGCCGTTGAGGGCGATCAGTTCGTTGTGACTGCCTTGCTCTTTGATGCGGCCTTTGTCGAGGACGAGGATGCGATCGGCCGATTTAATCGTACTCAGCCGATGGGCGATTACGATTGAGGTGCGATTCTGCATAACAAGCTGGAGCGCTTCCTGAACCTGTTGTTCTGTGAAGGGATCAATATTGGCCGTGGCCTCATCTAAAATGAAAATAGAGGGATTTGCAAGCAGCACGCGGGCCAACGCGACTAATTGACGTTGACCCATTGACAGACGACTGCCGCGCTCGCCGCAGAGTGTTTTGAGTCCTTCGGGCAATGTCTCTAGCCATTCACCCTTTCCAACCTGATTGGCAACATCCTGAATATCTTGGTCGGTGGCGTTGGGACGTCCGAAGCGGATATTGTCCGCAACTGTTCCTTCAAACAAGAAGGGGATTTGAGACACAATACCTAATTGATCGCGGTAGCTGGTCAGTTCAAAGCTGCGAATATCCTGTCCATCAATTAGCACCTTACCACCTTGGAACTCATAAAAGCGGGTCACGATGCGAATGATGCTTGATTTCCCTGCGCCCGTGTGTCCAACAATAGCAAGTGTTTCGCCAGGCTTAATTGTTAAATCAAACCCCTTTAGAATTTGCTCGCGTTCGCTGTAGCGAAAATCAACCCCGTGAAATGCAATGTGACCGTTTAGCTCAGGTGCATCTGTTTGAGCGTTTTGCGCGACGCGCGTTTCCGCATCAACAAGGGCAAAGACGCGCTCGCAAGCGGCTAACCCCTGTTGGAACTGGCTCCAAAAAGCGGACATGTTCAGCAATGGAAACCAGAAACGATCAACCGTTGCGACAAATAGATACCATGCAGACAGAATGATGACATCGGCCAAAACGGCACGTCCGCCAAAATAAACGAGTAAGCTGGTTGCTAGCCCTAGCATAATGGCAAGGGTTGGGAAAATCAGCGCAATGACGAGAGCGCGGCGTAGGTTGATGTCATAAGCTCCTGCGTTTACCTCGGTAAACTCGTCATAGATTTTTTGCTCCTGACGGAAGTTTTTAGCGACACCAATGCCGGTGACAGCCTCCTGAATTGAGCGGTTCACCTCGCCCAGAACGCGCGACGATTGGCGCGTGACACGGCGGGCAAGATGACGGAAGCTAAACGACGCGCCCAGTACAAGCGGCATCAAGCCAAACAAAATGAGCGTGAGGCTAAGGTCGATGCTGATTAGAAGCGAGAGCAGCAGAACAGCAGTGGCGACTTGTTGGATGAGGTTGACGATGAGCTGGAGAATTCGGCCGAATTCCTCCGTATCACTCGTGATACGGCTCACAATGCGTCCCGAACTATACTCATCAAAAAATGCCATATCCTGCCGCGCTGCCGCATTAAACGCATCCGTCCGCATATCAAGCACCACGTTTTCGATCACGTGAACGCTTTGATAACGTTGAACCCAATTGGCAAGCCAATTCAGAACACCAACGGTAAAGATGGCCGCAATCAAAAATGGGATCTGGGCCGTATTGCCCGAATCCTCCAGCAAACCGATGCCGCGTGAGATAATGATCGGCGGCATGGCGTTGAGGATAGAGAGCAGAACAACAGAAGCTATGACAATCGTGGCGCGTCTACGGTGCTTGGAAAAGTAAGTCCCAATGCGCTGCATCAACTCGCCATCAGAATATTGTCGATCATAAGCCTCTGCATGGAGGCCGCGCATAAGTGCTGACATAAAAAGGGTATCAGGTGTTTAGAGAGCCAGACGATCAGAAAAAGGATGTTTTGGCAGAAAGCCTACACATCAGAAATCGTGATGCCTCGCCTTCTAACGGCCTGTAAAGTTCGGTTTACGCTTTTCGAGAAAGGCTTGAATACCTTCTGATGCGTCTTTGGTGGTGAGCACTTCGCTAAGCTGCTCAGATAAAAAGTCGATGCCGTCCTCGAAGGAGAGTTCGAGCATGGTGTGGAATGCTTGTTTGCCAAGTTTGAGACCGATCGGGCTTTTGCTGGCAAACGCTTGGCAGATAGCATCGACTTTTGTGTCGAGATTTTCGGCCGAAACAGCATGATTGATCATGCCCCACTCCAGCGCCTTCGCCGTGCCGATGCGTTCGCCCAACATCGTTAGCTCATAAGCATGCTTGCGGTGCAGATTGCGAAAGATGAGCGCCCCGATCATCATTGGGAAAATGCCGACATTGACTTCGGGCGTGCCAAATTGTGAGTCTTCACGCGCAATCACGATGTCGCAGGCAAGCATGACGCCCATGCCGCCAGCTAGACAGTAGCCGTTGACCCGTGCTACGGTTGGCTTGTCGAAGTTGGTGATCCGTTTGATTAGGTTGGCATAGGGCTTGAAGCTGCTGTTGCCGCCAAAGGAGTTGCCAAGGTCTGCGCCTGAGCAAAAAGCGCGGTCGCCTGCGCCTGTGATGAGGACGACGCGGACGTTGGGATCGGTTTCGGCCGAATCCAACGCCTCCATCATTTGTTTAATTGCGGATGCGCTTAATGCGTTCCGTTTTTGCGGCCTGTTAATGACCAACCGTGCTACATTTTGTTCAACGTTATAGAGCAAATCACGCATCAATCTAACCTTTATTTTTACCTTGGATTATGCAACAGCATTGTTTGTGGTGAACAACAGATGACGACTCAGCCTGCTGCCTTTGACGCGCTGTTTATATTGATGAAGGATAATCGAGTTAGCCCAAGTTCGCATTGTGGCCACGCCCTGCATCAAAGTAGGTACGCAACAGAGCAATCTCATTTTCCATGTCGCCCGAGGGCATTAACAATGGGTTGAAATAGATGGTTCGTTGGCTAAAATTCGCAGTAATAGGAAATATGGGAACATTCGCCTTCATCGCAATACGATAAAACCCTGTTTTCCAACGGGTTACTTTTTTGCGAGTTCCTTCTGGTGAAAGACCAAGGACGAATTGCTCGTGCTCATCAAATTCGGCAGCAACTTGATCAATCACGCCGACAGGAGATTGTCGGTTAACGGGAAAAGTCCCTAGCCATCTCATAACGGGCCCCATTGGGAAGCGAAACGCTTCCTTTTTCCCCATGATTGCGACGTCAAGGTCGATGATCCATAAAATGATGATGGCAAGAATGAAGTCCCAGTTAGAAGTATGTGGACCCCCGATAATGACGAATTTGGGCAGGTTTGGAAGTTGTCCCTCAAATCGCCATCCAAGGGTACGAAGCAAAAATCGGCCGATAAATCGTGCTAAACGATTGTTGCGCTTTGGTGGATGTTCACCTGTAGTAGGAAATTCGGTCTCTTTAGACATCTTGACAGTACAAAAGGTAGGCAAAATGGTAGAATTGAGCAGGTGCTACCTTGTAGTTTAGAGTAGAAAAGTATAGTGGACTCTTTTTAGAAACACAATTTGTCACCTTTTCCATTTTTGTGTGTCTAACGTTCTGTTATGGATGGCAGACGAATTAATCTTGATCAAATGGCGCTAGCAATGGAGGCTCACGCTTGTCGAATGAGGATTCTGATCTGATTCGCCGCGCAAAACTCGGTGAGCCAGATGCATTCGCAAAAATTTACGAGCAGTATTACGCAAAAATTTACTCGTATATATATTATCGTATCCACGATCAGCCATTAGCAGAAGATTTGGCGGCTGATGTTTTTGTGCGCCTAGTGAAAAGTATTGGCAGTTTTGAAGAACGTGGACGTCCGCTGCTCGCATGGTTGTATACTATTGCGGGTAATTTGCTGCGTGACCATATTCGCCGCGCCAAGCGGATCGAGTTTTCCCCCATCGATGATCGTGAGTTTGCCAGCGACGAAGATCCAACCCGAGCGCTTGATTTAAGTTTTGACAGCCAAAGATTGGTTAATGCATTGCAACACCTAACGGAAGAACAGGCAAACGTTATTTTGTTGAAGTTTGTTCAGGGATTGAGCAATGCGGAAGTCGGTAGAATTATTGGGAAAAAGGAAGGGTCGGTTAAATCGCTCCAGCATCGTGCTTTACGGTCACTGAAGCGATTATTATCGGCCGAGAAAGTTGAATAGGCGGTTTTAACCGTCTAAGAAACTGCTGAGACCCTGCAACAGTGAGCCGCCGCTAGCCTCGCCTACATTGCTACCGCCACTTGTCGGTGCATTCGCAAGAATTCGGTCGGACAGGCGTGAAAACGGTAGCGACTGAATCCATACGCGACCTGTCCCGCTCAAAGTCGCCAAAAACAGTCCTTCACCACCAAATAACATAGAACGCATATTGCCTGCACGTTGGATGTCATAATCAATGCCTGACTCGAAGGCGACAATACACCCTGTGTCAACTTTGATTGTCTCATTGTTAAGCTGCCGCTCAACCATAGTTCCGCCAGCATGGATAAACGCCATGCCATCCCCTTCGAGCTTTTGCAAAATGAAGCCTTCGCCGCCGAACATTCCCGCACCAAGCCGTTTGCTGAATGCAATTGAAACCTTCGTGCCGTAGGCAGCGGCTAGGAATGAGTCTCGTTGGCAGATCAACGTTCCGTTGACCTGATCAAGATCGATCGCCATGATAGTGCCAGGATAAGGGGCGGCAAATGCAACCTTTTTCTTTCCATGCTCTTGGTTGGTGAAGTGTGTCAAGAAAAGTGATTCACCCGTCAGCACCCGCTTGCCTGCGCCCATGAGTTTGCTAAACAGACCGCCCGTATTTGAGCCGTCGCCCATGCGGGCGGTAAAGTCGATCCCAGACTCCATGTACATCATCGTGCCTGCTTCCGCAATCACCGTTTCTTGTGGGTCGAGTTCAATCTCAACAAATTGTAAATCCTCACCATACAGCTTGTAATCAATTTCGTGGCTTCGTGACATGGGGTTCGTTCCTATAGAATATAAGGGTGAAAATTAAGCAGATGGTGATCTGCTTAGGCTCATCCTGTCATTTTCGTTTATTTGTTTGCTAGTGCGCCACAGGTTTATGTCTGCACACTAAACGAGATCTGTTATACACACAGAACTGCGCACAATCTGTGACCTTGCCACTTTACGTGGTGCGGTTCAAATCGTTTCAACCAACAATGAATTTGCTATCGTCGATGCTTCAAATTGTACATCAGGATGAATCGATTGGAGCGATGTCCAGAGAAGATAGGACGACATGATCGGTCTCTTTGCGCTACGCAAACGGTGTGTTATAGTGACTTCTAACGCAACCTACAAGATGCGAGATGATAGTTGTTTGACAATTTGTGTTGTGCATACTTGGGGTAGTCATGTATTCATTCGCCGATTTGATACTTAGGAATGAGAATTATTTGAGATGGTCTTGATTCTCAACCCTTGGCATTTGTTCAAACATTGCCTATCACATAAGCTGTTGTGAAATGGTGATCAACTTCTAATTGGTTGTCATGTGCTGTTAACACCATGCAGTTTCTGAACATTGCCAGACAGCCCCTGCAAATGTGAGTCCAAACTGAAAAACAAGTAAAATGTATTTATGATAGTGTTTGACCTGTGTGTTCAATCGTTGTACCTGTTTTTGTGAGGATGCATGACAGAGGCTATCAAAATAGTAAACCAAATGTTCGGAGGATAAGATGGGTGCAAAAAAAAGTTTTCGAGTGATGCTAATTGCATTGTCGTTTGTTTTGGTGTTTATGTCAGGCTGCGGTCTGCAAGAGCGCATTACTGGAAGCAGTAACGGTGAGAGTGGGCAGGTTCAGGATTTAGGTGCTGATACAAGCAATGCGGAAGGAACGGGTGAAGGTGACGTTGTCGCTAGTGATTCGGCCGAAATGGACAGTTCAGAAAGTGAACCCCTCATTGCAGATGCCCCAAACACAACAGACGAGAGCGCCGCATATCCAGAAGGTGAACCAGTTGTGACCGAAGGTGAAGCGGGTGCTGAGGAAGTTGTTTCTGAGGATGCCGCCGGCGACGCCGCTTACCCTGTTGAGGGAAGTGAAGGCGCAATGGTTGAAGGTGAGGCTGGTGCTGAGAGCGCCGCAGTAGATGCTGCGGGTGAATCGGCCGAAGGCGCATCAGAGGAAAGCATGACGGAAGAAGGCGCAGAAGCAGCGGCCGAAGAAGGTGGTGAAGCAACCGAAGCAGTCGTTGAGGAAGGCGCAGAAGCGGCAGCGGAAGAAGGTAGCGGATCGGCCGAAGCAGCAGCGGAAACAGCGACCGAAGAAGGTGGCGAAGCGGCTGAGGCAGCAACTGAAGAAGGTGCAGAGGCCGCAACTGAAGAAAGCGGTGAGGCAACTGAGGCAGCAGCTGAAGAAGGTGCAGAGGCCGCAGCCGAAGAAAGCAGTGAAGCTACAACAGAAGAAGGTAGCGGATCGGCCGAAGCGGCAGCAGAAACGGCAACTGAAGAAGGCGCAGAGGCCACAACAGAAGAAGGTAGTGGATCGGCCGAGGCAGCAGCAGAAGAAAGCAGTGAAGCTGCAACAGAAGAAAGTGGTGAAGCGACTGAGGCAGCAGCCGAAGAAGGTGCAGAGGCCGCAACTGAAGAAGGTAGCGAATCGGCCGATAACGGCAGTTCAGAAGCACCTGCCGCAACCGTTTACACCGTTCGCGCTGGTGATTCTTTGTCCCAAATTGCGGAAAATGCAGGGTTGCAACTGGCAACATTGATGCGTGTTAACAACATCACCAATCCAAACCAGATTAAAGTTGGTGATGAACTGTTAATTCCTGCAAGTAATGCTGACGGTGCGAACATTGAACAAGCGTATGTTGTTCAGTGGGGCGATACGCTCGGAACCATTGCACAATCCTTTGGCGTCTCGATGGACGCACTGCAATCAGCAAACGGTATTACAAACCCGAACCGCATTGAGATTGGTCAAACGCTGATTATTCCAACGCCATAAGACGCATGCGCTAGGTGGGTCACAAGTAATCATCGACGAAAATTTCAAAGGTTTTTATATACCGATCAACGTAAACGACAATAAACCTCTGAAGTTTATTGAACAGCAAAATTTATTCTGATCTACTTAGCGTAAGGCGAGGTAATTGGGCAGTATGTATAGGCTTTTTAGCTTGTACAACACCAATTGCCTCGTCTATTTTTTTGCCAAGTGACACAATGCTCGTTGTTGAATAGTTTAAGAGAGATAGGAATTGCTTGTGAGGTCTGCAATATAGGTTGCCATCTCGTTGAACGCACTGTCTGCATGTGCGCGATTTGGCTGTTCTTGAGTGAGCCAAGGCAAGATCATGACAAACAGCGATCCCTTGCCGTAGACGCTTTTTACGCGGATTTCGCCGTTGTGTAGCTGGACAAGTCGTTTAGAGAGGGCTAGCCCAAGACCTGTGCCTTCATGCTCACGGGAGAGGCTTCCGTCAGCTTGTACGAATGGCTCAAAAAGGTGTTGTTGGTCTTCTGGCCTGATGCCGATGCCTGTGTCCCAAACGGCGAACTGAACCTGCTGCTTTTTTGGAAACCCGCGCACAACAAGGCCAACGCGCCCTTTCTTGGGGGTGAATTTGACCGCATTGCTGAGTAGGTTGACGATAACTTGTTTGATACGACGGCCATCTGCCACAATCATGTCAACGGCTGGATCGTGTTCAAAGATGATTTCGAGTGATTTTTTGTTTGCATTCGGCCGAATCATCGACAAACCACCCTCACACAGCGACTTAACCTCAACTGGCCCAATATCAAGCGTCAACTTGCCCGCCCCAATTTTAGAGACGTCCAAAATGTCATTAATTAGATTGAGCAGATGACGGGCGCTTTGCCCAACACGCCCCAGCACCCCATGCTGACGCTCATTCAGCGGGCCGACCAACTCCTCGCCTAAAATCTCTGAATTACCCAAAATTGAGTTAAGCGGCGTGCGCAACTCATGGCTCATGGTGGCTAAAAATTCATCTTTGAGTCGGTTGGCGCGGGTTAGTTCCGCATTGGTCAAACGCAGTTCGCCCGTTTGCTGGGCAACGCGACGTGCCAAGCTCTCCCGCTCAATTTTGAGCGCTGCTTCGCTGTCGCGCAAAGCGGCCTCAACCTGCTGGCGCTGTACAACCTGTGCTGCGAGGTCAGAATTTAGGCGCGATAGCTGGGCTGTCCGATCTTGGACACGCTGCTCTAGCTGATCGCGAATTTCTGATAGCTCGTCACGCCGAATCACGTTTTCGAGACGGAACTTATGCAGGCGTCGGATGCTGTTAAGGCGAACGTTATGAATGAGAAAGGAGACAACGATCGAGGTGGCAAGACCAAACCCAAAGTGGAACCAATCCCCGTTAAACTCATTACGTGTGATGAGGATGCCCCAACTGATGATGGTGACGCTGACGGCCGAAGCAAACCACGGCCAAGACAAAAAGAACGATCCAACCGCCATAATCACAACAATTAAGTTGGTTGATTGTTTAGGATCGCCCGTGATGGCGACGTGAGCCACGCTGTTGATGATGGCAACTAGAGCAAACAGCGCCGCAACTTGATGAGCATATCGTAAAGGTAGTCGGTATAGATATGTCCAAGTGTAATAGGAGGTGAAAATGACGGTGGAGATCGTCGCGATAATGGTTAACGTCGTGCGGGTAAACGGATCGACTAATGTTAGCGCGTGGGAGAGCGCAATGAATGCATAAAGTAGCCCTGCACCGAGTGCAGTTGGCCGTAATGCTTGCCGTTGCGAGTTGGCGATAGCATCTTCCATTGTGGTTGGTTCTACTTCAGGTCGACTGTCTGAGCGTTCGAGTTCATTCATCATCATATGAAAACGCCTCTGTAGGCTTATGGCAGAAGCGATCCTTTGAAGTTTAGTACACCTTTCTTTCAGTTCGGCTTTTGAAGATGGGACAATTTACCTAGAGGTTAGATTCTCACGGTATTTTTACTGGCTATTTTTTGATTTGTGCGGCCCCTATTTGAAGGTATGCTGAGAGGTTAGACACCTTTGGCAAGGTGTCCTGACGATATTGCTGACGCCATTTTCTCAAATGAAAGCGTTGGCTATTCAGCCAGTCGATTCTATAGCTCAAGCCGTAGCTGATCGAGAAATTGGTGCATAAATAAGGTGCGGCGCTTTGCTTCCGCCTTGCCAGCATCTGTTTGTATCATCGACTCTAGTTTGAGTAACTTGACATAGAAATGGTCGATTGAATATGTTTTGTCGTCGAGTGGGCGTGAGGTGGCGAAAGGTTCGGCCGAATGGTACAGCTTGGCCCCCATCGAAGCGCCCGTTAACAGGGTGCGTGCAATGCCGATTGCGCCAATTGCGTCAAGCCGATCTGCATCTTGGACGACCTGTGCTTCGATTGTTTCGCAGGGAATTTCGGCCGAAAAACTATGCGCCGCAATCGCATGCTCAATCGCAGGAATCAACCCCTCTTCATACCCAAGTTCGCGCAAATATACCCCCGCACGTGTCGCCGCCAAACGGGACGCCATACTACGCTGCGGCGAATTTTTAGGCACGCTCACACAATCATGCAGCCACGCCGCTGGCAGCACAATCTCAAGGTTCGCATTTTCCTGTACGGCTAAACGACGTGCGTTGCTGACAACACGTTGGATATGACTAAGACCATGTACCGCATCGCCGCCTAGCTCTGCGGCGATAAATGTTTCAAATTGTGATTCCCAACCTTGCAATGACACCATCGTACTCCTTCACAAATCAGTTGAACGGACAGCCTGTCCATTTTTACGGTAAGCAGTCCGAGGCGCAAATAAAAGTGGCTTTTTGGGGATTCAGGAAGCACCCTCCCTTAATCCCTCCCGAAGGGAGGGAGATCAGATTCCTCCCCCTT
>JBMZDF010000143.1:0-12262 GCA_049614105.1 Promineifilaceae bacterium (SeqCode)
TCTCAACGTTCTGCTGCAATATTTTATTCTGCCGACAGACGCCTCCGTGCGCCTGATTCCAACCCTGTTTGGGCTTGCCACACTGCTGCTGCCGTGGACGATACGCGATCGGCTTGGCAACGTGGGCGCACTGGTGACAACGCTCTTGCTTGCTGCTTCGCCCATTCATCAGGCGATTAGCCGCCTAGCAGGTGGCGACGCGATCGCTGTCTTTGCAGGCTTGCTCCTGTTTATTAGCTGGGTCAAATGGTCGGAGACGGCCGAACACAAACAACTGTTGATTATTGCCCTAGCAGGTGCTTTGGGGCTTAGTAGTTCGCCACTCTTTTACAGCTTTCTCGACAATTTTATCGTGATCTGGTTCTTGCAACGTGTGCTTGGGCCACGTCTCGCTTGGCCGCAACCAACCCGCGACCAGTGGCAACAGGCTGGCATTGTGGCGGCTCTTACTTTTTCCGCAGCCAGCACCCTTCTGTTCTGGAATCCGGCTGGATTTGGCGGCGCGGCAAACCTATTTGCCGCGTGGCTACAACAGTTCTCGCTAGGCAAAGGGTTTCTAACGCCTTGGCTGGCGCTGCTGCGCTACGAGCTTATTCCCGTTCTGTTAGGCGTTCTGTTCACACTATGGCTGTTATCAAGCGCAAATCCGCTGGCACGCTGGCTAACCTACTGGCTAATTGGCAGCATGTTGCTAATCTTGGTACAGGCAGGCGAGATGTCTAACCTAGCGCTGCTGACACTGCCGCTGTTTATGCTGATTGGCCTTGGTGCAAATCGCATCTTGACCAACCTGCTAGTTCCCAAAGTTTGGCTGATAACCTTGTTGATTATCAGTTGGGGCTTTATCTTTTTGGTCGGTATCGGGCGCTATGCCAAATTACCGCCAGAAAATGTCGCGCCCGTTTTGATCGCTTTCATTTTATTGTTGGCGGTTGGCTTGTTCATAATCGTACTCAACCCAAACACCCATGAATTTATGCATGGGTTGTTGCTGGGCGTTCTGTGTATTGGCGTTTATCTTGGCTGGGGAACGGGCTGGGCGCTGACCCACCACACGGGCAATGACCCGCGTGAACTGTGGGTGACAGACGGCACAGATGCCGATTTGCGTCTGATGCGGGAGACATTGCAGGAGGGCAGCTATCAAGTTAGCCGTTCCCAGCGTGCGCTTTCGCTAATCAGCACGGTTGATACGCCAGCAATGCGCTGGTATTTGCGCGACTTTGAAGATGTCGATTATGCGGAGGCTGTCCCGCGTGACACAGCCAGCGATGGCATTATCACAAACGCCAGTGCCGCCCCTGCGCTTAGCGGCTCTTATGCCCGCACCGATTTTGATGCAGAAGTAATGGGCCTCACGGAACAGGCGCTCTCGTTTAATCAGACATTCCGCTGGTGGTTTTTTAGACAGGGTTCGACCGAACTTGAAATCGATCGCATCTCTCTCTGGCTATATGTTAAAAACGAATAGAATTACCAAATATTATCGTGCATGAATTATCTTATTTCGACCTTTTGCAACCATTGCGTAAAAACTATTTCCTTATTATGAAGAGTTCTTTGCCGACGTACAAAACGCCGGCCTAAACGAGTAAGCTGACAGTATGGATTCAAGCATTCAAGGTTGGTTACAACAAACTAACACATCCAGCCCAGACATAATCGGGTCACATGACTATGCGGCCCTCATCGATCGCTGTTTAAAAGGGGACACACTGGCACATGCCGCGCTTTATCGCGAGTTTGCCAGCATGATCTATCGACTGAACATGAGCCTGTTGGGCAATGTCGAAGATGCAGAAGAGGTATTGCAAGATAGCTTCGAGTATGCATTTCGTCGTTTAGAGACGTTTGACCCTTCCAAATCGGCGTTCAAAACTTGGCTATATCGCATTGCGATCAGCCGTTGCCGCAATAAACGGCGGCGCAAGTGGCTACCGACTTTCTCAATCCATCAGGTGCTTGAGAACGATCAGGATATTCCCGATCGGGAGTCACTGACGCCCAGCGAGGCGGTTCACCTGACGGAAGAACAGCAGCGCGTGGCGAAGGCGGTCAGCAAATTATCAAACAAACTGCGTGAGGTTGCCGTGCTGCGCTACTATGAAGGGTTGCGTTATCCTGAAATTGGTGCGATTCTGGGCATTTCGCACAAGACGGCTGAGTCTCGCATGCGGTTGGCACACAAGCGCCTGCGCGTTTTACTTTCACAATCTAGCTAGACGCTTTTTTCCTGCGCTGGTCGATTACACGGTCTCTTTGGCTTGAACTGACAAAATGTAGTGCGCTTATTTGGGCGCGGTTGTGAATAATCAATATGCAGAGTCAATTGCATCAACCGAAACAAGAGTTAATTATCGATTATGTGCTGGGGTTGTTAGATTCGGCCGAAACTGAAACCCTAGAACGCCATGCGGCCTCCTGCTCCGCCTGCCGTCTCGCTATTCAGCAAGAACGACAGATCGGGCAATCAGTACGCAGCGTTTTCGCCGCACACCCTAAACCAACCCACGCGCGTTTGATGCAGTTAAAACCTGCACCAATCACGCGCCGCTCAACAATCCCCCAGTGGGCACTCGGCTTGCAGCGCAATCTCGCGGTTGCAATGGTCATTGTCATTTTGTTCATGGGGATTGGCTTCCAACAAATGCAGCATAGCTGGAGCGCGGTCGCAAGCCCGATGCCAACCGCTTATGTGATGACCTCAACCGCGACCACGCAGCCCACTGCAACTCATACGCAGGTCGCGCTTGTCCCGCTGCAAAGCACCCTAACACCTGAAACAACCCCTGTGCCAGAAGTACACAGCCGTTAAAAGCGTCGTTTGTAACCTATGTTGAGCACTTTCTGTTTCTCAGCATCACCGTTACCGCTTCGCAATCACGTTTTCATATGTCGGATTTTGGATTGAAGGAACAAGAACAAATAGACTGGCTCGATAAACCTTTAAGCGTTGCCATTCAAATTGACTGGGAAAAGGCGCTTTATATCGCCTTTATCGTCATTGCGATCGTCTCCCGTTTCTACGGGCTAGGGGATCGGGTGGTCAGCCATGATGAGAGCCTCCACACGCAATATTCGTACCAATTTTATATTGGGGATGGCTATACCCACACGCCGTTGATGCATGGACCGTTTCTGTTCCACGTCACGGCCGCTTCGTATTGGCTGTTTGGGGATGGCGACTTTGCCGCACGGATTCCTGTGGCGCTGTTTGGCGTGTTGATGGTCGTGCTACCCTACTTCATGCGCGATTGGATCGGACGAAAGGGGGCGCTGTTTGCCAGCTTTATGCTGCTGATCTCGCCCTATCTCACCTACTATTCGCGCTATATTCGGCATGATATTTACGTCATCGTGTGGGCGATGATTATTTTCATCGCAACACTTTACTATTTGCGCGAGCGGCAGGACAAATATCTCTGGTGGATAGCTGCCGCAATCGCCATGATGTACAACACCAAAGAGGTCTCGTTCATCTATGTTGCGATCTTTGGCAGCTTTTTGATCGTGCGCCTGCTTGCCAAACTGTTTGTCGATGTTGACTTTCGACAAAATTTGAGCGCCTTGATGCGGCCGATGCTAATGCTCGGTGGCTCAATCATCTTGGTCGGCGTAGGCGGTATTATTTCGCTAGCGTCGGGTGGCGAAGAAGGCGAGGTCGAGGCGGCGGTTGAAGCGGTCGCTTCGACGATGGAACGCACAGGCGACTTGATTCTGTTTAGCGGCATGATTTTGGTGGGGGTCGCGTTATTCCTTGCGGTCAGAGCGGTACGCACCCAGCTAGAGCGTTATGCTGAGTATGATTTGATTATGCTCTATGCTACGCTGCTGTTGCCAACGCTCAGCGCCCTGCTGATTTCACAGCTTGGCCTTGATCCACGCAGCTATACGCTCAACAGTTGTCAGCTACCCGGCGAAGCTGAAATGACCAGTGCGCAGGTCTTTTTCGGCCGATTAATTTCAGCCACCTGCTGGAGCTCATTCTTTAGCTCATCAATCGTCGGGGCCACCTTGGTCACCCTCGTGATGCTCGTTTTGGGCCTCGTTGTTGGCTGGTGGTGGGGCGGACGTCGCTTCCTTGTGCCAGCAATCATTTTCCACGCCCTGTTTGCCTTTTTCTACACCTCTGTCTTTACCAACACAGGCGGCTGGTACAGCGGCATGGTCGGCTCCTTAGCCTACTGGCTCGACCAGCAAGAGGTCGCACGCGGTGGACAACCTCCCTTCTACTATCTCATCGTAACGCCTCTGTACGAATTTTTGCCGATCTTGTTCTCATTCTTTGCGATGCAGCTATGGCTGGCCCAGCGTAAACTCAAACCTTATGTGAGTTTTATTGTCGGTGCGCTGCTCATCACCTATCTCAACTACAGCTTTGTTAGCTGGCTCTTCACACGTGTAACGGCGACGAACACAATAGGCAGCAGCGGAGCCGTGCTAATTGCGGTGTTTATCATCGGTGCGATTGCGCTGCGGGGCTATGTGTTAACACAAGCAGATGCACCATCTTGGGCGCAGTCGCTTGCTGACGGCATGAGTTGGGTTGCATATGCGGCGCTGCTTACCGCAGCGGCCAACTACCTGCCGTTCAACAGCTTATCAATCGATACAATCACACCGCCCTCGTTACTCTCAAACCGTTTAACATGGATTCGAGTGGGAACCGTTGTGCCAACGCTGGCAATTTGCGGCTACTATTGGCTGTTCATTTACCTGCCACGTGCTGATGTGGCGCAAACGGAAGAAACTTGGGCTGAGCGTCTGGATGCGGATGATTTGTTTGGCTTTGTGCCGCATGTTGTCTGGTGGACCGTTCTCACGTGGATTGCGTACTCATGGGCTGGGGAGAAAATGCCTTGGCTGAGCACGCATATCGCTGTGCCAACCATTTTGCTTGCAGGCTACTATTTTGGGCAGAAGCTCAAAAATGTCTCTTATGCTGAGTTTTTCAACGGGCGTCAACTTGCACTGTTGGGTATGGCAATGGGGCTGCTGCTGATCGGCTTTATCACGGTGCAGACCTTGCTGCTTGAGGTTCAGTTTGGGGATCAGTCATTGGGTGCGCTGCAAAATGTCGGCGCGTTTTTCGGCCGAATTGCTTCCCTAATCGCGCTCATCTTCGTCTGGCGCTATCTACGCCAAAACAGTCCAAACGCCCAACGCCAACGCGCATGGATTCTCGCTACCTTCTTGCTACTCTCGCTGCTCACGATCCGTTTTACCTACATGGCAAATTATGTCAACGGCGACTCTAGCAACGAGTTTCTCGTCTATGCTCACGGGCATCCTGCCACAAAGCAGCAGGTGTTACGCCAGCTAGAGGAGCTATCAACCCGTTTAGAAGGTGATAAATCGGTACGTGTCTCCTTCGATAACAAAAGCTCTTGGCCCTATTACTGGTATCTACGCGACTACACCAATCAACATTTCTTTGGCGAAACGCCTGATGCAAGCATTACCGATTCACCCGTCATTTTGGCAGGTAGCGACAAATGGGAGCAAATCGACAATATCGTACGCGATGATTATGTGGTTGAAACCTACAGCTACATTTGGTGGCCGATGGAAGAGTATCGCAACGTTTCATGGACCTCCGTGCTAGGCATTGAGGAGGGCGAGCAGCAGCGTGGGCTTGGTAGTCAGGACGTGCGGCAGGCGCTTTGGGACATCTTCTTTTATCGTGATTATGAGCAGTATGAAGCAACCTTTGGCGGCACATACACCACAGGACAATGGCCGTTGCGCTCCGACCTGCGCATGTATATTCGTCGCGACGTGCTCGGCACGCTTTGGGACAGTGGTTTAACAGCCAATACTTACCGACCAGCAGTAGACCCTTATGCGGCGGGCGAAGTATTCCCTGCGGCCGAAATCACATTCGGCGAATCTGGCTCTGCGGAAGGTCAACTGCTCAATCCTCGCAATGTGGCGGTGGCAGACGACGGGCGCGTTTATGTAGCGGACACGGGCAATCATCGGATTCAAGTGTTTAACACAGACGGTTCGGCCGCCTTCACAATCGGCGAATTTGGCAGTGAGCCAGGGCAAATCAACGAGCCTTGGGGGCTAACAACAGACGCTAATTTCCTCTATGTGGCAGACACATGGAACGGACGAATTCAGAAGTTTACGCTGGACGGCGATTTTGTGATGACTTTCGGCCGATTTGAAATCCCAGCCGAAGGCTCACTTGGCGAACTACAATTCTATGGGCCTCGCTCGATCGACGTTCACGACGGGCAGCTCTACATCATGGACACGGGTAACCATCGCGTGCAAATTGTTGACACCGAAGGGAACTACATTTCACAAGTTGGCTCCAAGGGATTCACACTTGGTCAGTTTAGCGAACCTGTCGGCCTAGCGATTGACGACAAAGGGTTTATCTACGTTGCGGAAGCGTGGAATCGACGCATTCAGCAGCTTAATGAGCAGCTAGTGGGCTTCTTTGAATGGGAAGTGGACGCTTGGGAAGGCAATTCACTCGACAACAAGCCTTATATCGCACTGGATGAAAGCAACGGCCGCGTTTATGTCACTGATCCAGAAGGGCATCAAGTGCTGATCTTCAATACGATTGGAGAGTACTTGGGGCGTTTCGGCCGATTTGGGACAGACAGCCAATCGTTTAACCTGCCAACAGGCATCGCTGTTGACAACGATGGCAACGTTTACGTTGTCGATTCAGCCAACAACCGCGTTGAAAAATTTCGGTCAATTGAACTAAGCGCCGTCGAAGCCCCATTAGAGGACGTCTTAAATTCTGGCGGCTCCAGCGACCAGTAAAGAAATAACGAAGTTTGAATGAAGAATGATGAATAGAAGCAATTCGATTTCATCATTCTTCTAAAAACACGTCCAAAGAAACTCAGAAAGATAGATTCCTGCCTTCGCAGGAATGACAAAACAATAGATCAACACCCTTCTTCATTTCCTCTGTCAAGTCTTCATTCTCCATTTCTTCCCCTCCCTTTCCCCTCCTCAGCCGAATCTAGCCACAGCAACAACCCCAGCATACAGCTCGCCATTAGCAGCGAACTGCCCCCGTAGCTGACAAACGGCAACGTCACGCCTGTCAACGGCAGCAGTTTGGTAACGCCGCCCATAATCAAAATGGACTGCATACTGAGCAACATCGTCATCCCAACCGCTAAATACATCCGAAACGCGCTATTTGCCAGCAACGCAATCCGCATCCCGCGCTGAGCCAGCACGGCAAAGCACAACACAACCGTGAGCGTGCCAATCATCCCCCACTCTTCCCCGATTGCGGCAAACACAAAGTCAGAGTGAACAACGGGAACAATATCGGGAAAGCCCTGTGCAATCCCCTGCCCAGAAATACCGCCCGCCGCCAGCGCATACAGCGATTGCACAATTTGGTATGCGCGGTTGTCAAAATCAGGCCACGGGTTTAACCATGCGTCAACGCGCAGGGTAATCACATCGTACAGCCGATAGCCCAATAAACCTGCTATCAACAGCAACAACGCGCCAAGCAACACATAGCGCCGACTGCCTGTTGCAACATAGAGCATGGCTAAAAACAGCACAAAGAAAATAGCTGCCGCCCCTAAATCTCGCTGCCAAACAAGCAAAATGAGGCAAAATCCCCACATCAACAGCAGCGGGGCAAGATAGGGCAGCAGTTCACGCACCTGCTGTTGATTCGCCGCAATCAGCCGACCCCGATCGGCGAAGTAGCTGGCAAAGAAAAAGACCATCAACAGCTTGAGCAATTCAGAGGGTTGAAAGTAGGCGTTGAGCAGGGGAACAGGCAACCAATAGGTTGCGGCAAATCCAGCGGGGTTAACACCAAAAAATAAGGTGATCAACAGCAGGACAATGCCAAAAATCAAAATGCTGTAGCGATAGCGGCGCAGGAAACGTAAATTGGGCGGCAGAATCGCCAAGCTGACCAATATAGCTGCTCCCAACGCAAACCACATTAGCTGACGATTGGTGAAGTTGGGTGCGAGGCGGTTTTGGAGCAGTAAGCCCCACCCTGTCAGCAGGGCGAAGATTGGCACGATGTAGGGGTCGTGTTTCGGCCGAAATCGATGCAGCAACCACAGCAACAGACCGATCACGGCCAGCCACACCAACGGCACAAACGCCAGTTGCGCCCGCGAGGCAACGCTGCCTGCAATAGCAAGCGCGGCGCTGTTTAAACATAAAAACAGCGCCACAAATGCGGTGAGAATCAGTTCGATTGAGCGTTGGGACGCGCTCAGACGGTTAATCAAGGTATTTTTTAACGAGTAGATCAAGGCTTTGGCGCAGGTCGCTCGGAATTTTAGTCCGATCGGTGATAAGCGAATCTTTGAGACCACTGTGTGCGTCCATCTCAACCGCCCACTCATCCATCGTGGCTATCATGTGGCTCAGCGCGTCTTGCGCCAGCTTCGTATTGCCCATGAGCGTGCGAATCACCATTTCAACCGTGACAGGTTCTTCACTTTCGTGCCAAACGTCATAATCGGTAACGTGTGCCATACAAGCGTAGGCAATTTCGGCTTCACGGGCTAAGTACGCTTCGGGGCTGGTTGTCATGCCGATGATGCTCATGCCCCATGCGCGGAAAACGTTTGATTCGCCACGGGTGCTAAAACGAGGGCCTTCGATTGTGATAAAGCCGCCGCCATCGTGAACCGTTCCGCCTGCCATACGAGCGGCGTTGCTGACAACGTTGCTCAATTCGGCCGAAAACGGATCCGCCACGCTAATATGTGAAACCAACCCGCCGCCAAAAAAGGAGGAGGAACGCAGTTTCGTATTATCATAAAGCTGGTCAGGAACCACAATATGCCCCGGCGCATAATCTTCACGCAGCGATCCGCAGGCGCTAACCGCAACCGCATACTTAACACCCAATGACTTCAGCGCATAGATGTTCGCCTTGTACGGGACTTCACCTGGCGTCAGCGTGTGTCCGCGCCCGTGACGCGGCACAAAGGCAACGCGCCGCCCGTGAATGGTTCCAACTGTGAGCGCGTCCGAAGGGTCTCCGAACGGCGTCTCCACGCGAATTTCTTCTACATCGGTCATTCCATCCATTTGATAGAGACCGCTACCACCAATAATTCCTAGTTCAACGTTTGACATAATTTTGGATCTGTTCAATTTTTTTGCGAAAGTTTTATCATGCTAGCTCAATAGAGGATACTGTGCTCCTAGAGAATATGCTATGGTTGAGACCTGTATCATAACCTGAGTGAACCTTAGCTAAACAGAATGCCCATTTTCTTGTAACCAAATCCTAACTTTGTTACGATTAAGGGCAGATGTATTCTTTCAATCAAGGTACAATTCGATCGTTTCAGATAATCAAAGTTGCTTCTCAATAATCTGTTGGCTGCTAAAACGTAAATTTTCAGCCATAGATGCTAGTATAAGGTAGCAAATCTTGCGCCTATTAATTGGGAACAACTTCATCGAAGCGTGCCTAGGAGTGTACAACACCTCTAACTCGCTCTAGACTTATCTAAATAGGGGCGTTTAGGTTCTGTTGTAGCTAGAAATTCTTTAGGGTAAATTGAGTATCGATGTTGAGTTGATAATTAGCAAGAAGAGAACAACAAAATAACAACAAGACATCTTGCTTCAATCAAGTGTTTGTCTTGCCTTCTGTTGTTTAGAATCTCCCATTGCATCCATCAAATCAAACCGTTAACCAACAAACTTGACTTAATGCATAGATTCACCCCGCAGTTTGCAACGATTTTTCGCTTTGTCACGCAGTCACGCTTTTTAATAAAGGCTGCACTATTTGGGTTATTTGTGGTGCTGTTGATGTACAACGGCATTGCAACCGCCATCGATCCTGAGGAGTCGATTCGTAATACGGCAACTGTCAACGGTATCGTTTCGCTGGACATGCAGGTTGTACCGGCTGCGGTTCAGGCAGGAGAAACGGTCACGTTAGAGATTGTTGCTGTCAATCGCGGCAGTCAGGCCAGTCTGATTAACGTCCGTTCGGCTCTCCCCGCCAATTTAGAGTACGACCCCGCCCGTGTGCCTGCCAGCACCTCCTTCAACTATCAAAGCCGTGAGTTTGTTTGGCAACCACTGGTTCCCGCAGGGCAGACGCGCAGTTTCGAGTTGGAAATGACTGTCTCGGTTGCCGATCTGACACAGCCTATTGAACAAATTCGGGCGCAGGTTCAAAATGGCGGGATTTTGCAGCAACTTTCGGCCGAATTTTGGATTGGCGTTCCACCTCAAGCAACTATCATCGCCCCCAACACCATTCCAATTGGTGAACCCTTACCGCTCTATGCTGAGATTCAAGGCCCTGGCCCCTTCGCACAGCAGTGGAAAATGAGCGATGGTCGCGTTATTCGCGCCGAAAATCCTGATATTTCATTTGCCACAGCAGGGGAACACACTATCGAGCTAACGCTCGAAAACCCGATTGGCAAAACGACCGTTCGCAAAACAATCCTTGTCACCCCTGAACCAGTCGCACAGTTTACGCTCGATGACTTAACACCTGGGGTTGACCAAGTGATGCAGTTTGTAAATCAAAGCGGTGGCGCGGCCCCTATCACCTATGAGTGGGATTTTGGCGATGGGTCTACCGCCTCGGTGCGTGAACCCGCCCACAGGTATTCAGATCCTGGCAGTTATCGCGTCACGCTTGTCGCCGAAAACGAGTTCGGCCGATCGGAATCAACCGTCTTGGTCACGGTTGGAGAGCCGCCTGACGCCAATATGGTGCTGCCAAACAACACAAAAGTTGGCGAGCCTATCTTTGGCAAGGCGTTTGGCGATGCAACCGTAACCCATTTTGAATGGCTTATGGGCGATGGCCGTCGCATCGCGGGAGATGATCTTGCCTACAAATATACACAATCTGGCAGTTATACGGTTGCGCTCATTGCCTACAACGCATTTGGTGCGACACAGTTAGAACAGCAGGTTGAAGTTGAAGCAGGTATTCTCACTTACTATCTGCCACTTATCACAAAACTTTTCCAGCTTGCGCCAGTCATTGTTCAGCAACCCCAAGCACTCGCGTCAGCGCCAGTGATTACGGATGAATTTGCGAACTTCACGCCAATCGACCTAGAGCGCGATGTAGCGCCGCTTGACAGCAGTCAAGAAGAAAGATTGTTTTGGTACGTCAATAAAGCACGCGAATCCAATGGTCTCCCACCTTTACGTTATAACGAAAGTTTGAGTATCGCATCCAAGCGGCACACCAACGACATGGCGTTTAATCGCTTTACAGCGCACACTGGCTCGGATGGCTCACGCCCATATGAACGACAAGTATCGGCTGGTTATAACGGTGGATACGCAGGCGAAGCAACTGCATGGGGATTTGAATTCCCCAGTGGTGCGGTCATGTTCTGGCTGCAAAGCCCTAGCCATCGTCCTTTGCTCTTAAATCGGGCGGCGGATGAGGCGGGTATCTCATTCACGTATGATGAATCAGCCCCCAGTATCTATTATTGGACGGTTGAGTTTGGCAATAGCTCAGGTGAATATTCGCTTCCCTTTGGTCCCGCGATTATCCCGACACCAACGCCATTCATACCGTTGCCTCAGCCGACTGCGATTCCACAACAACAACCACAACCTCAACAGCCAGTTGTTGCCGAACCGATTATCGTTGTCGTACCTCAAGATACGCCAGTTCCAACGGTTGTAAAGGTTCAACCAACCGCTGTGCCACCCACACCGCTACCACCTGTTGTGATCACGGTCACGGCGACAAGCGTTATCACCAAGCCAACGCCGCTGCCATTGCCGACCTATACGCCAACAGGAGCGCCGTCACCAACCGTTGCGCCAACCGCGACGCCCACGATGACGCCTCAACCAACGGCAACCGCAACGCCAACAAGCGTTCCGACAAGTGTTCCAACTGCGACCGAGGAAAGCGCCGTAATTGTTACAGTTACGCCATTGCCAACCACGCCGTCAGAAAATCCGACGCCTGTGCCGACGCCCACGATGACGCTGGTTCCAGAGGTGGAACCAACGACACCGCCGATTATTGTTGCGCCAACCAACACGCCAAAGTCAAGCGCACCTGATACCTCGGCCGAAGAAGCCGCTATCCTGCGGGTCGCTGGATCGTTTGTTTCGTTTCTGCTGACGGATGGGAGCGGCGTAACGGCGCTGCCTTATGCGACCTATGCGATGCAGGCACAGTTGTTAACCAGCGATTCGCTAGGCGTGCTTCAGTTGACAACTGTTCCAACGACGTTTGAGATGCAGTTTGTATCAATTTCGGCCGATTTATCATCGG
>JBMZDF010000144.1:0-12130 GCA_049614105.1 Promineifilaceae bacterium (SeqCode)
ATATGTGTAATTTAAAACTTGCTGGTAATATCAATATTATCTGCGAGCAAGCGTTTGGTTTCATAACTTTCAAATTATTTTGAAAGTTAAACATGATTATAGATTAGCAAAAAAAGTGCGTCAAGTTGATTGTGAAAGTTAGAGCAATCGCTAACAGATCGCCATTCAATTTCGGCCGAAATCAACCCAACACCGCTCAATCAAAGTGATTCAACACAATACAGTTTATGCAAACCTCCACGACCCATGTTCTAATTATTCACAATCGCCCAACAACCTATGTTGCAACGCTGCGTGCGCAGTTTCCACAGCTTCGCTTTGAAACTTGTCATGATCCTGAGTCCTATGCGGCACTTGATCCGACATTTCGGCCGGTGGTGATAATGGCGTTTCATCTGACCGAGATGCCCAATGCGCTAAGCCGCGAAATCGCCTTAGGAGAGCAGGTTAAATGGGTTCAGGTTGGTGGGGCTGGATTTGACTTTATCATGCCCAGACCGCAAGATGCTGGCTTTGTGACAAACTGTAGCGGCGTCTTAAGCGAGTTTTTGGCGGAGACAATGATCGGCATGTTGCTTGCGATGAATTTTCGCATTTTGGAATTTATTCAGCAGCAGCGAGAAAGACGTTGGCATCAAATAACGTGGACGAGCGTTCAGGGAAAAACGGTGCTGATTGTTGGGCTGGGCAACGTGGGGCGTGCGGTTGCACGACGCTGCAAACAGTTTGGTATGCATGTGATTGGTCTACGCCGTAGCCGCACGGCAACACCTGAAGTTGACGAGCAAATTAACTTTGATGGGCTGTATGACGCGCTTGCCCGCGCTGATTTTGTTTGCCTGCATACGCCTCTGACGCCCGAAACGCATCATCTGATCGGCGCGGAGGCGTTGAAAACGATGCAACCGCATGCCATTTTGCTCAATGCGGCGCGTGGGGCGGTTGTAGACGAAGCGGCGTTAATCGCAGCATTACAGCAAGGTGATATTGCGGCGGCATACCTCGACGTTTTGGAGACGGAGCCGTTGCCAGCGAGCAGTCCGCTTTGGGAAATGCCCAACGTGATTATTACGCCCCATGTGGCTGATTGGGTTGAGGATTGGGAACAACGTTTCTATGACTTTTTTGCAGCCAACCTAGCGCGTTGGCTTGCGTCAGAACCGTTGTTGAATGTGGTTGATGTTGCGCGAGGGTATTAGCGTTACGGGTTGCGATTTAGGATTGACGGGCGACACGCTGCGTCAATCCCAAATCTGTCTAGCGGCAAACACGAATATCGACATCATCGAGATAGACAAGCGTGGGTCTTTCGTCCCCATCGTTGATAACAACAAAATAAAGCTCGAAGCGTTCGCCGATGTATGTGCTTAGGTCGAAGGCTGCTTCAACCCATTCCGCGCCGCCTGTTAGGTCAAGTTTGTGCGTCTCGTATGCCTCTGTGATGGCGATGTCGTAGAGTTGCATCGCGAGGACATCACCGACGGCGATGTCGGCCGTTTTGGGTAGATACCAGAATGAAATTTCGGCCGAAATCAGATCATCAGGCAGCAAAATCGTCTGCTCCACAATGGTGTGGCTCTCAACCTCGCCGCTTGCAATCCCCATACGCATCGATCGATTGCCCGAATGCGCTGCATCAGTTGAATACTTCGCAAAAACGCGCGTGTTCGGAATTTCCCACCCTCTGAGATCCTCAAATCCGCCGTTCAAATCAAGCGACTCGCAGCCGTTCTTGTTTTCTGGCGGCGAGGCGACAACTGTTTTCGACCGATTCGCACTAGAACATTCGTTGGTGATCAACTCCTGTTCGCATAAGAAGATGGTCGCAACCGTTTCGATCACTTCTTCGTCACCTGAGTTAGCAAGCGTATCTGTGCCAAAGTCAACTAACGCATTTAACTCAACCATCACCTCATCTGTTAAACTCGTCGCCAGCGTTTCTAGCGATTGAACCAAGTTTGGATAGGCGGTAGCAAGCCCAGACTGAATGACAGGGGCTGCGTTGTAAGCAGGGAAGAATCGTTTTGTGTCCTCTAAACTGCGAAAACGTTCGGCGTTCACGCGGCCGTCCGTTCTAAACCCTTCCGCAATGTCACATTCACCTTCGGCAAGCATCGGATACAGTTCATCGAATGCAACAATCTTAATGAGGTCGGTGTCAAACTCAAACCCATATTCAACTTGAAGCGCTTGCAGACCGTCGGGGCGCTTAAAGAAATCTTCTTCCACGCAAACCGAGAGCGGCGTATCGCTTGTGTTGATAAATTCCGCAAGCTGGTCAAGCGTTTGAAGGGCTGGATCGATGGCGTCTTGTGATGGGTTGACAAGCAGCGTAAACGTATTGTTGAAGGCTGAAGGCTGCAACCATTGATACGGAGACCCTTGATCTAGCTGGGTGATGCGCTGCCAGGCAAGTGTCGTGTCACCGATCGAATCGGGTTGATTGTGGACGACCTGTAACGCCGCACCGACATAGACCCAAGTAATTTCGACGCTGTTTGTGTTAAGCGCCAGGTACTGATCTGAGACGGAACTACCAAGCTGGGTTATTTCAACTTCTTCAAAACCAGCGGTTAAAAATAGCTGTTTGGTCATTTCAGCCAGTAGGAGCGTTTCGGTAAAGTTTTGCACGCCAATGACAATCGTGGGGCGTTCGCGTTGCACACGTGTGTCGGCTAAGAAGTTGCGAACAACGACAGCTACGTCTTCTTCATCTCCGCTATTTGGCTCTCCATCAAACCCAAGCGCGATTTGCGCCCGCATGGCTAAGTATGTTTCTTCGCTCAAAACGTCGCTGATTGACGAGATGATCGCGGCAAGGTGTGGATGCTGCACAAGCGTATCTTGGCGCACAACGGGCGCAACACTTGTTTCTGGTAGATAGTTTTGGGTGTCTTCTAATCGCTTGAGGCCGAATTCGATTGCTTGTGGGTTGGTCGTTTCGCTAATCCCTAAGTCGCAATCGCCATTTCCAACCATTGGCAAAATAAGCTGTGGATCGGCAATGATGATTGATTCGGCCGAAAATCCCGACAGATACAGCTGCGCCCAATCCTCCAGCAACGACTCATAATCCCCTGTGGCTAAACAAAGCCGCAAATTTGCACCATCATCTAACACAGCCGCAACCTCATCAATTGTTGTCAAGGTTGGAATAGCTGTAAACATACTGTCGCCAGCATTGAACAAAGCCGGCTGTTGCCAAGACAAATTGTGGTATTGCAGATCAAGCGACTGAGACAGTCGATAGGTTGCTTCCGCCCCTTCGGGCAGCGCTGTTTTGGGAATATTATGGTAGGTGACTAGGGCATGGGCCGAATTATCCCACGCGACATCGACATCCCCTTGAACAAGCGCATTGCGTAACAAATCCGAATCGGTATAGGTGCGTTCTTCAACGTCGAATCCATCTTCAAACAGTTCAAGCGCTAGCAGTAATCCTAGTAGACCATCTGCCTGATCGCTGGTGATGCCGACGGTAATTGCGGGCAGATCCCCCAGCAAGCCTTCTCGTTCCAGATAGCGTTCCGCAACCGCCTCGATAGGACGCTCGTCGTCTGATGCAGGTTCTCCATCTGCACCAATGGCTATTTGGGCGCTCAGATTTTGAATAACCCGTCCACTTAACCCGCCAAACAGTCTACCCATCAGCGTTTCGATTTCTGGGTAAGCCTCAAGTATTTCTGCGCGAATAATGGGGGCAGGGTTGTTGATGGGGAAGTAGTTGAGGTTGTCAAGAACAATTGACAAGTCCCAAGCGTCAATGCGCCCGTCCGTGATTTGTCCTAACCCAACTTCACAAGCGCCGTCACGCAGCCCGTCTAATACCGCTTCTGTTGAGCTGACGACCACATCTTCGGGCGCGATTTGCAGCGTGTAGGTGTCAAGTAGCCCGCGCAATTTCACATCGGTGTAATCGGGTGGGATACACAGCTTGATGCGATTATCATTTGCAAATTGAGCTAAATCCTCTAGGGTTCGGATGCCTATGGCGTTTAGCGATTCGCGTACAAGCACGACAGGGGTTGCATTATAATCGGCCGATTCAAGCCAAATTAGCCCGTTCGGCTCATCCAATGTTTTGGCAAGTTGGTAGCTGCGTTCAGCCTCAGTTGGCAACGACGCCGATGGAATATTCTGAAATTCTGTAAGCGTTTGCCCTGTGAGCGCAAGCACGATGTTAACCTCGCCTGCCTCAATTGCTGACCGCACCTCTGTCGCATCTCCCAACCCTGTTTTATCCTGTACAGGAATCCCATTCTCATTTAACACCTCAATCATCAATTGACCAATGAGGCGTTGTTCGATTGAGGTATCTGTCGCAACCACAACGCTAACCGACTCTTTGGTGGCGACCGCTGCGGTGGTGGGGGCAATCTCAACCGTGTCTGTTGGGCTGATCTCAGTTGAGGGGGGAAAGGTTTCGGCCGCTGTAGACGTTGGTAGAGCGATTGTTGGGGTTGGATTCGGCGCTTGCGAAGAACAAGCGATTAAAACCATACTCAACAGCAAAGCTACAAATGTAGTTGCAATACGTGGCATCCTATGCTCCTAATCAGGTCAGGCAATTCATCATCAAAACGCCGTCTAGTGTGGTTATAATTAAAGATTGCCTGATTAGACAACTTTAACCATAGGGTTACATCATGTTGCTAGCGTTTTAGCAATCACTATTTAACGTTGTTAGTCAATTTACAGGCGATGTTTTTGCCTTAAGTACGCCATTGAAAGTCTTGGACTGCAAAAACGGTTGAACAATTAGCCACTTATCAGACTAATGAGCCGTTTTTGCAAAGCGCCACATGCCGCTTTACTTTCAAATAAGTACTTTTTGTGGCGCACTTAACTCTGGCATCAGAATGCAAGGCTAAGGAATGAGGAAGGGTTCACTTACGAAAGTTGAGCGGCGTTTACACCAATCAACTTCTATGTTTGATTTAATCCTCAGCCCCAAATAGATACAGTCATTTCGCCTAATCTCACAAATATTGATCTATTGTACAGTACCACAGTACTAGGTAAAAGTGTCACTTTAGGTTAAAAATTAACCGCTTTTCCACCTCTAAATAAATCTAAGAAGAACCTGAAATGCAGATACACAAAAGGTGTTGCGCATGAAGTGTTAAAACTGTTTCATACTGTGCGCTGCTATAGGTTAGAAAATTTAATGCAATACGATGATGACAAACAGACACAAATAGTGCATGTTATGCATTTACTGTCGCTGGCATTTAGGTTGCAAGCATCACTCTGCCGAATTGATTCGTTTGGTTTGAGGGGGTATTAGGAGGGATACTGCTCATCTTGAAGGTGAGCATACTGACTTTTTAGCAGATCAGCAACTTATTGCGTAAATTGAAAGGCTTGCGCCAACGTTTTTCGGCCGATCTCACCCACTCTTCCAAGCTATCTCTTTAGGTGATGACGGCAATTGAACCGCGAGAGAACGCGATCTACCTGCTCACCAAGCTTGTTTTCACTAGATTATTGATGCAAAAAGGCTGAGAAAACGTTGGTTTTGGCAGACATCGCCCACGTTTTCTCAGCCCGATACCCTTCGACAAGCTCAGGGTGTTTCAGTTCTAGAATAGTTAGACGATAGAAGCGTCAATTTGCTCGCGCAGTTTTGCACCTAACGTTTTGACAACGGGGTCGCGCAAAAGCAGACCGTGCGTGCTTTCAATCTCAGCGAGTTCAAGAGACCCTGTTGTGAGATCCTGCCAAGCGTAGTAGGGGGTCGAACTATTGATCGCTGCCTGTTCGGTGGGATACATGACAAAGGTGTTGCCGTTGAACCCTGCTTGAACCTGTGTTGGATAGGTGTCATGGGCTTGTTCATACGCGCTGATTACCTCAACCTGTTGGCGCTTTTGAGGCGATTGCACGCGATTGAGCTGTAGCTTTTCGAGACGATTTTTCGTTTCCCATTTGACAACATTCCACAGATCCTTGGTTTGCCAATAGGATTGCAGTCGTTTGCTATAGTAGCTCAACCCTGTGATTTCTGGCTCCTGATAAGTTGGAGACATCCCGCCGATGACAGCAAGCAGGTCAACTTTGTCTCCGCGTGACTCAAGCTGACGTGCCACTTCATAGGCGAGCCATGAGCCGGAGCAGTGCCCGCCGAGCAGATAAGGGCCTGTTGGCTGAACAGATTTAATTTCCTGAATGTAGCGGTCTGCAATTTGGTCGTATGGGAGGTTGAATTCGGCCGAATCTGCCAACCCCAACGGCTGCAATCCATAAAACGGACGCCCCAACTCCTGCCCCAGCGCATTGAGCGACACAATATTGATATGGAACGCCCCGACACAGAAGAACGGCGTTTTGTTGCCAACCGTCTGAATCGGCACAAGGGACGACCATTCATTTTCCCAGCCCGTCTCGCGAATGCAATCCGCCAGCTTCGAGATGGTGGGCGCGGTGAACAGCGTCGAAATGGGTAGACGAATCTCATGCTGCTCATGAATCTGTGCAAACAGACGCATCGCCGCAAGCGAATGACCGCCTAGCTCAAAGAAGTTATCGTTGATACCCACTTTTGGCAGGTTGAGAATGCTGCGCCACATTTGCGCCAAGCTGAATTCAAGCGCATCACGTGCCGCGCTGCTCAGCACAACGGTTGTTTTGCCACGCGGTAGTTCCATTCCCATCGGGGCTGGCAATTTCTCGCGGTTGACTTTTCCGTTGGGTGTGCGTGGCAAGTCGCCCAACGTCACGAACGTCGTGGGCAGCATGTAGTCTGGCAAGGTTGCCTTGAGATGGTCGCGCAATTCGGCCGAACTTGGTTCGCGCTTGCTGCGACGCAGGACGCTGTAGGCAAACAGTTGTTTGTCTCCGCCCGCCGTTTCTTTGGCAACAACAACCGCCTGATCAATCGCGGGATGCTGTAACAGCGTCGATTCAATCTCACCTAGCTCGACGCGAATGCCGCGCAGTTTTACCTGCTGGTCACGACGCCCCAGATATTCGAGCATGCCGTTTGCCATCCAGCGCCCAATGTCGCCTGTGCGATACAGTTTGCCTGTGTGGGTGAAGCTGTTGGGCAGGAATTTTTCGGCCGAAAGCGACTCCAGCCCCAAATAACTGTCCATCACGCCAACCCCACCGACGAAAATCTCGCCAGGCACGCCCACAGGGACAGGATTTAGCGCATTGTTCAGCACATAAAGCTGCATGTTGCTAATCGGCTTGCCAATCGGCGTATTGGGCGCTTGGATGCCGTGGCGACTGTCGTAGAAACAAACGTCAATTGATGCCTCAGACATGCCGTAGAAGTTGAGCAGCACGGCGTGGGGCAGCACGCGCTCGAAACGTTCTTGCAAACCGCGTGTGATCGCTTCGCCGCTAAAGGTCCAATATTTCAGTTTGGGCAGGCGTGTTTGCAGGTTTGGATATTGCTCCAGCAGGGCTTGACCCAGTGAGGGTACAAGTGTGAGGCGATGAACGTTGTGGCTGGCGAGGATGTCGACAAATCGGCCGAAATCCTTCAGCTCCTCATCTGCCACAATCAGTAGTTCAACCCCTTGCAACAGCGGTCCCCACAGCTCCCAAAGCGAATCAACAAAGTTGAGCGTCGTTTTTTGCACACATATTTCATTCGCTTCAAATGGGAACGCTTGCCACTGCCAAGCACAGCGGTTAATCACGCCGCGATGATGCCCCGCAATCCCCTTGGGCATGCCCGTCGTGCCAGAGGTGAAGGTGATGTACATCGCATCGTCGGCCGTGACAAATGTTTTGGGTGCGCTGTCGCTAAAGGCCGCAATCTGTGGCCAGTCGCGATCGAGTACAACCACTTCGCGGCTAGTCGGAATCGACTGGAGCGAGGCGCGGTTGCTGAGCAGAAGCACCGCCTGCGCCGTTTCTGCCATGTGGTTCAGACGATCGAGTGGATAAGTTGGGTCGAGGGCAACATACGTCCCACCTGCTTTGAGGACGCCCAACAGACCAACAACCAAATCAATCGAGCGTTCTAGCGCGATGCCGACAACGCTGCCGCTGGCGACGCCCTTGGTTTCTAAGAAATTGGCAAGCTGATTGGAGCGTTGTTCTAGTTGACGATAGCTAATCGAGTCGTTTTTGTAGCGCAGTGCCGTTGCATTGGGCGTCCGAATGGCTTGCTCGGTAAAAAGCTGCTGTACGGTTGCCTGATCGCGGAATGGGGCGGTCGTTGCGTTCCATTCATTGACGATTTCGTGCCGTTGCGCGGGCGACAAGATGTTCAGGTCGCGGATACGTGCGGCTGGTTCGGCCGAAATGCTGCGCAACAGCGTTTCATAATGTGTCAACCAGCGATGGATTGTTGTTTGGTCAAACAGGTCGCTGTTGTATTCAAGATCCGCTTTGAGCAGATCGTCCTCCTCATAGAGGTTGAAGAAAATTTTCCAGTCGGTGCTGCGCTTTGGCACTTCCCGAATCTCCTGCTGGAGTCCGTGAAACTCGGACGTGGGCAGGCGGCGGTCAAGGTTGAACACCATTTCGACCAGCGGCACGGGCGGTTTGCCCTGTGCAATCGTCAGGTCGCGCACGATGTGGCTGAACGGAATCGGGATATTGTCCTGTGCGTCTAGGAATGTGCCGCGCACCGTTTTGGCAAGCTCGGCAAATGATTGTTCGCTGTCGATCTGGGTTCGCATCGGCAGCAAGTTGACGCAACTGCCGACCAAATCCCCATAGTCTGAAATCGCTTGCCCAGCCAGCGGCGTGCCAACCACAATGTCCGTTTGCGTGGTCAAGCGGTGCAGCAGCACCTTGTAGGCTGAAAGCAAGGTCACAAACAGGCTCGATTTGCTAGCCACCGCCGCTTTGCGAATTTTGCCAACGAGCGAGGCGTCAAACTCGTAGTGGAACGATTGGCTGGCGTAGGTTTTGACCGCGCCGTGTGGTCGATCGGTTGGCAAGTCAAGGGCGGGCGGCAGTTGGGGGAACTGCGTTTTCCAGTAGATGAGCGCGGCTTGCCCTTCGTCGCTCTCGCTGATAGCCTGCTCCCATTCGACATAATCGCGGAAGCTATCGGCCGATTCCAACTCAAACTTAGTGCCTGTCACGAGTCCGTTATAACGGTCGCGAATCTCATCAATGATAATCACGGCCGACCAGCCATCATAAACGATATGGTGGGCAACCCATTGGAAAACGTGTTCGTTTTCGCTCAGTTTGTACAGGTTGATGCGTATGAGTGGCCCCTTTTGGAGGTCAAAGGGGGTTGTCATGGCGCGGTCAATTTCGGCCGAAAGTTGGCGCTGTTTTTCGGCCGAATCTAAATCCGACCAGTCAAACAGCGCCATTGGAAGTTGGCGATCATCTGCTAACTTTTGCCAGTCACCCGCTGGTGAAAAGCGCAAATGAAGCGCCGCGTGACGTTGAACAGTCGCCTGCACGGCAGCTTGCAAATCAGCAAGGTGAAGCGCACCCCGCAGGCGTATCTTAAAAGACTCGTTAAAGGCGGTTGCGGCCGCGTCCGTTAGCTGTGACTCGAACAGCATATCGCGCTGCGTGTCAGTCAGCGGAAAGGTTCCCGTGACAACGTTCACTGGCGCTGGCAGGAATCCCGCCGCCTGTAGCTCGATCACACCTTGCTTAATCGCGTGCTTGATGCGCTCGATGTCCGCGTCGCTGTGTTCGGTCGAGAAGAAGCAGTTCTGGAAGAAGGTAAAGACGTAGACGCCTTTTTCTAACAGATGATAAAACAGCAGATCCTTGTACTGAATATCGGCTGGCGCTTCAAAACGGAACCAAGAGCTAAAGTGATTCACGCGAATTGGCACTTGACGTTCGACAAAGAAGGCGTTCATTTCGCTGGCAAACGCCGTCATGCGGCCGCTCACACGCTCTTGCAGTGCTGGCCCTTCCGCCTTGATGCGGGTTAATACGGCACGTGCCGCCGCCATTGTTAGCGGATGACGCACAAATGTGCCTGCAAAGAAGGTCAAATCTGCTTCTGGGATGCTGTCGTCGCCATATTGCCACATGCCGCCGTCGATGCCGTCCATGAACTTTGGATTGCCCGCGACGACGCCGATGGGCATGCCGCCACCGACAATTTTGCCATAGGCGCAAATGTCTGGCTTCACGCCGTACACGTGCTGCATGCCGCGTGGATGCACACGGAAACCGGTGATTACTTCGTCAAACACCATCGCCGTGCCAGATTGTTCGGTGATGCGGCGGATGTTGTGGATAAACTGTTTCGGCCGATTATTAGGATGGCGACTCTGAACTGGCTCAATCACAACCGCTGCAAGCTCATGCGCGTGGGCGCGAATAAACTCAAGCGAGGCGTCTTCGCCATATTCTAAAATGTAGGTATTTTTAACCGAGTCGTGCGTGATGCCCGGCGCGGCAGGTGCGGTGTGCAGCTTGCCCTTGCGGATTTGTGGACGTGCCAACACTTCATCAAAGACGCCGTGATAGTCGCCGTTGAAAAAGACGATCTTGTCGCGTCCCGTCTGCGTCCGCGCCATGCGGATCGCCGCCATGACCGCCTCAGATCCCGTGTTGCAGAAGCTGACGCGCTGCATGCCAGTAATCTCGCGCACCAGTCGCGCCACGTCACCTGAAATGGTGTCTTGCGGCCCGATGTGGATGCCCGTGTCGGTCTGAGCGTGCATCGCCTGCTGGATAAAGTCGGGCGAATGTCCAAAGAAGTTGATGCCAAAGCCCATCGTGATGTCAACATAGTCGTTGCCGTCTACGTCCCACACCTTGGAGCCTTTTGAGCGTTCAACCGCAATTTGATAGACTAAATCTTTCCATAGCTGGCGGAACGCCGCGATGCCGCGCGGGTCGGCATGCACGTCGCGATATGCCTGTGCCAGCTTGCGACTGCCACCCGTTTTTGCCAACATACGCTCAGTTAAATCTTTGAGGTGTGCCGCCTGTGCTGCGGTCAACTGGCCTTTTTCGCCCTTTGGCACAGTCACATAAGGGCCAAACGCCTTCTTATTGACCTTCTGAGTCTTGTTGTATTGTGGCGCATTCGGCAAATGTGCGTCCTGCTTGCGGCTACCCGCTCCCTGCTGCTTGTTGCCTGCTGCCTGTGGCTTGTTCACCTGCGGCTGTTGAGGCTGCGAAGTAGGCGCGGGCGTCGGTGCAACTGGTTGCTGATAGTTGGCAACGGGCATCTGCTGATTTACCATCGGCTGCTGCATCATGCCGCTCATCAACATCATCTGCTGTTGCATCATCATCTGCATCATCATTTGCTGCATCAGCATGGGGTTCATACCGCCCATCTGAGGCATTTGCATCTGAGGCATCTGCTGCATTGGCATCGGTTGCATCGGCATTTGCGGCATCTGCATCGGTTGCATCGGCATTTGAGGCTGTGGCGCTGGCGCTGGTGGCGTCTGGGCTGGTGCTGGATGATACCCGTTTGCACCTTTCGCATGCCCGTTGGAGCCGTTTGTATGTCCGTTTGTCGCCATTGCTGGCTGCGGACTGTTTACTGCTGGTTCCTGACTTTTTACGACCTCTTCCTCAGCGAACTGATCGGCAGGCAACTTTTCTGCAAAGTAGTCGGCCAGCAGGTTCAGCGTGCTGATGTCTTCAAGCAGGCGGCGGAACTTGATCGGAACGCCTAGCTGTCGCTTGAAGAGGGTGCTGACTTGCGTCAGGGTGAGACTGTCGTAGCCAAGTTCGATAAAGGAGGTATCAAATTCGGCCGAATCAATCTCAATCCCCGACAGCTCAGTCAACGTCTCATTGAGCGTCTCTCGGATACGATTACGTCGGTTCATTGTTGTAGTGGAGAGTGGCAAGTGAAGAGTGGCAAGTGGTTGCTCAATATCAAGCATTTCGCTTTCCACCTTTAACTTTTCACTCTGATGTTTTTTCAACGGCGGTGGTTCGACCCAATACCGTTGGCGTTCAAATGGATAGGTTGGCAGTTGTACGGTGCGGCGGGTTTCCTCCGCATAGAACGCTTGCCAGTCAATATCGAAGCCAGCCTGCCACAGCTTGCCTACGCTGTTCAGCAGCGCCTCAAGCGCGGGCGCTTGTTTTTTGACATGACCGAGCGAGTCGAGCAGCAGATTTTGCTTGCTCGCGCCCGCATGTTTCATGGCAGATTGGGTCAAATTGCTGCCAGGGCCAACTTCGAGATAGATTTGATTAGGGGTTTCGAGTG
>JBMZDF010000145.1:0-12118 GCA_049614105.1 Promineifilaceae bacterium (SeqCode)
GCCGATTATCCCCAAACGCCAGCATAATCTCGCGCAACAGCTCAACCCGCCGATAGTTTAAGACTTCTGGATGCGGGTCTGAGTCTGGAGGAAAGGTTAAGCCGTAGGCATGCACCGCCAGCGCGTCAAAATAATCTGAGCCGCCAGCTTCATAGATGCCGCGCAAATAAACGAGGTCGTTGAGACCGTTAGGCGAGCCGACTGGCTCCAGCGTGGGAGCCAACGCGCCTGCAAGAATTTGCACGTTGGGATTGACCGCTTTTACACGTGGGTAAACTTCGCGCAGCAGGTCGACATAATCAGCGGGGGTTGTCTGCCTGCCACCCCACTCAAACGTTAGGTTTGGCTCATTCAGGATAATGAGCTGATCGACACGTCCGCGATACCGTTCAGCAAAAGCGGCTGCAAACTCAGCGAATGCTTCATAGCCTGTTTCGTCTAAATAGTTGAGCGGCGTGTCGGGCGGTCGCGCCCAGCCAGGCGTCAGGCCAATACGCGCAATCACCTGTAACCCTTGCGTTGTCGCATGGTCGATGACCAGATCGGGATGCCCCCAACTGTACTGATTATCTTGCGGTTCGTAATAGGCCCAAGGGAAAAATTCAACAATCGAGGGAGCGCCCATTTCGCGCACAAGCTGGAGCGTGCGCTTGATTTTCCAAGGCTCCACTTCGTCCGTGAGGCGTGTGTGTACGCCCAAAACGGGATGAGCCGACACAACGGTTTGTGGGTCGCCGAGCAGAACGGGTTGTGAGCGGGGACGTGCGCCTAGCTGCGGTAAGACGCACAGGATGAGGGTTAGGGCAGCCCATTTTGCCCAAACTGACAGAAAATGTGGAAGGTGACGTGCGAATCTCGAACTTTGATTAGGCGTTTGCATCCAGCAACGCAGTATACAGCGCGACCCATTCTTGTAAATGGGCGACGATGTTGTCTATGCGTTTTCTAAATGATACGGTGCGATCAGAGTGCAGGCGTGGAGCGGAACGATTGGAGATGTCGAACATCATGTTGAGCAGTTCATATTGAAATTGCCCTTTGAGCAGTTGGTTTTGAATGTCGTGGATAAGTTTGCCGAAGTCAGATTCGGCCGAAACAAGCACCCCGCACGGCAACGACTGTGTATAAATCTCAAGTACCGTTTGCGCCGCATTGAGCAAATAAGTGCGCGTTGGAATAACTAGGGCGCTTGTCAAATCATGCCCCACCTGCAACCGATAGCGACCAATGCCTAAGGCGACAGATAGATAAGTGTGCGCCAACAAGTGTAACTGCTTTTTTGAGGTCACAATCAAATTGGGGAACTGTTTGAAATGCGTCTGGACAGCAGGCCAATCAACGTCTGCTAGCTGTGATAGATTATCGATGACAAGAATTGCCGTGTCGATTTCCTCGTATAGGGCGATTAGCTGCGGCAGGCAGTCAGGTGCATCGGGCGTAGGTTGATTTGTATTTTCGGGCAGCTCTGCATCCAGCGCGGCCGAAGCCGCAACCAGCAGATCGGTAAACGGGAGCGTGGTATCTACACCTAATTTGCATGCCGCATCACGCAGCATTTTTTCTAGCGCAGGCCGCTCATTTTTGGGCAGGTTGCGCGTTGCAATTTTTGCGGAGGCATCGAGAAGCTGTGAGGCAAGATGGCCTTGCTCCCAGAGGTGCAATTCGGCCGAATCATCCCCCATCTGCCGACGCAGCGCGGGCGCAGTTTGCTGCACAATCGGCCAAGCATCGGGCCAAACAACATGCAGAACGTCAAGCGGGATTGACTGAACGAGTGGTGTTAGCTGGTGGACTGACAAATTGGAAGTCAAGACCACATAAGTTTCGGCCGATTGGCTGCTGTCAAGCGCATCTGGCACGTGATAAATGGCTTCAATTTGCTTTGGTGAGACAGCCTGAGATTGATTGATTGGCGACCCTATCATAATTTGAGGACTCATGCGTTCTTGCTCCATCCAAATGGGCATTTGTGTAAGCGTGGAGAATCGATGTTTACATAGTGCATTATACAAGCCACAGGCGTGCCACCTCATGAAAATTGTGCAAATGTTAAAAGGTTGAAATCTACCGTAAGGTTTGCTACTCTACATTCAATATGTTTTGAATGTTCAGAGGTTTGTGTAAATGAATGAAAATTTAGTTGCGGTTAACGAAAGCACCGTTGCCGGATTAGGACGATTGGCCCGTTTTTTTAACTTTAATGAGGTGATGGGGCGTCTATTTGGCACGCTGTTGCTTCATCCAGAGGCAATGTCGCTGGATGATTTAGCCAATCAACTTCAAATTAGCAAGGGATCGGTCAGCATGAACATGCGGGCGCTTGAGCGCTGGGGCATGGCGAAAGAGCATTGGGTGCGTGGTGAGCGCAAAAAATATTATCGGGCGGAGTCTGATATGTGGCAGGTTATCCGTAACGTGCTGGATGGGCGTGAGCGTCGCGAGGTAAATTTGGCGCTTCAAGTGCTGGGTGAAAGCGTGGAAAAGCTGCAATCGGCCGAAGCGGATCTCACCGAATCTGAGGCAGAGCTTAAAGAATATTATCTAGAACGCATTGCCGATCTACAGGCGTTCTTCAACTTTGCCCAAATTGCACTCGAAAGCGTCCTCGGCCCCAAAGGGGGCGTTGATTTTGAGGAAGTGACGAAGATTGAGATCAGTTAGGGAGGAAGAAATGAAGAATATTGAATGTTGAAGTAAGAAAGAGGCAGAGCGTTTTTCTTGTCTTTTTTCGCCATTCACCATTCTCTGCCCCCTCCTCCCCACCGCTTTACCTTATGTTAATTGCTGTTGGTTCTAAAAATCCTATTAAAGTCGCCGCTGTTCAGGCGGCGTTTTCGCGTGTGTGGGCGTCGGCCGAAGCGGTCGGTGTTTCAGTTGACACAGGCGTTTCCGAAATGCCGATGAGTGATGCCGAATGTGTTGAAGGCGCACGCAATCGGGCGCAAGCGGCGTTGGCTGCTGCGCCCGACGCCGTTTACGGGCTGGGCCTTGAAGGCGGCGTAAATCAAGAGCCGTACGGGCTGATGTTGTTGGGCTGGGTCGTGATTGTGCATCGGGACGGACGCGAAGGGTTGGCCTGTACGTCCAAAATCCCGCTGCCTGCCGCACTTGCGCGGCGGGTGCTTGCAGGTGAGGCGCTTGGCCCCGTGATGGATGATGTGCTTGGTGAGCAGCACACGGCACAGAAAGGGGGAGCCTCTGGCGCACTGTCGGCTGGGCTGGTCAAACGACAACAAAAATTTGAAATGGCGGTCGCTTACGCACTGTCTCCCTTTGTCGCGCCCCACTTTTATGTAGATAACTGAGTGTTTTGGTCGCTTGCGGTATTTCTGCGTAGAATCAGTCCGCAAGCAGGTCAGTCTAATGGAAATACTGACCAACTGAAATACGGAAGAACCTCTTTAAGGACAATCAATGCAGAATCTTAGTGGAAAAGTGGCGGTTATTACGGGTGGTGCAAGTGGGATTGGGTTGGCGGTTGCCAAGGCGTGCGCAGCGGAAGGGATGAAGCTGGTGCTGGCAGATATTGAGCAGCCAAAGCTGGATACGGTTTCGGCCGAATTCCAAGCTCAAAATATTGACGTGCTCGCCCTCGTGATCGACGTTTCCAAATATGAACAGATGGAATCGCTCGCGGCGCAAACGCTTGAACGCTTTGGTGGCGTTCATTTCTTCTTCAACAACGCTGGCGTTGGCGGCGGCGGCACAACCACGTGGGAAACAACGCTCAAGGATTGGGAATGGACGCTTGGTGTGAACGTCTGGGGCGTGATTTACGGCATCAAGGTGTTTACACCGATCATGTTGGCGCAAGACGAGCCGTGCCACATTGTCAACACCGCATCGATTGCGGGTTTGTTGACGGGGCCAACGATGGCCGCCTATCGTTTATCAAAACATTCGGTTGTGTCTCTGTCCGAAACGATGTTTTTTGAACTAGAGCAGATGAAAGCCAATGTGGGTGTCTCGGTACTGTGTCCTGCATGGGTCAAAACAGAAATTCACAAATCAGAACGTGTTCGGCCGAAATCACTCGCCAATGAAACGCCTCTTGACCTTTCAAAAGTCTCACGCCTGTTGCAAAAGCAGATCGCAGGTGCAGGTGAAGCGGTTGAAGCGGGTATCTCCCCAGACGTTGTTGCAAACCACGTCATAGAAGCGATTAAAGAAAATCGTTTCTATATTCTGACCCATCCCGAATTTACAGGCGCAATCGCCTATCGAATGAAAGACATTCTCAACGGGAAAAATCCGCGCAACCTGCTGCTGCCGCAGAAAAAATGAGTGCGCTACAAAAGTGCTTGAACGTAAAGTTGCAAGTGACGCTTTGCAAAAACGGCTGTTTAGTCTAACAAATGGCTAATTGTTCAACCGTTTTTGCGGTCAAAATGTTTTTGTGATCTAGAGGATAGAAAATGAAGAAAAAGACCCAACCGCCTATTTCTTCATTTTCGATTCAACGTTTGTTGGCCCTTTCTTTACCGTTTCATTCAAAGATTCCCTCTCTGCTTGTCTGCTGTTCTCCCGATTGCTAGACTACAACAAAACTTGGATTTCTAAGGGGGTTGCTGTGAGATAGTCACCGACTGCCTGACCCCCTCTCAAAACGGATTATTTTATGCTCAAGCGATGGTTGTTGGTTAGCTGTTTAATTGGATTATTGGTGGCCTGTAGTGGGGATACGGACGAAGCGCCGTCCCCAACGCCCACGTCGGTCGTTGTGGTTGCCGACCCCACACCCACGCTGCCGCCATCTAGCACCCCGACAAGTACACGCCCAACTTCCCCCGATCAAATTCAATTTATTACGGTTGCCGGCGAGGTTCCAGATCGCACTGGCAAGTTCGCGAATTTTGACGAATTTGGCAACGTGATCGGGTTCGATGCTGATCTGCTAGGGGATATTGCGGTGCAGGCAGGAATTGACACCGAACTAATCGTAACGCGCCACGAAGGTATGCTTGAGGCGGTGGCGAATGGTGAGTTTGACGCGGCAATGTCGGCGATTACGGCGAACGAACCAATCCCAGACGGTGTGGCGTTAACCACGCCCTACTTAGAAATTGGGCAGGTTTTGGTTGTACGTGCCAATGAAGAAGAATTGAAAAGCTATCGCGACTTGACACCTGAAATGAAAGTAGCTGTCGTGAGTGAAACCGCAGGTGTGACGGTGGCGCGTCAAACTTTGGGCCTCAATGATGACCAAGTCATACAGGCAGAAAGTGCGCCTAACGCCTTACAGGAGTTGAGTGACCTTAAAGTGCGTGCGGCGATTGTTAATCATTATGATGCAAAGGTTTACACCGAACGTTACTATCAGCGGCTCAAAATTGCGGCGCAGGGTTCGGCCGATGAGTGGCTAAGCAGCCAAAGCTACGTGATGGCGGTTGCAGAGGACAATCCCGCGCTGTTGCAACTGTTGAATGATGCGATTGGGCAGGTAAAATCGGCCGAAATCACCGATCAATTTGCTGGCAGATGGTTTGTGGTTGATCGCCCGATCAATGCTGGTGACTCGTTGATCGGCACGCCCGACGATCGCTTTCTTGTGGGCGTCGTGGGCAGCGTTGAAACGCTCGACCCTGCCACAACGTCCTACACGCCGCTTGAATGGGAAGTGAAGCTCAACACGATGAGCGGTCTGCTGCGAACCACGGTTGATGGCACATTAGTGCCAGCGCTAGCGGTTGACTATCCCGTTGTTTCGGCCGATAAACTCGAATATACGTTCACCCTTCGCGAAGATCTAACTTTTCCAGACGGAACCCCACTCAATGCTGCCGTCGCCCGCACATCGCTGCTGCGCACCGCAAGCACCGCCAATCGCCTGTTTGGTATTTTGAAAGATGAAAATCTTGATGGCTTTGCTGACCAAGATGCGATTCAGGTGCTTGGTGATTATCAGCTCAAATTTGTGTTAGACGAACCAGAAGGGCATTTTCTCACGCTGGTTGCGACGCCCCCTTATGCGATTTTGAGTGGGGCTTGCGATCCCGCTAACTTTGATCCAACGGGCAGTTGTGTTGGCATTGGCCCCTACACTGTGGAGGCGTGGGCGCTGAATGAGTCGATTCGGCTGGTTTCAAACCCCGCTTGGCCTTTTGACCCTGTGACGATGGAGCGGGTTGAACTGCGTTTTTACAATAGTTCGGAGCTGTTGCGTACGGCGTTGGCGAGCGGTGCGGTTGATTTGGCGTGGAATGGGTTGAATGATGAAGATGTGGCGCTGCTGAAGATTTCGGCCGAAATGACCAAATGGCAAGGGCCTGGCACATTCAAAAGCTATTTGATTTTTGAGCAAGGACAGGAACCTTGGGACGATCAACGATTGCGGCAGGCGGTTGCTTACGCGGTCGATCGCGAGGCATTGGTGGCGCAGGTGTTTGGTGAGGATCGGTTGCCGCTTTATTCGCCAATTCCCGATCGGATTCCTGGGCAAATTTCGGCCGAACCCCAGCACGATCTAGAGCAAGCAATCCGTTTGCTCAACAGCGCAGGCTACAACAGCAACAACCCACTTGAGATCGACCTTTGGTATCTCAACGATGGACGCTACACAATCAAAGAACGCGCCTATGCAGAAGTGCTCGAAGCGCAGCTAGAGGCGACAGGTATTTTTCAGGTGAACCTCAACGGAGAAGGTTGGGGATCGTATAGTGTGCAGATGTCGAGTTGTAACTACCCCTTGTTTTTGCTTGGATGGCCGCCAAGCAGCCGTGAATTGCACATGGAAGGGCTTGATTGGATTGCATATTTTGTCTACAACGCGCCCAATCTGTGTTCAAACTATGATAATCCTCGGATGACAGAACTGCTCGATGGACTTTATGAGTTGACTGATTTGGGTGACCGCCTCAACCGCTATAAAGAGATTCAAGAGCTTTGGGCGCAAGATTTGCCCACCCTTGACCTCTATCAAGATACACGCGACGCCATTTCGCTTGGCAAAGTGACCAACCTTGCGATCGATCCGCTTGGTTTTCTACATTATGCAGAGCTGGCAAAGTAACACGCTTTGCCTCTGATAACCCAAATTGATGAAAGCAATTACTTACACCACCTACGGTTCGCCTGATGTTTTGCAGTTGACAGAGATTGAAAAACCAACGCCTCGTGAGAATGACCTTTTGATTAAGGTGCATGCAACGGGCCTAAACGCCGCCGATTGGCGTATGATGCGGGCCGATCCGTTTTTTGTTCGCTTTATAGCGGGCTTGCGCAAGCCAAAGAATCAAGTTCTAGGGGTCGATATTGCTGGGCGTGTGGAAGCGGTTGGCACAGGTGTGACGCGGTTCAAGGTTGGCGATGCGGTTTATGCCGATCTGTCAGGCATCGGTTTTGGTGGCCTTGCTGAGTATGCTTGTGTGCCAGAGGAAATTGTGGCGTTGAAGCCGCGCAATTTGACGTTTGAGCAGGCGGCGGCCGTGCCGATGGCGGCCGTGACGGCGTTGCAGGGGTTGCGTGACATCGGCCGAATTCAGACAGGCGACAAAGTGCTTATCAATGGTGCATCTGGCGGCGTGGGAACCTTTGCCGTACAGATCGCTAAATCATTCGGTGCAACCGTGACCGCCGTGTGTAGCACCTCAAAAATGGCGCAAGCCCGTTCGGTGGGTGCCGACCATGTCATCGACTACACACAAGAGGATTTTGCAAACAATGGTCAGCAGTATGATTTGATTTTAGCGGTGAACGGCAATCGAGCGCTGGCTGATTATTTGCAAGCGTTGACGCCCACGGGAAGGTACGTGGTGGTGGGCGGTGCGATGTCGCAGGTGTTTGCCGCAATTTTGCTGGGGCCGTTTAAGTCGAAGAAAGGGGGCAAGACGATCAAGGACTTTACAGCGAAAGTGAGTTCGGCCGATCTAGCCACCATAACAACGTTGCTCGAAGCTGAGAAAGTGGTCCCCATCATTGACCGACGCTACCCCTTAAACGAAACACCCGACGCGATACGCTATTTAGAACAAGGGCATGCCAAAGGGAAAGTGATTATCACCATAACCCGCGAAACCAAAATCTAACAAAAAACGGGTGTGTTTCATTTAAGTCAAGAGCGGTGGCTGAGCCTGCCGAAGCCTGAGCGACACGCCGCTGCGACTTCGACACGCCGCTACAACTTCGACAAACTGTTGCGACTTCAACAAGCTGCTACGACTTCGACATGCCACTGCGACTTCGACAAGCTCAGTCTGCGTTATTGTTACCAACCCATTTGAAACACACCCTAAAAAATAAATTGATATTGTAATAACGTCGCACGAATTACTTTACTTCATCTGGTTGGCAACCTAAAATGCGGGCGTATGGTCACCTCGCTTGGCTGGATTGGACGTGCTTCTGTTGTTTTGCTCATCGTTTGTGTGGGTGCTGTCTACGCACGTGGGCTGGCCATGCAGCATGCAGATGAAAAACCTAGCCAGCTACAAATCGCCAGTTTTCTGCTTGGCTTACTCCTCCTGTTGATCGCACTTACCTCCCGTCTTGAAGATCTTGTCTCACAATTTTTTACCGCACGCGCTTTTCAGCAGTTGCTGATTACAGAACCGATCCCATTTTTGCTGATGGCGGCCAACCCGTATCCTGTTTTGAAGGTGGGGGCTGGTCGCGGCGGACGTATTTTGATCGACTGGCTTAAAGCAAGTGGAGGCTGGCGGCATAATCTCGCGGCGGTGACGCGCCCTGGGTTTGTGTGGGCGATGTTTGTTATGCTGTTTTGGTTTTGGCACGATGAGTCAATGATTGCCGCATCCAATCAGTACGGACTCGTTCATGCACTTGAAGTGGTATCGTTATTTGGATTCGCCACGCTTTACTGGTGGCATATTGCCGCCGTTGCACCCTATCTCCATACGCCGCTCTCATCAAACGTGCGAATCTTTTACGCCTTTTTGGGCATTCTGCCGATTAAGCTGACGGGCATTGTGATGCTGTTTGGGCTGGAAACGGTCGTTGGTGGCTATCGGACTGACTACGCGGGTGAGGTGATGTTGCAGTGGGGTGATGGGCTGCAATTTTCGGACAACAGCGCGGGCGCGATTTTGATTTGGGTGATTGGCGGCATCATGTACGCGCTTGCGGTCACCACGTTGGGAGGCCGTGCGTTGAGCATTGAGGAGGCCAAACCAGAACTGCCGCAGAATCCTTTGTTGGATGATAGTTTGTGGGCACCACCTGGGATTGGGGCGGGGGCGAAAAATCGGCTGAATTAACACCCAAGCAAATTACAAAAATTTCGATCAATAAACCGCTGAGGTTTTTGTCAACAATTAATTATCCCCTTCATCAATTTTGCTGCTAAGGTCAATCCTCGCCGCTTTCCCCATTAAGATCACGAAAAAATTGAAGATTCATCGCGGAATTGACGTCCCTGATACGTTTTTATATTGTCCGACGTGTTAAATTTGGCGCGTCAATCGCAATCTAGAATCCGATAGTGGGAGCCAAGACCTCAACGCAGCTTTGTTCTGCAAACTCGCTACGGACCCAGAACAACATTATTTTGAAAGGAGCCGCTTATGAGACGAAGTCTAATTCTGTGTTTATTCGTATTCCTTGTTGCCTGTAGTGGAAGCGACCCAGTTGCCGCCCCAACTGATTCAACTGACCCTACAACCGATGTATCAACCGAAGCCTCACCAACTGAAGCCTCATCAACCGACATCCCACCAACTGAAACACCGCTACCGTCGCCAACAGAGACGCCTGTGCTGCCAACAGAAACGCCTGAACCTGTTTCTACATTGCTTGAAGGCGGACAGTTGTTTGATGGGGAAGAACTGGGTATTTTGATAACCTATCCAGAAACGTGGATTTCACAGTCGCTTTTTGGCCTGTTCACTCTATTTGCTAGCGATGAGCAAGTTATAGAGGGCGATGCGTTTGGTGAAGGCGCAGCGGCCGTTTTGATTGCGGCCCCCAGTGATGAAACGTCTCTCGAAGAAATGTTTGAGCAGGAAGCTGATATTCCAGAGAACGCTGAAATGCTGGTCGAGCCAGAGCAAATCACGATAGCTGGCCGCGAAGGGTTGCACGCAACCGCACTGATCGCAGAGGCTGACGAAGAACTGTATGCCGACATTTACGCGGTTGAGGGTGATGGGGCGACTTATCTTCTGACGTTTGTCACCCAGCCTGACACAGTTGAAACTTATCAGCCGATTTTTGCCGCAATGGTGGACAGCATTGAGATTGGGACAGCCGATCTGAGTGCGATAGGCGACTTGATGACGGAAACGCCGCTTGGCAATTCGGCCGAAGCAATCGACGCAGGCCCGCTTGCTATCGAAACGCTCACGCAGGTCAATGTCGGTGCGCCGCTGGCTTACACGGTTGACGTGGAGGCTGGGCAAAGCTATTTGTTTGTCACAGCAGGTGGAAATGATCTAATCCTAAGGCTCAGCGATGCAGATGGAAAAGAGCTTGCTTCGGCCGATAACGAAATTGAAGAACGGCCCGAAGTGATTCTGTATACGGCCGAAACAGACGCAACCCTGATGCTAACCGTGTCCGCGTTCCTCAGCAGCGGCGAGGCACTGGTTGCTTTCTACCCCGTTGCCGACCAATCAACCGAAAGCCTCAGCATTGATGTGGCTGAAGGTGCGATCCCGCTCGTTGTGGCGCAGCCGCTTGACGAACTGGACGCTGTGCTGATGATCGGCGAAGAGGAGATCGACAGCAACGCGGCTGGAGCAATCGAAATAGCCCTGATGAGCGAGTATGCAGAAGGAAACTATGAGGCGACTGTAGAGGCATATTCAGATTCAGCAGGCAGCTACACGCTGGCGGTTGCTTATGTTGATGCAGGCATTACAGAGGCGCGTCGTTTGGTTGCCACGATGCCTGAGACGTTGCAGGCTATCGAACTTGATACCGTAACCGAGATGGTTTTGCGAGATGTCGGCTATACGATTTCAGTTCCAGACGAAGCAAGCTACGTCATTATGGCAACCGTGCCAGACATTGATCTACAGCTTATGTTGTTTGACGGGGAAAACCGACCCTACCGTGAGGTGGATCTTGTCAGCGATGGAAAGACAGAACTTTTGATTTTGAGCGCAGCGGCTGGTGAATATACGCTGCTCCCGTCCACTTACTTTAGCGAAGCAGGCACAGGGACACTGTCCATGCAGGCGCTCCAAGTTGATGCCGACCAGCCTGATACGGTAGCGATGACGTTGACCGATGAAGGCGTTCGGCCGCTTTTGATCGCAAACCCCGCCGCTGATGGTGACACGCAAATCACGATTACCAACGCTGATGGCGACGAGATTGCTACCATAGATGACCGTAGCACGGGGCCTGAATTGTTCGATACGATCAATCTGCCTGCTGGTGAATACAGCGCAACCGCCAGCTATTATGCTGATAATGGGGAGCTTGACAGCCCTATCTTAGGTTTAGCCGACCCTAACGAGAGCTATCTGCGTGATTCTACCCTGCCTGCTGAAACACAAGCGCTAAGTTCTGGCGATGCGATTGACAATATCACTGACGAGCTTCGTTATACCTTGACTGTTGCAGAGGGTGTACCAATGATGTTGTTTGCCAAGTCAGAAGCTGATTTGGTGCTGTCTGTTTATGATTCAAACAATGTGCTTGTAAACAGATTTGATCGCGCTGGGTCAGAAGCGGCCGAAACAGTTCAATTTCTAGAAGCGGGTGAATTTTCAGTTGTGGCTTCTACATTTCTTGGGGAATCGGCCGATTTCACGCTCTCCCTCGTCGACATGAAGGTTGCCGAAGCAGACACGTTTGACTTCTCAGTCGAAACGGACATGGTCACGCTGATTTTTGCCATTCCTAGCCAAACGGTTGAGACAGATGTCATTCTGGCAATCTACGATGCAGATGGGAATGAACTTGATAGTTATGATTGGTCTGGCACAGGCTCGATCGAAGAATTTTCTAGCGCCGACGCTGGATTAGAAGCAGGCGACTATCGCGCCGAAGGCAGCGTCTTTGGTGATGCAGAAGGGGCATTCACCCTTGCTTATATCCAGTTGTCGGCCGAATTGCTTGGAGAATAAGTGCGCTACAAACAGTTTTGATCGATAATCAGACGCTCCAGCGGGGCGTCTCTACAGGTCAACGTCTCTGGTAGAGACGTCGCCGCTGG
>JBMZDF010000146.1:0-12061 GCA_049614105.1 Promineifilaceae bacterium (SeqCode)
ATGCAAACAGCAGCGTGCCAAACACCATCGCCATTAAATTGTGAACCAAAATAACGCAGGCAATGGCAACAGAGGCAGATGCGAAGTTGGTTGCCGAGGGCTGCCGACGCAACCGATTGAGCAGCATCAACGCCAGCGGGAAAATTGCAAAGCTAAACGTTTCAGGCACAACCCCACGCGCATGTGAGTCGACATACAAAATGTAGGGCGCGTAAACATAGCTTGCCGCAGCCACAAAGCCCGCCACAGCGCCCCATTCGTCACGGACAAAACTGTACATGCTCAACCCCGCGCCACAAATAGCGGTGATAAACACGAGTTTGATCGCCAACACCGCGCCAACGCCTGGCAGGAGCATCCAAAGCAGCCCAATATAGTAAGTTAACGGCGCGTAGTAGTTGAAAATCGGGTAGCCAAATCCATAGTAGAAATTAGCCGCCCAGCGGGGGTAAAATGTGCCGCCAGCCCACATGCGCTGTAGTTCGGCGAGACGGAAAATATGCAGTTCTGCATCGGTATCATGTGGCAAACTTGCGTGTTTCAAAAAGGGCCAAATAGCCAGAAAACAAATTGCCAGCACGATCCAATAGCCGCGATCGGCTTGACGAAGCTTAGACATGCAATGAACTCTAAAGGGAATTGTGGATGGTGGCTGTGCTCCTCTTCCACGTTCACACTACAAAAGAAGCGTTTTTTATACGTTTTGTAGCAACGCGATTCTACGCGCTTTGAGGCGTGTTGTCACGTTTTGGGCGATTTCTACCCATAAATTTTGAGAATAAGTGCACCACAAAGAATACTTGAAAGCGAAGTTGCAAATGGTGCTTTGCAAAAATGGTAGATTACAAAAAGTTTCGATCAATAATTAGACGCCCCAGCGGGGCGTCTCTACAGGTTGTCTCTGGTAGAGAAGCTAGATGGTTTTTCGTCAATCATTACTTGTGATCTACTCAAAGTTTAGTAGATGAGCCTAACTCACATGCTAAACGACTAGCCCAAGACGTGTGGCGATGACAGCCGCTTGTGTACGGTCGGATACGCCAATTTTGTCAAAGATGCGGCTAATGTAGTTGCGGATCGTTCCAGCAGAAAGGTGTAGTTTTCGGCCGATTTCTCGATTGCTATCCCCCGTCGCAATCAACGCCAAAATCTGCTGCTCCCGCTTAGTCAGATCAAACTCAGCAACGGCTAACGTCTCTAATTTCGGCCGAAGCGCCTGCCGCATCACCGTTCCCGCCACCTGCGGGTCAAGATAAGTGTGACCACTTGCCGTCCCTTCAATCGCCGCCACCAGTGCCGCACGGCTCGTGTCCTTGAGCAAATAGCCAGCCGCCCCCGCCTCAATCGCATCGAGCACCCACTCATCTGTTGCAAACGTTGTCAGCACCAGCACCGCAACGGCTGGATACTGCTGGCGGATCAGCTTTGTTGCCTTCACACCGTTAAGACGTGGCATTTTCAAATCCATCAGCACCACATCAGGTTGCACGGTCGCCACCATCTCAACCGCCTCGCGCCCATTTTGCGCCAGCCCAACAACGTTCAGAGTTGGCACGGTGCGTAACATCGCGGCGAGTCCTTCGCGCACCACCGCCTGATCATCACAAATTAGGAGTCTTATCATCGATTACCTCAACTGAAATCGTTGTGCCACTTTCAGGGCTTGTATCAATCTGTAGCGCACCGCCTAACATAAGCGCCCGCTCACGCATGCCTTGGATTCCCCATCGGGAGGTTTCCCCATCAGGATCAAACCCAATGCCATCATCATGAATGCTTAGGCGAACGCCATTTGGCAAAAGATGGAGCGTCAAACGAATTTGTTCCGCCTCTGCATGACGGGCAATATTTTCGAGCGCCTCTTGTGTGATGCGGTAGAGTGCCTGTTCAACAAGGGGGCTGAGCGGTTGGGAAAGTGTGGGCGGCAAAGTGAGTGTGAGATTGAGTTGGTTGGTTTCGGCCGAATTTCGCGCCAGCCTTTCCAACGCCCCTAACAATCCAAACTGCTCCAGCGGACGCGCACGCAAATTATCGAGCGCCCGACGTGACGCCGCCATACCCGACTTCGCAGTCCCTTTCGCTTGCGCCAGCAGCTCACGGCTTGTCTGCGGATCTTCGTCCAACAGCGCATGAGAGGCTTCTAACTGCACCGACAAGGCGCTTAACGAGTGAGAAAGCGTGTCGTGCAACTCACGAGCGAGGCGGTTGCGCTCGTTGGCAATCGTCAAATTTTCTACCGTCGCAGCATAATTTGCCAGCTTAGTATTGGCGATTTGCTGCGCTTCTGCCTGCCTGCGCACGCGCTGAGCCAGTTGCGTGATAATGTAGCCGACGATTAGCGCCACGCAGGTGCGAAAGACCAATTCTTCTAGCGTCAGACTGTAGGCCGTTGTCCAGCGATGGGCAAACTGATCGAGCAGCACCCAATCAAAACTAAAGGCAAACAGTTCGGCCAACAGCACGGTGCGAAAATTGTACTGCCAAGCGATCAGGACCTGCCAGAGAATCAAATCGGCCGAAAGTGGCAATGGCCCCAGCGCCGCCCGTTCCGCCGCAAGCGTTAATTCAAAACTATCCAGCACCAAATAGGTTTGGAAAAATTGAGGCAGTGCGCTCAAAAGTAGCAGCCAAGGCAGCCAGCGCGTTGTTCGCTGTGTGTCACGCTCCAGCCAAAACAAAATCGCAAGCAAACTCAGATCAATAGCTATCAACAGCACGTCAAATTGATTTGGCTTGAAGTCGAAACCCAAACGACGCTGGAGCAGTAGCGCCTCATACAGCCAAAACACGATGCGAAACAGGATCACAACGCGAAAAACAGAAAGTACGCCAGCCGCAACAGGTCTTGAAAACATGGGCGAATCATACCAGAGGGACAAATTTGCGATAAGTGACAAGCGACATCGACCGCTATCCAAGAAAGTGCCACCTGTCACTTATGTGCCACCTCGTCATTGTGTAGACTACGGTTGACTGGGAATTGCCCAACCTGATCTGTACCAACGAGGATGCTCATGTTTAAAGCTATTTTGATCTCACTTTTGCTGTCTATGCTGATTTTTGGGAGTAGTTGTGCTGCTTCGGCCGAACCCAGCGATCACGAAGTCGTCGTGCTGATGGCTCCCTCCGTTAACGAAGCTTATTACGAAAGCGTGTTTGCGGACATCATCGCTTATGACATCAATTTTGTGAACACCGTTCGCCACCATATCCCCGTTGTGCTGGTTGTTGATTCCGACACGCTGCCCTATGTTGAGGGGCAAATTCCAGCGGAAAACATTGTCGAGTCGGCAACGCCTGACATTTGGATTCGTGACTTTTCGCCAGCGATGCCGAGCAGCGCGACGCAGTTTCAATTTCGGCCGAATTATCTCAGCAGCGCAGACGCTAGCTGGATTGCAAATGGGTTCACACAGCTAAAGCGCAAGTTGAACGTCTCAACCCAATCGAGCGACTTGATTCTCGACGGCGGCAATGTCGTTCACAACGGCGCAGATTATGCAATCGTCACCGATCGCGTGCTGGACGACAATCCAACATGGACACGTGCCGAGATCGAGGCAGAGCTGATTGCAAAACTCAACCTATCCGCGCTTGCCATCATTCCGCAATATCCAGACGACGCCACAGGGCATTCGGACGGCATTCTGATGTGGCTCGACGACACCACCCTGATGATTAACGAAGATGTCGATCCTTATCAAACAGCGTTGCGAACCGTGCTTGATTCTGCCTTTCCCGACGCCAATATTGTCGAGATTCCCGTTGACTACACACCAGAGGAATTTGACGGATTTGGTTCCGCCTGTGGCCTGCATGTCAACTCGCTCGTCACCGACAATTTAGTTATTTTGCCAACTTACGGGCAGGATAATGATTCGGTTGTTCATGACATGATTGCCGCGCAAACTGACAAGACCATCGTTTCGGTTGACGCATCGGCCGTTTGTTTCATGGGCGGCTCTGTCCGCTGTTTGACTTGGTATGCCAAAGGGTCACAAGCAACAACTATTTTGGCCGAAATACGCGGCACGCTTTCCGCCGTTAAACTTGGTCAACTAAACGCTCAACAATCACCAAGCCCTTTATTCTCACTGGCGGGACTGCTAAGCGCCATCTCAATCGGCGGTTTAATCAAGCAAAGTCGAGGATAATGAGCAGTGGGGAATGTTGAATATTGAATGAAGAATGAAGATAGGGAACTGAACAATGCAGAAATGGCTTTTACTCTTTTTATTAATTTTTGCGGTCGCTTGTGATTCGGCCGATGTTGATGAAGTACTCGACGATGTGGACGCTGTTGCAGGCGAAATCGAGGCTGTCGTTGAGGACACACTGGACGACTCAAGCGAAGGTCGCGGCTTATCAAACGCGCTGACCGAAGCGGCGGGGGCTGGTGTTGAGCAGGTTTTTCTCAACGGTGCAATCTACACGGTGAACTTTGACCAGCCGTGGGCAGATGCAGTGGCGGTGCGCGATGGCGTGATTGTGGCGGTGGGGACGGAAGATGAGGTGTTTGAGGTGGTGGCCGAATCGGCCGAAATCATCGACCTAGAAGGCGCAATGCTGATGCCCGGCTTCCAAGACACCCATGTTCATCTGCTCGAAGCAGGTGTCAACCAACAATTTTGCGTCCTTGACGCATTTTTGCCGCCCGAGGAATATGTTGCCCCAATCGCAGACTGTGCGGCTAAGAACGATGATGGCTGGGTAATCGGTGCGGGTGCAAACGTTGCGAATCTGCTCTCCGAAGCCGCATCACCCATCGCCTTACTCGACCAAGCGGTTCCCGATCGCCCTGCCCTCATTTTGGACGATCTCGGCCACGGCGCATGGGCAAATACGCTGGCAATGCAGGCGGTCGGTTATGACAAACTCGAAGGGCATCCACAGGGTGGTATCATCGATCGCAATGCGGAAACGGGCGAACTAACGGGCATCGTGCTCGAAAATGCCCAGCAGCCGCTACGCACCGCCGCACTTGCGCCCACGCCTGAAAATCTCCAGCTAGCGTATGACGGCATGGCGGACAGCCTCTACTTTTTCGCTCAAAACGGCGTCACGTCAATGAGCGACGCGGGCGGCTATTGGACACGCGGACATGACGAAGTTTGGCAGCGTGTCGTGGATGCAGACGAGCTGATCGTTCGCGCCCACAATGCACTCTATCTGTACCCCGACCTCGGCTATGAGGAACAGGTCGACGAGATTACTGCGCGTTACAGCAATGATGAGGATGCGCTGCTGCATTTCAATACAGTCAAAATCTATCTGGACGGTATCGTGAGCCAAGGTACGGCGGCGCTGATATCTGCTTATGATGGGCAGTTTGGGTTGCCAGGTGTGCCAGAGGATGGGGTGCTGTATTTTGATGTGGCGACTTTGAACCGCTATTCGGCCGAATTTGACGCCGCAGGCTTCCAAATCCACTTCCATGTCACAGGCGATCGGGGCGCAAAACTCGCCCTTGACGCCATTGAACACGCGCAAACCCAAAACGGCAACAGCGACAACCGCCACCGCCTCACCCACCTCTATGTGGTCGATGAAGCTGACTTCCCCCGCTTTGCTCAGCTCAACGCTGGCGCAGATTTCCAGCTTTCGCCCGACTCGCTCACCGATGACTATTTCAAAGACATGGCATGGCTGCTTGGCGACATGCGTGCAGAAAATCTGTTGCCAGCTTTCGCCCTGCTCGAAGCGGGCGCAGTTGTTTCAATCAGCAGCGATTTCGATGCAGGTGGCCTCTCACCACTTGGGAAGTTAGAAGCGATCCTAACGGGCTATGGCGATGACGCGCCCGATCTTGCCACCCTCGTTGAGATGATGACCATCAACGCCGCCTATCAACTCAATCAGGACGACACAACGGGTTCTATTGAAGTCGGCAAATGGGCTGATTTTGTCTTGCTCGACCAAAACCTGTTTGAGGTCGCCCCTAGTCAGCTTTCAACAATCAACGTGTTGGCGACCTATCTTGCGGGGGATCAGGTGTATGACAGCAATTGGGAATAGGTGTAAGGAATGAAGAATATTGAATATTGAATGAAGTAAGATTTTTCCCTTTTCCAGATTCTATCTAAACGGCTTCCATACGATTGTAGGAAGCCGTTTTCGCTTTTATCAGGCGTCCGATACAATCACCTAAATCAAACCTTGCACATTTTGGCAACAACATTATGGTTTATGAATCTCAACACCCTTTAGTCAAGCACAAACTGGCGATCCTGCGTGATGTCACAACCAACCCCATTCAATTCCGTGCGCTCGTTGGCGAAATTGCCCAATTTCTTTGCTATGAAGCATGCGCCGATCTGCCGCTGCATCTCACCGAAGTCGACACGCCGATGGGAAAAGCAGAAGGGCATGAGCTGCTGCCAAAAGTGGGGCTTGTCCCAATTCTACGGGCGGGACTCGGCATGGTTGAGCCAATCTGGACGATGATTCCCAACGCGGTGATTTGGCACATCGGCATGTATCGTAACGAAGAAACGCTCGAACCTGTCTACTATTATGACAAGTTTGGCGAACACGATGTCAACATTGACGTTGCATTTCTGCTTGATCCGATGCTGGCAACAGGTGGATCGGCCATTGCAGGCGTTGATCGGCTCAAGCAGTGGGGTGTCAAGCAGGTTCGTTATATTGGCTTGCTTGCTGCGCCAGAAGGTGTCGACGCACTCCAAAAAGCACACCCTGACGTGCCAATCTACGTTGGCGCAATTGACAGCCACCTCAACGGCATCGGCTACATCGTGCCTGGGCTTGGTGACGCAGGCGACCGTCAATTCGGGACGCTCTAATTTTTGTGATTTCAGATCTACGATAGCAAGTGTCCCTTGCCAATCGTAGATCGTGAATCAAGTATGGTCTATTTCGGTCTTGCGCTCTTCGCATTTGTGATCGCAGTGCTGACGACGCCTTTTGCACGGCGTTTGTCGGAACGGCTAGATATTGTGGCGATTCCTGGTGGGCGGCGGAAACATTTCGGCCGAATTCCCAAACTAGGCGGCATCCCCATCTTCACCGCCTACTGCCTCACCATCGCCCTAATTTACTGGTTCATTGCCCCCAACCCCAGCGAGACAGTCCCCCTGCGCGGGGTTGTGCTGGGGTCGATTGTCGTGTTTGTCGGTGGCTTGCTAGATGATTATTATGATTTGTCACCACGCGGGCAGTTTCTGATCCAATTTGCGGCGGCGGTGATTGCCAATTTGCACGTGGCGTTTTTGGAGCGTGTATCAAATCCGTTTATGGGATTTTCGGCCGAACTCCCCGGCATTTCAATCGGCAACGAAATTGTCTTCGCCACCCCAGTCGCGTGGGCCATTACCATTTTCTGGATTATGGGCATCATGAACGCCGTCAACTGGCTCGACGGCCTCGACGGCCTAGCGGCTGGCGTCGGCGCAATCGCCACCAGCATTTTTGCCTATCACGCCTACACCCTAGCCGAATCACCCTCGCCGCTGGTTGCCTTCCCTGTGGCACTCGCGGGCGCACTGGCGGGTTTTCTCCTTTTCAACTTTGTGCCTGCCCGCATCTTTCTCGGCAGCGCGGGCGTTTATCTGCTCAGCTACAACCTCGCCACGCTCTCCTTTTTAGCTCCCGCAAAATTGGCAACCGCCCTGCTTGTGCTTGCGCTCCCGCTGATTGATGGCGTATGGCTCATCGTTGAGCGCAGTCGAAAAGGGGGCAACCCGCTCCAAGGCGACCGTCGCCACCTCCACTTTCGCCTCAAGGATCGCGGCTGGCCCGTTCGCCAAATCGTTCTCGCCTACTATTCAGTTGCGCTTATTCTTGGATTTGTCGCCCTATTCACCCCAACCGCCGCCAAGCCGTTCATTATCCTCTCGCTCGGCCTGCTCATCTTGTTTGGCCTCATTCGGCTCAGCAAGGATTCAGAAGGGTGAAACCCGCTTCATTCAGTCGCCCATTTTCTCAATTGTGATCTCAAGCTGTGGCACTTCGCCCCATACTTTGTGCGCTTCGATGCTGACGATGTGATTGTCATTTTTGGGGAACAGGGCGTCCATAACCGCGCCGAGGATGTTGTCGAGATCGGGGCTGGGCTGGGCTGGTTCGCCGTCCATCATGCGTCGTTTTTGGGCGGACCAGCTTTTTGGCATCGGCCGAATGGCAACTACAGTTAGTTTCATGAGGCCTTCGACTAATATTCGGCCGAATTCCCGCCGCAACCTCACCTTGTTCTTACGATACTCAGGCGGCATGTAAGTGCCATTTTCAGTCACACGCGGACGCGCCTTACCAAAAGGTGGCATATAAACAACCCTGTGCTGCAAGACAACTTGCCCACCCACTCGCTCAATAATTGATTCTGAATCAGGGGGTTGTGTCAACATAGAATAGAACACATTCTCCCACAGTAGAGACGCCCCGGCGGGGCGTCTGGCTAATCGAAATAAACCTCAGAGGTTTGTTGCCATCTACACTGGCTGTGCATAAAAACCTCTGAGGTTTTCGTCAACGATTAATCATAATCTGTTTAACGCAACCCAGCGATTTTCATACCATCATCTAAAATGGCGGCCACTTTATCTTCGTGCGTTGTTTCGCAATAGACGCGGATAATTGGCTCCGTGCCGCTAAAGCGAACCAGTAGCCAGCCGCCGTCTTCCATGATGAACTGATTGCCATCAATTGTCACCTTGTCAATGACTTTCAAGCCACCAATCGTTGCAGGCATCGCTTTGCCAACGCGCTCTAAAATTGCAGGTTTGTCCTTTGCCTCAAAACGACTGTCGATGCGATCATAATAATGACCACCGACCATGCCAAACAAGGTATCAAGCAATTGCGATGGTTTTTTGCCCGTCTGAACCATCAGGTCCAACAAGAACAATCCCGCCAAGATGCCGTCGCGCTCTGGCACGTGCTGACGGAACGCATAGCCGCCGCTCTCTTCACCGCCAATCATTGCGCCAACTTCCATCATCTTGGGCGCAATATATTTGAAGCCAACGCCTGTCTCATGCACAGCCACATCATAACGCTTGGCTAATTTGTTCAACATTTTGGTCGTTGAAATCGTTTTGACGATTGGGCCACGTTCGCCGCGTACCTCTAAAAAGTAGTAGCCTAGCAAACCGTAGACACGCAGTTGATCAATAAAGTTGCCGTTTTCGTCGCCAAAGCCAACGCGGTCAGCATCCCCATCATTGATAATCGCAACGTCTGCGCCAATTTTGTTGACAAAGCTCAAGCCGTGATCAACATTGGGCGGAATCGGTTCAGGGCGCGACATGTGCGGGAAGATCGGGTTGCGTTCGTTGTGAACCTCATGGATTTGCGTTGCGCCACCCGCGACGAGACGTGGGAACCAGCCTGCACCGTTGCCCCACATGCAGTCAACCAGCACGTTGTAGCCCGCTTTTTTGATAGGTTCAACGTCGATCAATCGGCCGATCTGAGACGCATAAGCCACGCTTGCATCAAACTTACGCACCGTCCCATCTGTCATCGCATCGTCCAAACGCATCCGCTTAACATCGGCCATGCTGTCTGGAATCAGCGCCTCGATCTTCTTCAAATTGTGCGGCGGTATCGCGCCGCCAAACGGATCACGCACCTTAAACCCGCAATCTTCGGGCGGATTATGGCTTGCCGTCACGTTGATTGCGCCGCCAGCCTGTTTATCGACCACTGCATAGGAGATCGCAGGGGTTGGGGTTGCCCCATCGGTCAACCAAACGTTAATGCCGTTGGCGGCTAACACTTCGGCCGCGGCCGCCGCAAAATTGTTGGCATGAAAACGCTTGTCATGCCCAATCACAATACCCTGTTCGGCCAAACCAGCCTGCTGCACGTAAGAGGCAAACCCCTGTGCAGTCCGTCGCAAATTATCAAAGGTGTATTCTTCCGCGATTTTGGCTCGCCAGCCGTCTGTTCCAAATTTAATCTTCATGAGGCTATCTTTCTTCGTAAGAGGTGCAAGGTGGAAAGCAAAAAGTGGAAAGTACAATACTTTCCACTTTCTACTTTTTCACAATTAATAAAACGTTGCCACTACATAGGCCATATTTGTTAGAGCGGCGTCTTACCAGCTTTGATCAATTTCATGTCGCTGTCAACCATCATCTTTACAAGCTCACTAAACGCAACTTTTGGTTCCCAATCCAAAAGCCGCTTCGCCTTGCCTGGATCACCAACCAGCAAATCGACTTCGGCTGGACGCATAAAGCGTGGATCTTGAACAACGTATTCTTTCCAATCAAGATCAACCGAGCTGAACGCTTCGTTGACAAATTGCTCAACCGACCATGTTTTGCCTGTTGCGATCACAAAGTCCTGCGGATCATCTTGTTGCAGCATCAGCCACATTGCACGCACATAATCGCCAGCAAATCCCCAGTCACGACGCGCATCTAGGTTGCCCAGACGCAGTTCGTTGGTGAGTCCAAGCTTGATTTTTGCCACATGATAGGTGATTTTGCGCGTCACAAACTCAAGACCACGACGCGGGCTTTCATGGTTGAACAAAATGCCAGAGGTCGCGTGCATGTCATAGCTTTCGCGATAGTTAATCGTGATCCAATGTCCGTAAACTTTTGCCACGCCGTAAGGGCTGCGCGGATAAAGCGGCGTTGATTCACGCTGCGGCACCTCTTGCACCTCACCAAACATTTCGCTGGAGCTGGCCTGATAGAAGCGTATTTTCGGATCAACAATCCGCATCGCATCTAGCACACGTGTCACGCCCAAGGCGGTCACCTCGCCCGTAAACACAGGTTGTGACCATGAGGTTGGCACGAATGATTGCGCCGCCAAGTTATAAATCTCGTCAGGTTTGTGCTCTTCCAGAATCTGGACGAGTGAAAATTGATCGAGCAAGTCGCCTTGCACAATCGTAATTTTGTCCTGAATGTGTTCGAGGCGATGAAAGTTAATCGTACTGGTACGGCGCACCATACCAATAACCTTGTATCCTTTTTCTAGCAGAAACTCTGCCAAATATGAGCCGTCTTGGCCCGTAATTCCTGTGATTAGTGCAGTAGGCACAATATCTCCTTGGCAAGGATTAATTAAATTATCAATCCTGCACTGTGTTACTTGTGGTAATCAATCTCGTGTAATTTTGATTATAGATAGGTCAGATAGGGGGTCAAGTTGGCAGGGACCAAAGTCACCCAGCCGCATGACATTCGTAGGGCGAGCGGCGACATCTGAGCAATCATTACATTGGGAAATTGAGTTGTCTAATTGTAGTACGGGAAAGTTTATTGACCAACGCTTGATCGCGTAGTTGGAATCAGCGTTAACCCGATTAGACATCGCCCAGAGCATAGACAAGCCGCCCCCTGCTCTGGCGTAGCTCGATGGGCGACAAGCGATCAACCCAAGCGGCTAGCTGAAGTCCTGTGAACGCAATTTTTTCTAGGCGTTCGCTGATTGTGTTTTCTTGAATCAACTGACTCAGAGACACAAGCGACCCAAAAGGCGGCATCACCGCATAGTCTGTTATCAGGCTGGGGATGTCGATAGAACGCGCCAGCAGTTGGCGTTCCACGCCGAGCGTTCCGCGCTGTTGTAGAAAAAGTTTGTTGTCATCATTGGGCGCAAACAGCGCAATGTGCTTTCCAATTTGTCGCAGATGTGTGAGATAGGCAGCTTGTGTGCTGTTGTCTAGACGCTGGATGACATGACTGGAAAGCACGAGATCAAAATCGGCCGCAGCCTCCCAAATCACACCCATATCGTTCACAACAACCCCCTTAAAGCGGGCATCTTGCAACTTGCCAAATCGCTGCGCCGTTTCAACTGCGTGCGTCAATTTGTCGAACGCCGCAGGGCGCTCATCAACAACCAGCGGCGTAGCGCCTAGTTCTTGGGTCAGCAGCAAAAAATCAAGCCCAGATCCCACTGTTTCGGGCAGTCCCGCGATGAGGACGCGAGGTGGGTTGTTCGATTTCGGCCGAAATCCCCCCCGATGCAGCCACGACGACAGCAGCGACCGCTTGACAAAGTACTCATACGCCAGCCCAGCACCCTCCCCTTCCGAGGCAGTCAGGGTGTACAGTTCGCGAATCGAAAGCGGCGTCAA
>JBMZDF010000147.1:0-12051 GCA_049614105.1 Promineifilaceae bacterium (SeqCode)
TGATGCACTCGTTGACATCAGCGCGTTGATGAAATCAATGCAGGCGCAATTCGGCACATTCAGCGGGGTTGGGTTACAAGCTCTGGCGGTTGATGGTGCGGTACAAAACGCACTTGTTGACTCAATCACACATAACGGATCTCCGTGGTATGGCAATCCGCTTGCACAGGCATGGTCATATGATAATGCAACCTTGGCCGTTTATGCAGATTTTGAAGGGTACACTACAGTAGATGACCATATGCGTACGCTTTCTTGGCAAGCCACATTCTATACAGACACTGTTAGCACAATTAATCCGCACCCCCCTCTGTTTATACAAGATGGAACAACGGGAAGTGACCACACTTGGGCAGATGTCTTCCACCGCTTCTGGGAAATCAAGGCTCCAAACGGAGGTTTAACAACGCTTGTAACCAAAGCATGTTTGCCTGAGTTTCCTCCCTTGCCAGATGTTGGGGAACTAGCTGCCATCGATATGACTCTGCCGTTGACAGGTACGTTACGTGTTGAGGCCCCCACCGTACTGCAAGGTACGATTCAGACAACTTTGGTTATCAATGCTGAAGTGCAGTTCGATGTCTATGAGGTGGCAACTGGCTTGCTTGTTTACTCAGACACAGTTAACACAGGCTATCTATTCACAGGTACACACAACATTGTTGCCTCACAACCATTTACTCCAACAAAAAAGGGCGATTATAGATTTAAGATGACAGTGGACGCAAACAATCGTTTTATCGAAACAGACGAAAACGATAACAGCATCAGTCGCATTGAGAGAGCTTATAAATTACCTTCCGTCACGATTGATGCCAAAATGGCGAACGACCAGCAACAGGTCACAAGCCGTACGATTGATTTAGACCTGACATCGAGCCAGGATTCTCTCAACTGGTTGATTGTCCATGTCTATGGGCATACTGATGATCCAAATAATCCGAATTTTCAGCTTCCTAAATTTGTCGGTGAGGTTATTGTTAATAACCCAACGCTGCCAAATCATTCGTTAGCGTTGCCCGCAGCGTTACAGGCAGGTCGCGTGACGCTACACATTTGGGGCATAGCTGGGGCGGGTATAAGTAACCCACATGCAGTTGTAACGTTTAATTATGCGCCACAAACAACCCTTGCAGCTATTGGTGACAGTGATTACTATGTTTTCAACGCAGAAGCAGGGGATGATATGGCCATTAATTGCTCGCTGGTAAATGGGGGCGCACAAATGCTTATCTGGCAACCTGGAAACTATTGGTCTGCTGAGGAAGTCTCTTGTGATGGGACAATTTCATATAATCCAGCACGTGCTGGCGAGTATCTGGTCAAGGTTATCGCGACTGCAGCAAACACAAAATACAGTGTGAGTACAAACCGTAACGGCATCGCTGGCGGACGTTCTCTCAATCAGTCTGTGAGCACTGTCATAGTTGATCGCCCCGATTTAGTTGCGCCTGTGCCCAATTTGAACCAGCAACTGTGTGATAGCGACCTTGCCTCGTCGGATGTTGTCCTCAGAACAATCGGATCATCCTGTGAGCCAAATCAAGATCATCATGTATTTCTACCTCTGGTCATAATCCCCAGAAACGATTAATGCCGTAAATATATTGGTTATGAGTGTGTTTCAAATAGGCTGAAGCACCCTTTCCTAGCTCCCCTCATCGAAAAGGTCACTACAAACCGTAGTGGCCTTTTCTGTTTGGATTAGCAGTTTGCCAGTTTTCTCATTCCATGGGGTATTTGATGCCCCATTCGGCCCGCAATGCGTCCATCGTTTCCATAATCTGAATGCTTTCGGCCAGTGGGATCACGTCTGATTCGAGCTTGCCGCTGCGGATGAGGTTTCCAACTTCGATCGCTTCGTGTGTGTAGCCGTTGCCAAGGAATGGCAATGTGTGTATTTCCTCGTCGCCGCCGCGATTGACCGAAAGAGTGGCGGATACCCACCACGGGGCATGCAGTTTAATCATGCCTTCACTGCCCATAATTGTGGCTTCGTGTGGTGTGTTGGTGCGGACAGCGGTTGAACAAATTGCCATTTGACCGCCTTCATAGCCGAGAATAAACGCCGATTGTTCGTCAATTCCTGTGCTACCGATGTCGGCCATGCTGGCGATGCGGGTTGGTTTGCCAAAAATCATGTAGGCGAGAGAAAGGGGATAGATGCCAACATCGAGCAGTGCGCCGCCACCAAGGGAGGGATCGAATAGGCGTCCTTCGGGGTTGACGCGGGTACGGAAGCCAAAATCGGCCGAAATCATCCGCACCTCACCAATTACCCCCGCCGCCAACAACTCACGCACTTTCACCAACGTCGGCAAAAATCGTGACCACATCGCCTCCATCAGCACAACCCCATTTCTTTGCGCCGCCGCCGCCATTGCACGTGCCTCATTCGCATTAATCGCAAACGGCTTCTCGCACAACACGTGTTTGCCTGCGTCCATGCACAAAATCGAATGCGTTTTGTGAAAGCTGTGGGGTGTGCCAACATAAATCGCGTCAACATCTGGATCGGCGATTAGGTCAGCATAACTGCCGTAGGCGCTGAGCGCGTCAAATTTGGCAGCAAATGCCTGCGCCCGTTCTAGGCTACGCGAGCCGACCGCGACAAGTTCGGCATTTGGCACCAACTGTAGCCCAATGGCAAATTTATGTGCTATCGAGCCGGGGCCAAGAATGCCCCATTTGATTGTCTTGTCTGTCATGACCATCTCCTGAATACGAATGAAAAGTGAATCAGCTAGTCTTCCCCGATAATCCGTTGAGTTGTTCTAAGTCGGAAGCTAAATGTAGTTCGCGCTGTGGGATCGGAATTTTAATATTATTGGCTTGGAAAACTTCCCAAACCGCGAAATGCAGATCGCTGCGAATGCTTGGTGTGGCTAAGGCGTCGTCGATCCAAACCATCAAACGGAAATTGATTCCTGCGCGACCAAACCCATCAATAAAGACGTTCGGGGCAGGCTCCGTCAAGACAAGCGGCAACGTTTTTGCCCCATCAATCAGCAGTTGACGCACCTGATTCACATCACTACCGTAGCTCACGACTACGGGCAACACGATGCGAACGAGTCGATCTGACTTTGTATAGGTTGTCAGGGCTGAGGTCAGCAGTCTCTCGTTCGGAACAATTATTTCGACATTATTGTAGGTTCGCACGACGGTTGCGCGAATGTCTAGCCGCTGTACGATGCCTAATTCATCACCGATTTTGACCAGATCGCCTGGCCGCAACGACTGCTCAAACATGAGCACGATACCTGCGATAAAGTTTGACACAATTTGCTGGAGGCCAAACCCGATGCCGATTGACAACCCACCACCGATAAGGGCAAATGTTGACAGATCAACGCCGATGGCGCGGGCGGCCATCAAAATGCCAACGCCTATCAGCGAATAGCGGGCAATTGTGACCACCGTGTTAACCACGGCGGGGTCGCTGCTGCGAGGTGACAGGGTGCGCGTCAGCACATCCTGCACCACCCACGCGCAGGTGCTGAAAAAGTAGAGCAGTGCAGCGGCCGTAAATAGCGTACCAATTTGAATTGAGACGCCGAACAGGTTTGCGATCTCAAATTGGATGATGGTGGCAAGACCGCCGATAAAGTTGTTGATGAGCCGTGCGGCAACAAAAACGAGCAGCAGCGGCAGCAAAATGCGGCGGCGATAAGCACGCGAACGATTGCGGCTGATGCGATAGGCGAGCAGGTTGACAAAAAATTGATAGATTAGCACGTACCAAAAAATACGCAGCGAATCTGACAGCAACCCGACTTTTTGCTCTTGACGTGCCAAAATAAACACGGTGAGATAGCCCAGCGTAAGCGCCAAAATCGAAAAGTCAAGACGTAGAATGAGCTTGAGCAGGTCGTGGGTGCGCTTGCCAATGTGCTGTTCGACAAAACGTTCGAGCAGCGTTGATAGAAGTGCGGCAACGAGCACGAGAACCAGCAACAACAGGAGTTGCTGCTGCACAATCGGCCGATTCAAGATAATCCAAATCGTTTTAAACTGCTCGGTAACAAGCTCTACAGAAGAAGAGGCATCCATTTACCTTGTTGCCTCCGTTTCCAGACGCAACCAAAACAGCGCAACCGCACCCTCTGGCTGCTGAATGCCAGTTAGCACATTGTTATATGCCTCGGCCCCTGCCTTGGCCAACACGGGCAACGCAAGATCAACAGGGGGCGGTTCCGCAAATGCGATTTGCTCCGCCATCATAAACTGCAACTCGTCCACTTCGGAGCTGATTTGCAACAGTCGATTGGCGGGAACGCGCTGTGTCTCACGCATTAAAATCGCGCTTTGGGTTGTGTTGGTTAAAAAGTTTGTAAAGGCATAAGCCAGTTTGGTTTGACGGTTAGAGCTAGATTCATTAAACAAAATTACTTCGGTGCGCAGAAGTGGAACAGGGGTTAGCTCCGATCCCGTCACATGAGGTAACGGAGCAACGCCGACCCGTGATTGCCCCATGCTGGCTAGCAAATCGGGGAGTTCGTCTGACCAGCCGACATAATAATGCGCCGTACCGTCAATAAACAAATCTTGCAGCAGCTCAGTATCGCGGCTCAAAATAATGTTAGGGTGACTTTGAGCCTCTTTAAGCCAGCGCAGCCAGCCGAGAAGGCCATCGGACTCGTCGCGAATTTGCCCTTCAGGGTCAAACAATCCGTTGCCAAAGGGAGAGATTCCCCAGTAAGCATCCTCAAAATCAACGTTGAGCGCGGTAACTTCACCGCCGTTGGTAAAGTTAACCCATTCTTCAAACGTTTCGGGTGGTGCGCTGAACTGAATGGTGCTTTTATTATAGTAGAGGACGGTTGCATTCTGTGCGAGAGGGATGCCGTAGAGGATGCCATCGGCCGAACGGGCGGTATCAAGCGAGTTAGGGCTGAAATTGACTAGCTCGAACATGTGAGGAGGGATTTCTTGCAGAAGGTTTTCCTCAATATAGTTTGGAATCCAGCGATCGGAGCCGATCACCACATCAGGGCCTAACCCTAGCGCCGCCGTTTCGCGATACCGCTCTTGTAAATCTTCCGCAGGGATTGCAACTGTGATGATTTCGACATCAGGATAGATTTCGTGGAATTGGTCGGTGATGCGGTTGAGGGTTTGCCGATCTTTGAAGCCCCAGCTATGCCACAACAGAAGTTGACCGCTCAGATCCTCATCTGAGTCGTTGGCTGTGCAGCCGATTAAAATGATGCTAAGAATAAATAGTAACGCAAAAAATCGATTCATAAGGATAGATTCGTTGCCGCCTTTCGCGTTACTGCTGCGCAATACCCCAAACTGTTTCGGCCGAATTATCATCCAGCCCCGATGGTTCAAACCAGCGAATCACATCGCGTAAGGCAACCACTTCGCCAATTACAATAATTGCAGGCGGTTTGATCTCCGTAGATTGTGCCACAATCGTCGTTAATGTGCCTTGAATCACGACCTGATTGGGGGTTGTGCCTGATTGGATTAATGCGACGGGTGTTTCGGCCGAACGAAAACGCCGCACAATCTCAACAATACGAGTCAGCTTCTTGACCCCCATCACAACCACAATCGTTCCCATCTTTGGCAACTGCCGCCATGCCTCTCCGTCAAGCGAATGTCCAGAGAGAACGGTCAGCGAGCTTGCCAAGCCGCGATGCGTCACGGGAATACCCGCATAAGCTGGCACGGCCATCACGCTTGAGACGCCCGGCACGATTTCAAACGGAATGCCTGCCTCAATGAGCGCAAGGCACTCATCGCCGCCCAAACCAAAAATAAACGGGTCGCCCCCTTTGATCCGCACGACTGTTTTGCCCTGCTGCGCTTCCTCAACCAAAATGCGGTTGATTTCCGCCTGTGGGTATCGTTTTTTGAGCGGCGATTTGCCAACGTTGATAATTTTTGCGTCGGGGCGAGCTTCTGCGATGAGCAGCGGCGACACAAGCCGATCGTGGAGAATGACATCGGCCGATTGCAACAGTCGATAGCCGCGCACAGCAATTAATTCTGGGTCACCTGGACCCGCGCCAACAAGATAAACTTGACTCATTACATTGCACGCCAGCGTATGCGCCCATCGGCGCGAATGTTGACCAGCGTCACCTTGCCCATATCGGGCGTGCCTGCGATGCGCCAGCGACCAAGCGAGACAGCATCAACATCTTGCTCACTAATGCATAATTTAGTGAGTTCGCCCTGATAAGTATCATCGTCAGGGTCGGTGAAACAGTTGCAGCCTAGCTGTGGCACAATCTCCGTCAAAAAAACGTTGGCGCTCACAAGCCGCTCAAAGGAAGCGCGATCGACAGGTTGAACGTCTGCCTCAAAAAACGGGGCGTCCTGCTCAATATCGGTCAAACTGCCGATTATTTCATCATTGCAGTAAAGTTTCATCTTCTTATTTTAACAGCGTTTCATGATAAGTAGAGGGCATGTTTCAACTAGGTTCGCGACGATAACGTAGACTGAGCTTGTCGAAGTCACAGCGGCGTGTCGTTTAGGCTTCGACAGGCTCAGGCTCAGGCTTCGACAGGCTCAGCCACCGCTCTTTACTTAAATGAAACACACCCATAAATAGATCACAGAAATATTTTGACTGCAAAAACGGTTGAACAATTAGCCACTTGCTTTCTCTGCACACCAGTGTACAAAGCGTTGTGCGACGTTGCGATTGGCTAAAAAGTGGAGATGAATATAGGAGGCCCAAATGTTGCCGAGAATCGCGCCTGCTGTGGTCGGGTTGCCGCCCGCGCGGGATTCGATATGGTAGGCGTGGGGTAAGTTTTTCGGCCGATTTTCCCACAACGAATAATGAAACTCATGCCCACGCATTTGCTCCCCTTTTGCCAGCACAGGGCCATCTGCCAGCGCCGTAACCGTTCGATAGCCCAGCTTGACACGCGCCGTCATGCGGCTGTTGCCAGACAAAAGCCCCACCATGGGGAATGCGTTGTCCACCTTGTCATAAAGCATTTCTGTCAAAACCATCAAGCCGCCACATTCGGCATAGATGGGAATACCTTTGGCGTGGACGGTGCGGATCGCGTTTAACATCGGCCGATTTTCGCTCAACGTGTGCGCGTACAGTTCAGGGAATCCACCGACCAAAATCAAACCTTGCACATTATCAGGCACGGTCGCATCGTGCAGCGGGCTAAAACGCACAATTTCCGCGCCAGCTTCCTCAAGCAACTCTACATTTTCTGGGTAAGTAAATGAGAACGCTTCGTCGTCGGCGAGGGCGATGCGGACTTTTGGGTGTGGGGTATCGGGGGAAGCAGGTGGTGGAGATAACGGATAACGGGGAACGGATAACGGATAATTGCTAACGGTTAGGAGGCGATCGAGGTCGATTGTGTTTGCGACGATACCAGCGGCGTTTTGGATGAAGCTGTGCCAATCGCCTTTTTCAGCGGTTGGAATCAAACCTAGATGTCGTTCGGGAAGGACAAGATCTTGATTGCGCAGCACATAGCCCAGCACAGGCACGCCCGTTTCCGCTTCAATTGCCTGTTGACACATGGCGGCGTGTCGCGGGCTGCCAACCCGATTAAGAATGACGCCGCTTAATTTCACGTTGGGGCTAAAAGTGTGATACCCCTTGACAAGCGCCGCCGCGCTGCGGGCCATGCCGCGTGCGTTCATGACGAGCACAATGGGAATGTCGAGCAGGGTTGCAATTTCGGCCGAACTGCCTTCATTATCTAACACCCCAAACCCGTCAAACAACCCCATCACCCCTTCCACAATCGCCACGTCCGCCCCTTGGCAGTTGCGAACAAAAGATTCGCACGCCGCCTCTTTCCCCAACATCCATGAATCAAGGTTGCGACAGGTGCGCTGCGCCGCAATCGTGTGGTAGGTCGGGTCAATGTAATCAGGGCCAACCTTAAACGGTTGCACGGTTAACCCCTGCTTGGTCAAGGCCGCAATAATGGCGGATGTAATCGTCGTTTTTCCGCTGCCGCTCTCTGGCGCAGCTAACATCAAGGATGGAATCATGGGGGAATTATGGCAGAGGGAGGGGGAATAGGAAAGGATAAAAGAGAATGAAGAATAATGAATGATGAATGAGGAAAGGGCAGGATTTGGCACGTTTACTCATCTGTTCAAGAAATGTAAAGCGTGTTAAGAAGAATTCACCTAAGCGATTTTGGTGAATCGATTCTGGCAAACTGTCCGTATACGCTAATAGTGACACACGTTCTTTGGGAGCTAAGACTATGAAATTTTTGCAGAGAATCAATCGAACTCGTTTTATTTTTTTGACTGCTATCGTGGTGGTATTAGCCACCCTTGGGCTGGTGGATAACGTGGGGGCGCAGACCGATTCGGCCGAATGTTACCATCTGCAAAACGGCGATCTTTCTGTTGTCGATTCAGACACGGGAACGACCGAATGCGCCATTTCAATTTATCAAAATGCAGACCAATCAGACGGTGTCGCTTATGGCGGCTGGGGTGACTACTACCTCGGTATCAATGCAGATGGCGACGTTTATTACAGTCGCAACGCCCGCCGCTGGCGCTTCTGGGACACAATCGATATTCCGACCGCTGCACCTGTGGAGCCTGAGCCTGAAACTGTGGAGCCTGTTGCCGAAGGGGCAGGGGATGATGACGGGGATGGTGTGACTAATTCGGCCGATCAGTGTCCAAATGAACGAGAGACTTACAACAATGTGTTTGATTCAGATGGATGTCCCGATACGGTGAACGACTTACTTAACTTTGCAGCCAACGATTTGAACGGCTATTGGTCGGCCGAATTTGAAACAGCGGGCATCACCTATTACGAACCCCGCAGCGTGAGCGCCTATCGCAGCACAAGCCGCCGTTCAGGTGCATACAATGCTTACTACAGTCGCGGTTCACACAGCATCGCTTACGACCTCAACCTAATGGAAGATGTATTGCGTCAGCAGGGCGACCTCGCACCTGTCTACATTTTGGCGCACGAATGGGGCCATCTTGTGCAGGGTATCCTCAACCGCTTTGCAGGACGTGACACCTATTTCACAGAGCAAGAGGCCGATTGTTTGGCTGGTGTTTATGTTAAAAATTTAGATGAACGCGGTTTGTTAGAAGAAGGCGACCTTGATGAAGGAATTCGCCAAGCGTGGGCGGTCGGGGACCATTTGCCCGTCACCCATCCAGGCGCACATGGTTCCCCACAGGAACGCGCCAACGCATTTGCCCTTGGGTTTGAAGAGGGCAGTGACGCATGTTTTTCCGAGTACGAGTAGAGTCAACTGTGGCGCAGGTGCGCTGTGCCACAACAAGCGGTTGAAAGCCTACACCTTGCGATGGTCAGATCGCAAACCAGTAGACTGAAACCGCCACCCCGTGACAATTGTCACAAATCTCCTTATGACCAAGCTGGGCCCTAACAGGCCCAGCTTTTCTTTTCTAGCTTAGAATCTATACAAATCGATGCATCTTCGCAGGCAACGCTTGCCCAAAAAGTTGCTCTAAATCACGTGAGATGGCGCTAACTTGTTTAATGTCGATTCCTGTTTCAACGCCCATCGCGTGCAACATGTTGATGCTGTCCTCGGTGGCGATGTTGCCTTTTGCGCCTTTGATAAAGGGGCAACCGCCCAAGCCACCAAAGGCGCTGTCAAAATAACGGACGCCGCATTCGAGTGCGGCGTACAGATTGGCGATGCCCATGCCGCGTGTGTCGTGCAGATGCAGCACAACGGGGGTGTTGCCTGCCATTGGGATGATTTCGTTTAGCAGGTGTTTGACTTGGCGGGGATTGGCTAGCCCGGCCGAATCAGCAATCGTGAGTTCATCAATCCCCATTGCGAGAAAGCGTTCACACAGTTTGACAACACGCGCTTGAGGAATTGCCCCCTCATAAACGCAGCCAAATGCCGTTTGCACGCCCATCCGCACACGCATCCCGTAGACACGCGCCCTGTCGAGAATGTCCGTCATGCGCCGCATGCCTTCTTCAATCGTGCTGTTTGCGTTTTTCTGGCTCAGCGCCTCGCTAGCGGGAACGCCTGTATCGATATAGTTGAGTCCTGCGGCATGCGCTCGTTCCAATCCGCGCAGATTGAGTACCAATCCATTAAACAACACATCCTCACGCGCCAACGCGGGCAACCCAGCACAAACCGCCTCAGCGTCTGCCATCTGTGGCACAAGGCGCGGATGAACAAACGAAGTCACCTGAATACGCTTGACACCCGCCTCGATGCTGCGCCCAATCAGCGCCAGCTTTTGCTCAACTGATACATACTGGCTCTGATTTTGCAGCCCATCGCGTGGCCCCACTTCCATAAGGGTAACAAACTCTGGAAACGATTGGGTCATATCATTGTACGATGATTTCAAAACGTGCTTTCTGGCAAAGTGGGTACACGTCTGTTAGGGGTTTGATCAGGGTTCGCATTTCTTCGGCCGAATACCCATATAGATACAAAGCCGTTTCGGTTGGCCCATCCCAATAACCTTGGATCGCACCGCGTTCACCAAGGAGCCGGTCTATTTCTGAATAGATATGATCAATATCACAGTCGTTATACACTTCCGTAGGCAGATCTACACCGTTCAGGTAAATTGCCAATCCGTGAAAAATTCCGAACGGGACATCCTTTTCCTCACCATTTAAGTCAAACAACAGGTGTGACCCTTTTGGAGCACCACATTTTGTAAGAACGTCACAGATAAAAGGCACAGCTTGTTCAACATCTTTCAGCTCAATATCGAGACCACAGTAGTTGATCTCTCCGTTCTTTTTCTGCATCGTGCCGCCACCTACGACCTCGCCCCAGCCGTTGGTTTCCAACGCCTCTTGAAGTGGGTCTGCGTAACGGTCGCCACGGTCAAATGGTTGAACACGTGCGTTAAGTTGAGCATATGCAAATATTGATTCAGTCATAAGTTACTCCTAGATGTTTTGTTTTGAAAAGTAGGTAGATGCCCATTGCACAACAGCAGAGGGCTAAAACGGCCGAGGTTTGCATAGGTGCTTGGGGCGACACATAATCAAACACAATCCCGCCTAGAATTGCACCGGCAATTCGGCCGATATTTTTATTAGCCTGTAAAAACCCAATCGCATAGCCGCGTTGTTGCTCAGGTGCAACAAAAGTAACCAGCGCCGTGAGTGAGGGTAATGCAAATGCAATCCCCATAGAAATAACTGGCAATAAAATGATAGTGAACGTCAGCGTTGGAATCGTCGTGAGCAAATACCATCCGAGACCGCTCATCAGCGTGCCTAATATGATAAGCCTTTTTTCGCGAAGAAGGCGTGATGCAGGCCCAATTAGCCAAATTTGCGTCAGAATATTAAACAGGCTCATGTAGGCCAGCAACCAGCCAACGCTGGTTTGGATTGTTGAAGTATCAGCCCCTTTAAGCATAACTTGTTCAATCCACAGGGGGAATGTGGGTTGGAAAATGAAGTAAGCCATTCTCTCGGAAACTGCAATGATAATAATCAGCGACACGAACGGGATGCCTAACAACCGCCCCCATTTGCTGACTTGCGTTGACATGTTATCTTGTTTGGGTGTGGCGGGCGGCGTCTTACGGGGCTGACCACCTTTGTGATTAACTTTAGGCAGCAGAAAATAGGTCAATACAATGGTGCAGGCGGAAATGCCAGCCGCTATAAAAAATGGGATGCGAAATCCCACTCTGACGGCGAGTATTCCGCCAATAATCGGGCCGATCAAGAGTGCGCCATTATACCCTGCACTCACAATTCCTAGCCCCTGCGTTCTTTCTGACTTGTCTGTGATGTCGCTCAGATAGGCTTCGGCAACCGCGATATTTCCCCCTGTGATTCCGTCGATGACACGCGCCGCGTATAAAAAGGCCAATGTGGGGGCTAGACCGCTAAGAAGCAGGGCGGCAACAGTTCCAAATTGACTCAGAATGAGAATGGGGCGACGCCCATAGCGGTCTGACAGGCTGCCAAGGATGGGTGATGCAAAAAATTGCGCGGCAAAAAATACAGCGGCTAACGAACTGACGTTTGAAACAGAACCACCGAATGTCTCCTGCACGTAGAAAGGAATAGTCGGCAAAGTAATCGCA
>JBMZDF010000148.1:0-12045 GCA_049614105.1 Promineifilaceae bacterium (SeqCode)
TTGCTGCAAGATAAGCAAGCAGCGCGAACGCACGGCGCGAACGAAATTTTGTTTCCGTTTGTCCTTCTTTTTTAACACGCAACGCACCTAAAAAATGTAGACTGTTTTGCAAATTCAAACTCATCTAAAGCCGCCATACTTGACCAATGAACATTTATTTAGCAGTTAAAATCTACTAAACGCTTTCATGACAAGTGTTGGAATATCAAGTTTAAAGGATAGGAAGGATGCGGAGATCTCGGAACCACCTTTGGCTGCTGTCATAAAGTTTTTGCCACATGTCATCATGCTATCTGAGTAAATCAAGCTTGCTAAGGGTTGGAGCGGCTGCAATAAGCCTAGTTTACACGCATGGTGAAACATTAAAACACACAACCACAACCCCCTCTTTTTGTATGACAAGGACATCAAATTTCTTCCGCAACACCTTCCACCCTCTATCGTTTGCAAATGTTGACAACAGGTGTTCAAAGAGAAGCCTATTGCAAACGGTACGCAAACGATACCTCATATACTACCACATAGATAACGTTACTTGTAAACACATTCGCTTTGAGCCAAGCGAATCTCCTAACTCAAAAGTAATCAGATTGAGTAGGAAGGCATGAATGAAACGAAATACATACAAAGCTTTTTTGATTAGATGTTGGCATGCAGAACAAGCTGAAGAACAAAGCCAACGTGAGTGGAAATTTTCACTCGAACCAGTTGATGGGGAAGGGCGTAAGCAGGGGTTCACAGACCCCAAAGATTTGCTGACTTTTTTAACGAAGCAAATTGAAGCGTGTGAGTTAAAACAAACTCACGCCTAACTTCTGGGTTTTTCTACTGTGTATAGGCATTGTATTGGTACTGAGTCGCGCCCTTGTTTTGTCATTGGGCAAGCGGAGGTCGCGGCTCAACCTAGCGGCCTAATCAACGTTAGATTGTTTAAAACTAGATCCAATCTGTTACAGGATCGGATTTATCACTAAGCTAAATAGGTTTTGTCACGTGTGCTTAGTTGCTGATTTGCACTGCAAACAACAATCATGCACAGGCAAACTGCTTAGGTGTCTCTTTTTATAATTTATTTTCTTCCCTTATTGGGACAGTGGTTGTCAATTTGCACAACATTCCCCGGAGTTATCCCGCTCTGGTTGTGAGTTAAATTCAATCATCATCCTTATCCTCTCTTCCCTTCCCATCCCGAATCAGTCGCGGCCAAGCCTCTTTGGTCGCGACTTTTGCTTTTCTCTCAAATCTGCATTGCAAACTTCGACACATTGTTGAACAATCTTGTTATGCAACCTGACTCCGCGCTTACTCATTTTTTAGCCGATCTTCGCAAGCAAACCAACGGTGATGTACGCACCGATGAAACAACCCGCACCTTGTACAGTACAGACGCCAGCCTGTATCAGGTGATGCCGCTTGGCGTTTGCTTCCCGCGCAACGCGGATGAGGTGGCGGCGATTGTCACGCTGGCCAATCAGCATGAGATTCCGCTGTTGCCACGCGCTGGGGGAACGGGTTTGGCTGGGCAGACGGTTAATGAAGCGCTTGTGATCGATTTTTCGCATCATATGGACCAACTGCTTGAGGTCAACGTTGAGGAGCGGTGGGCCAAGGTGCAGCCTGGCTTGGTTTTTGCCAACATGAACAAGCGGCTGAAGCAGCACGGGCTGATGTTTGGTCCCGATCCAGCCAGCGGTAATCGGGCTGGGCTAGGCGGCATTGTGGGTAACAATGCGACAGGGAGCCACTCAATTTTGTACGGCATGGCGGTTGATCATGTGATTGAGACAGAGGTTGTGTTGAGTGATGGGTCGTTGGCACGTTTTGGAACGTGTTCGGCCGAACAGCTCCCCCAATTTGCCCAGCGCAGCGGCATCGAAGGGGCCGCCTATCGCAAACTGATCGACATCAGCACAAACCACGCGGAGGCCGTTCGCAACGGAACGCCGAAGCACTGGCGGCGCTGCGGCGGATATAACCTGTTTCGGTTTGTGGACGGCGTGCCAGAATCGCCCTACATACGGCGGGACAGCGGGCAGTTTAATTTGGCGCAACTGATGACAGGCTCCGAAGGGACGTTGGGCGTGATGACTGAATTTAAGCTCAATATCGTGCCGACGCCGCAGCAAACGGCGCTTGCCATCGTTCATTTTGACGACGCATACACGGCGCTTGAGGCAACACAATTTATTCTTGAAATGCAGCCTTCGGCCGTTGAGCTATTCGACAAATTGACCATGCGTTTGTGTCGTGAACACCCGATCTTTAGCAAAATGCTTGCCACCTTTATCGAAGGGACGCCCAATAGCGTGCTTGTGACTGAGTTTTATGGTCACAGTGAGAGTGAACTGAAAGATAAGGTGGAAAAGCTCGAAGCACACCTCAAACGAGTTGGGATCAATTTCACCGCAATCGTTCCACTGATGACGCCACGCTCGCAAGAACCCGTTTGGAAAGTGCGTAAAGCAGGTCTGGGCATTCTCCAGAGTCGGCGCGGCGATTTTAAGCCCGCTGCCTTTATTGAGGACACCGCCGTTCCTGTGCATCATCTGGCTGAATATATCACGCGGCTCGAACGCTTTTGCCACGATATTGACGTTGAGATGGCGTATTATGCACATGCAAGCGGCGGTTGTTTGCACGTGCGTCCTTTGGTCAACACCAAGTCGCACGATCATTTGGACAAGATGATCAAGATTAGCCACTATACGCTCAAACTGATGCACGAATATGGCGGCTCTTTTTCAAGCGAACATGGGGATGGACGGGCGCGTAGCTGGCTGAATGAGTCATTTTTCGGGCCTGATCTGTACCAGCTTTTTCGCGAAGTGAAGGAAACGTTTGATCCCAAGAATTTGCTTAATCCGGGGAATATTGTGAACAGTCAGGGTGGTCTGGATGAGGCAATGCGTTTCGGCCGAAATTATACCAACGTCACCCTCCACACCAACCTCGACTTCAGCCCCGATCAAGGCTTCCATCGCGCCGTCGAAATGTGCAACGGCGCAGGTGTCTGCCGCAAGCACGGCGGCACGATGTGTCCGCCCTACATGGTCACGCGCGAAGAAGAACACAGCACGCGCGGTCGGGCCAACATGCTGCGGGCGGCGCTGACGGGCAAAATTCCGGCCGAACGCCTGACCGAAAAACGCATGTACGAGACGATGGATTTGTGCATCTCTTGCAAGGCGTGTAAGTCAGAATGCCCTTCGTCCGTTGACATGGCGAAGATCAAAACGGAGTTTCTCGATCGGTATCATGCCAAAAACGGCACGCCGCTCCGCGCCAAACTGTTCGGCAATATCCATCGTGTCAACCGTATGCTGAGCGGCCCGCTTGCGCCTGTGGCTAATTGGGTCGGTCAACTGGCGATCACAAAAAAGCTCAACGAACGCTTTTTGGGGGTGGGGCGCGAGCGTGACCTGCCAACGTTTGCGCGAGAGTCGTTTGTGCATTGGTTTAAGAATCGGCCGAAATCCCCTCCTACCAGCCAACGCCCCAAAGTCGTCCTTTTCAACGACACGTTTAACACCTACAACAGCCCGCACGTCTCGATTGCCGCTACAGAAGTGCTTGAAGCGGCTGGGTTTGAAGTGATTTTGCCTGAACATAACTGCTGCGGTCGGCCGATGTTGTCAAAGGGGCTAATCAACGACGCCCGCCAGCTTGCCACCGATACGATTGACAAACTTTATCCCTTTGCCGCCGCTGGCATCCCGATTGTTGGTCTTGAACCAAGCTGTCTGCTCTCCTTCCGTGATGACTATCATTACCTGCTGCCCAACGACGATCGGGTGCAAGCGGTGTCCGATCGGGCGCTGCTGTTTGAGGAGTTTATCGCGCAGCTTGCGGATAAAGGCGCACTCAATTTGATGTTCAAACCATCTGAACAAGGGCGCGATCTGCTTTTGCACGGACATTGCCATCAAAAGGCGATTGCTGGCACAGAAACAGCGAAACAAATTTTGGCGCTGCCTGGCTACAACGTGACTGAAATCGATTCTGGCTGCTGTGGTATGGCTGGTTCTTTTGGCTATGAAAAGGAGCATGTCGAAATCTCGCTGGCGATGGGCAATCGGGCGCTGTTTCCTGCGATCAAAGCGGTTTCACCCGACACAATTATTGCTGCATCGGGGACAAGCTGCCGTGAACAGATTGCGGACGGGACGGGTCGGGTGGGTTTGCATTCGGCCGAAATCCTCCGCAACGCACTGACAACTACCTCCACTCCAACTAAAAATATATGACATCATTTAGACCTGTTTCGCTTTCGGCCGAAACGAAATCAAAGCTCGCAAACATCTCCACCGCAACCCTAACCTCTCAGTTGATTCTGCATGGCTTCAAAAATACCTTTCTCACAGGTATCCAGCCATTGCTCCCCAACCAGAAAATGATTGGCTATGCGGTCACGCTGCGATTCATTCCTGCCCGCGAAGATATGCCCGCCAAAATGACCGACCTGTCTATTAACCCGCAGCGTCTCGCTGTCGAGTCGCTTGGCCCAGACGATGTGCTTGTCATGGACGCACGCGGCGAAGTACGCGGCGCTGTGTTCGGTGATGTATTCGGTTGGCGGATGAAGGTGTTGGGGGCGGCCGGTTTTGTGACAGATGGTTCAGTCCGCGACACCGCAGGCTGTAAAGAAATTGGGCTGCCGATCTATTTCAAGGAGGCACAGGCAACGCGCTCGAATATTTGGCATCATCCGGCCGATTGGAACGTCCTGATTGGTTGCGCGGGCGTCCTCATCGAGCCAGGCGACATCATTGTTGGCGATGCCGAGGGGGTTGTCGCCATTCCTGCCCACGTTGCTGAATCAGTCGTCAACGCTGCTCATCAACAAGAGCTACGCGAGCAGCACGTGATCGATATGGTCAAAGCTGGTCGCAGCACAATCGGCATTTACCCTGCCAAAGACGCAACGCTAGCCGAGTTTGACGCTTGGCTGCAAGAAAAACGGTCTAACCAATAGAGCAAAGCACGAAGCAAATCAACGCTAGCCGCTTCTCTTCGTGCCGTTCTATACCCTCTAGGGCTGAGTGAAATCAAACGAAGACGCCCCAACGGGGCGTCTCTACAGGCAATTTCTCTGGTAGAGACGTCGCCGCTGGCGCGTCTCCATCTGGAAAATAGGATAATTTGATTCTTTATCTGACCTTACGTCAACTTCTGGATAAACGCATAAGCCTTGAACTACAAATAGCTCAAAATCGCATCGGTCATTTGTTGTGTATTCAGCGCAACTTCTTCGCCACGCGCCAAGTCACCTGTCCGATTTCCGGCCGAAATTGCTTGGTCAACTGCGCTTTCAATCGCCGCTGCTTCTGCTTCTAAGCCCAACGAGTGACGCAACAGCATTGCTGTCGATAACACAGTTCCGATTGGATTCGCAATCCCTTGTCCTGCAATATCAGGTGCAGAGCCGTGGATCGGTTCATACAATCCCTGTGGCAGTCCATGACGATTCATGTTTGCCCCGATTGATGCAGATGGCAGGTTGCCCATCGAGCCGGGCAACATAGACGCTTCATCTGTGATGATGTCGCCAAACATATTGCCTGCAACCATCACGTCAAATGAAGCGGGACGGCTCAAAAGATGCATCGTGGCGGCATCCACCAGCACATGCTCAAGTTCAACCTCAGGGTAATCTTCAGCAACCTTGACCGCTGTTTTGCGCCATAAGCGCATCACGTCCAGTACGTTTGCTTTGTCGATAGAGGTTACTTTTTTGCCACGACCCATAGCCGCTTTGAATGCAAGGTCGAGAATACGCACGATCTCGCTTTCGCTATAGATCATGGTGTTCTTGCCCCATTCTTCGCCGTTGTCATCAATCCAGCGCCCGCCGTCGCCAAAGTAGAGGCCACCCGTCAATTCACGGATCACGAGCATGTCAACGCCTTCAAGCTTTTCCCGCTTTAATGGGGAAGCATCAGCCAAATCAGGGTGAATCTTAACAGGGCGCACGTTTGCATAAAGCTGCATCTGTTTACGAATTTTGAGCAGCCCTTTTTCTGGGCGATCAGTGGCATCTGGATCATCCCATTTGTAGCCGCCAACCGCACCGAGCAATACGGCATCGGCCGCTTGACACGCTTCAAGCGTCTCGTCTGGCAAAGACGACCCCGCTTCATCAATAGCGATACCGCCGATCAATTTGGTGACGCGATTAAACGTGTGACCAAACTTTTCAGCAACCACGTCGAGTACAGCCAGCGCTGCTTGGGTGACTTCTGGGCCAATGCCGTCACCTGGTAAAATAACTAAATTAACTTCCATCTTGTGTTTCCTTAATGAAGAATAGAATACAGATTGCACGGATGCACACAGATTTAACGCGAACGGTGTGGCTTGCTGTCGTTTGTGAAAATATGACAGCAAGCGCGTTCTCATACACTTTTTCTAAAAACCATAGCCTGATTCATTGTAGACATGGGCGTAGGCTTTGATTATTCGCTCTATTACATAGGTCATAAGTAATCATTGACGAAAAACTCAGAGGTTTGTTGTCATCTGCTCTAGTTTGTGCATAAAAACCTCTGAGTTTTATTGATCGAACATAAAACGTCCCTCTTGATCCATGTTCACCCGTGTAACCCGTGTTCTATTTATTTGTTGTTAAAAGAGCATACTCATAGCTATCAGCCAGCGCACGCCAGCTTGCTTCGATGATGTTGGAGCTTGCCCCAACGGTTGCCCAGCGTGTGTCGGTTGCCTCATCGATAAAGTCGATAAGGACACGGGTTTGTGCGCCTGTTCCTTCTGATCCGTCCAGAATGCGAACTTTGTAATCGGTCAGATGCACCGTTTGGAGTTGTGGGTAGGTCGGGAACAATGCCTTGCGAAGCGCGAGGCTCAGCGCGTTGACTGGCCCGTTGCCTTCGGCCGCCGTGTGGAACATCTCCTCGCCAACTTTGATCTTGACCGTTGCATCAGATGCCCCGCCGCGCTCATTGCGATGACTAATCCACGCTGTAAAATCGAGTAGTTCAAACGGCGCTTGATAGTCAGGCTGTGTGCGCAGAATCAGCAGCGCCATCGATGCCTCACCTGCTTCAAACGCATACCCTTGCGCTTCAAGCTGTTTGACTTGTTCAAGTACGGCACGCGCCTTCGTTTTGTCAATCTCTAGTCCAAACTCGGCCGCTTTATCCAGCACGTTGCCACGCCCTGAAAGCTCAGAAATAACAGTGCGCTGTTCATTCCCAACTAGGGCTGGATCGATGTGCTGATAGCTGAGCTTATTTTTGCGCATCGCCGCGACATGAATCCCGCCCTTGTGTGCAAAAGCACTAGCCCCTGTGTAGGGTGCATGTGTTTGAGGGGACAAATTGGCAATTTCAGTGACATAGGCAGCCAGATCGGTCAGGGTGGCAAGCTGCGCCTCGCTGACACATTGACGCCCCATCTTTAACTGCAAATCTGGCACAATCGCGCATAGATTTGCATTGCCGACGCGCTCGCCATAGCCATTGATTGTGCCTTGAACTTGTACCGCGCCCGCATCGATTGCCGCCAGTGAATTTGCAACACCACAGCCGCCGTCATCATGGGTATGAATGCCGATTTGTGTTTCGGCCGGCAAAATAGCGCGTACTTCACGGGTGACGGCCGCAACTTGCCAAGGCAGCATCCCGCCGTTTGTGTCGCAAATCGTGATGCAGTTTGCACCATTATCGGCCGCAACTTTAATCGTCAACAGTGCATATTCAGGATTGGCCTTGTACCCATCAAAGAAATGCTCAGCATCGTAGATCACCTCTTTGCCTTGCTCTTTCATGTAAGCAACGCTTTCAGCAATCATTGCCAAATTCTCTTCAGGGTCGGCGCTCAGCACATCGCGCACGTGCAGATCCCAGCTTTTGCCAACCAGCGTCACCGCTTCCGTGTTGGCGCTGATCAACGCTTGCAGATTGGGATCGTCCTCTGGCTTTGTGCCCTTGCGGCGGGTGGAGCCAAAGGCAGTCACCTTTGCGTTTTTGAGGTCAAGTTTCTTAACCTCGTTGAAAAACTCCGCGTCTTTTGGGTTAGACCCCGGCCAGCCGCCTTCGATGTAATGTACGCCGAAGTCGTCAAGACGCTTGGCGATCCGCAGTTTGTCCTGCAATGAAAGCGAGATGCCTTCCATTTGTGTCCCGTCGCGGAGGGTTGTGTCGTAGATAAAAACTTGACTCATAACTCAATGGGCAACGTGTGCCAAAGTAAAATGTTGGATAATCAGATCGGCAACTTGCTGTGGCGAAAGATTCGTATTGTCGATTTCTAATGAGTTGGGAACTGGGTGGTAATTCTTTTTAGTCGCTTGGCGGTTCAGTTCTTCGACCGTGTGTATCTTCCCCGCCAATTTGCGCTCTTCGGCCGTGATGCGTCGGAGACGCTCCTCATGCGTACATGACAGATAGACCAGGCAAAGCTCCCTCTGAAAACGACTAACAATCGCTTGAATCCGCTCAAGATGAGGCAGAAAGTCAGGGTACGAAAACGCCCACGTAAAAATCAACCCATCCAATTGCGCTTTCGCCGCATATTCAAAGACGATCGATCGCGCATCCCAAATCATCGGCGAGAAATGTTCCTCGCCGAAATCAAAGAGTGTGCGTACAAAATCGACGCTGATGTGATTGTGGAAAATGCAAAAGTCTGTTTTGGCGGACAATTGTTTGGCAACCGTCAGCTTTCCCGTCGCCTCCGCGCCATGAATCACAATCAGCTTCATGATAATGCTTAGGCTAGCGTTGCTTCGTAGGCGCTGATTTCAGCATCAAGGCCAAGCAAATAACCAAGCTGATCAACACCCTGCAACATGCAATTTTTGCTAAAGCTGTCGATTGGGAAGTTGACCTGTCGGCCGTCAGGCAGCGTCAAGGTTTGTGATTCGAGATCGATTGCAACCGCTGTGCTTGGATCTTCTTCAACCAGCGAGAACAGTTGCTCATGGGTCGCTTTGTCAACCGCAATTGGCAGCAGTCCGTTTTTGAGCGAGTTGTTGCGGAAGATGTCGGCAAATGAGGTGCTGATCACGGCGTTGAAGCCCCAGCCCATCAGCGCCCAAGGTGCATGTTCGCGTGAAGAGCCACAGCCGAAGTTGTCGCCAGCAAGCAATACTTTTGCACCCACGCTCTCTGGACGGTTGAGCACAAAATCAGGGTTTGGATCTTTTGTGTCAGGGAGATAGCGCATGGCGCTGAATAGCCCTTCAACCAAGCCATCTTTGCTGGTGACTTTGAGATATTGGGCAGGGATGATTTGATCGGTGTCGATGTCGTTGGTGCGAATCGCAACGATATGGGAATCTAAAGTGTTAAATGGTTCCATGATGCGTAAAACGTAATGCGTTAAACAAATTTTTGCACATTACGCTGAGAATTTTTGTGTAATTTCGATCTGGCCGACAATGTTCGCGTTTAACTGGGGCAGGTCATCCGCAGGAATCCAGTACTCTGTGTGATGTCTTGCCCCAACCGTTTGAATGTCATACCGATCTAAGAAGCTGTTGCTGACTCTGAATCGAGACACGTACCCGACGTTTCCATTTTCAGCGTCAGTTGTGTTCCATCGCTGGGCGATCTCGGCCGCATAAGCCTCATTCGTAACAGGATAGAAAATCGGTTGCTCAGGTAATCGCGGCGGCCACGCTTTGAAGCCAGTCTGTTCGACAAGATCGTATTCTGCTTGCCCCATCGGCCGATATAAAACGGTTGACGCCAGCTCTGTTGGCATGAACAGCTCGGTCAACGCCTGTTTGCGTCCATACCCTGGCAACCAACGTTTGTGCAACCCCGACGATTCGAGCGCGGCGCGGACAATCAGCTTATTAAAATCGGTGACAATCGGCGTGCTGAGATACTCGTCAACAGGCATCCATTTGCAAATCGCAATCTCAACGGGATCAAGCGTGATTTCTGTTGTTAACGGACGCAAGCGACAAATCACATAATAATTTGATTTGCCAAATGCGGATCGATTGCGATGTGTTTGGCGAATGAAAACGATTGACTCGAACTCAGCCTTGACGCCTGTTTCCTCAAGTACCTCGCGTTCGATGCCTGCCGCCAGATGCTCCCCTTCGTCAATCATGCCGCCGGGCAGCTTGAAATAGTCGGGGCGGCTCGCGTTTCTTTCAACGATAGTCAGCAGTTCGTTTTTATCGTTGATCACAACCCCGCCTGCGCCAATCGAGTGACTGGCGTTCGGTGGAATATACGTGCCGTCAACGAGCGGTTTGACGAGCATCAGATCGGGTTCGAGGACTTGATGAAATTCAAACCCAAACGCAACGGCCGTTGGGATCAGCGACGATTGAGCAGCAGGGATGCGTAGCCAGACACGTCTTTTGCCTTGGGCGGTCCATGTGTCTAGCGCGGTGGTGAGCTGGGTGTGGAAGATTTCGGCCGAAATCACCTCATCAATCACCACCTCAACCCCTTTGTAACGGTCAAACGTCGCGTCTAACATAGCTAGCTAGTCCAGTAGTGTGCGTGGGTCGGTCACTTTGCCAGTTACAGCAGATGCAACTGCCGTTAGCGGACTTGCCAAGAATGTGCGTCCGCCTTTGCCCTGACGCCCTTCAAAGTTACGGTTGCTGGTGCTGACCGCGTATTGTCCTGGGGAAAGTTGATCGCCGTTCATGGCGATACACATCGAACAGCCCGCGCTGCGCCATTCTGCGCCCGCATCGATAAAGATTTTGTGCAAGCCTTGGGCTTCCGCTTTGCGGCGCACGTCTTCACTGCCCGGCACAATCATCATGCGAACGCTGTCGCTGACTTTACGGCCTTTAATCAGCTCGGCCGCTGCCTCAAGATCGCTCATGCGGCTGTTGGTGCAGCTTCCAACAAAGACTACATCAACAGAGCGCCCCAAAATTGGCTTGCCTGCGTCGATGTCCATGTAGTTGATCGCTTTTTGAAGTGACTGACGCTCGTTGATGTCGCGCAATGCCGCTGGATCTGGCACTGAGCCGTCAATTTCCATGCCCATGCCGGGGTTTGTCCCGTAGGTAATCATTGGGCTGAGCTTGCTGACATCAATTGTGATTTCACGGTCGTAGGTTGCGCCTTCGTCCGATTGGAATGACTTCCAGCGTTCGAGCGCCTTGTCCCAATCCTCACCTTCTGGTGCATATTCGCGACCTTTGACCCATTCGTAGGTCTTTTCGTCAGCCGCAACCATACCCGCACGTGCGCCGCCTTCGATGGTCATGTTGCACATCGTCATGCGCCCTTCCATGCTCAGGTTGCGAACGGCCGATCCCGCAAATTCGTAAACATAGCCAGTGCCGCCGCCGATGCCAGTTTCAGCAATCAGCGCCAAAATCATATCTTTTGCGGTCACGCCAGGTTGAAGCTCGCCCTCAAAGTTGATGCGAGCCGTTTTTGGCTTGTATTGCAGCAAGCATTGGGTTGCCAACACGTGCTCAATTTCGCTTGTGCCGATGCCGAATGCGAGTGCGCCAAACGCGCCGTGTGTGCTGGTATGGCTATCGCCGCAAACGATTGTTTGCCCGGGCTGTGTGAGACCCAGTTCTGGGCCGATGACGTGGACAATGCCGCGCTTGCTGCTGTAGTGATCGTAAAGTGTGACGCCGAAATCAGCGCAATTTTTCTCCAGAACGTTAAGCTGTGCGACAGCCTGCGCATCATTCATGGGCAGAATGAGGTCAGGGTTGGTGACGGTATTCATCGTTGGGATCGAGTGATCCATTGTCGCAATTGTACGTTTGGTGCTACGGACTTTGAGTCCTTTTTCGCGGAGGCCGGTAAATGCCTGTGGCGATGTAACCTCATGAATCAAGTGCAGGTCGATGTACAAAACGGTTGGGGAGCCTGCTTCGTCGTGTACAACGTGGGCGTCCCAAATTTTCTCAAAGAGATTTCTTGGTTTACTCATAACTAACTTCCTAACAGGGCCAGAAGAAGGGGGAGAAATGATGAATGTCGAATGGAGAATGATGAATGGAAGAGTGGTTTCTTCATTCTTCATTCAATATTCTTCATTTATCTTCATACCTCCAAATACGGCGAGTTCTAGAATTTTCAAATA
>JBMZDF010000149.1:0-11939 GCA_049614105.1 Promineifilaceae bacterium (SeqCode)
TGAACAAACTGGCTGGGCGACTGAGGTTGAGAAGGCTGGCGCTGAATGGTGGGTTGAACAAATTGCTGTTGTGGAACGCCGAAAGAAGGCGATTGAGGTTGTGCTGCCCCAGATTGCCGAGTTAGCTGAACCTGAGCAGGTTGACTGGGAACAGTTGGTTGAACAAACTGACTAGCTGACGGAGATTGAGAAGGCTGGCGTTGAATGACAGGTTGGGCAAACTGACTAGCCTGTTGAATCTGGGCAGGCTGACGTTGAATAGTAGGTTGAGCAAATTGCTGTTGTGGAGCGCCCAAAGAAGGCGACGGAGATTGCACTGCACCAGATTGCCGAGTTAATTGAACTTGAGTAGGTTGATTGAAGGTAGTCGGTTGAACAAACTGACTAGCCGGCTGAGATTGAGAAGTCTGGCGTTGAATGACAGGTTGCGCAAACTGACTTGCCTGTTGAGTTTGCACAGGCTGGCGTTGAACGACAGGTTGAGCAAATTGCTGTTGTGGAGTCGGTGGTGCAACTTGATATTGGCGCTGGATAGATTGCGCTGATGGCTTCGGCCGATTTTGACGCACATTAGCCGCCGTTGCCCGAGGTGCATCAGCGACCTTGCGCTGGATGCGGCTAGCGGGGGCTGGCTGCGTGGAACTGTTGCTTGGGCTGGGCTGTGGTGGATTCGGCCGAAAAGGAGCGCGAATGCCGTCCCAAACCCGTTGCAAAAGTGCCGAGGGTTGTTCTGAACGTGGCGCAACTGGCGTTGGAGGCGAGGCAGGTGTTGGTGCTGCTGCTGGTCTAGCTGCCGCACCACCTGTCACCCCGCTTGAAGCCGATGGCTGGCGCTGCAATGCAACGGGTGACGTTGAGCCAGCGGCAGGTTGTCCCACAGGGGCTGGCAGAAAAGGCGACTGTTCACGTATCACGCTCGCCATGCGACGATGTTGCTGTAGACGTTGCACCAACAGATTTGTCATTAGGCTGCCACAACCTCCATTTCGTGACAAGCAAACTCAAGCGTTTGAATCGCAATCGTTTTGTCACTTGATTTGAAAACAGGCGCTGTCCATTTCACTGGATAAGCATCCTGCAAATGCCACATCATAAGATTCTCATGCTTTGTGTTCATCAGCGTGACGGTAATATTATGCCGGTTGAATGTCTCGCCCATTGAATCCTGACACCACTTCAACAGGGCATCTGTCCCAATGCCATTTTTCAGCGTTAGGCGTGCGCGTTTGCGATGCCCTGGCATTTGGTGGATGAAGGTGTTGACACCGCCTTCTTTAATGTCGTAAATGTCCCATTCAACTGTTGGAAGCGTGCATTCGGTGAACGCTCCGATGTTTTCAACCCCTTTGATCGTGACGACAAAGCGGAAGGACGGATTTGCATTCGGCCGAAGTGATTTGTTTGCATCCTCTTTTTTCATGAATGGGCCTCATTCTAGCGTTAGCGTCTTGGAAAACTACGCCCGTGTACACGCCGTCGCTCGCGCAAAATTTGTAGATCATGTTTCCAAAGCGCGTAAACTTTTTCGGCAATCTTGGCAATATCCTCGCGTTCCAATGATTGCTTTTTATCTTTGTTTGAGACTTTCTCTGCCATACCAGCCGTCTCCTTAAGTGCGCCACAAAAAGTACTTGGGATTAAAGTTGCAAGTGGCGCTTTGCAAAAACGGTTGAACAATTAGCCACTTAACCTGTTTCGCCTGTCAATCGTGGAATTTGGATATGAAACCCGTTCGCACAATAGGGACAAACTGTTTGGAATACAGATGGCTCGACCGCGTTGAGTTGCAAATAAACATCCTGCAAGTAGATAAAATCAGACGCCGCCAGCGAACCAATCAGATCGGGTGTGATGGCTGTAAGTGTGCCAATTCGCTCAATCACACGCGCCAGCACCAAAATAGACAAATACGCTTCATTGTGCTGAGCGGCTGGATCGGCCTGTGGTTCAACTTCATCGGCCGCCAATGCAACCCGCATATAACCAGTCTGGTGAATCTGACCCGATGTATCGATCAAGCCGCGTGGGAGGGTAAATTCAATCCCCATAATCTCAACTTATGACTCTGTTCTTACGTTTCTGCGTCTGCACCTGCCCATTGGCTCAGGCGCAATACAATGTATTCGGCCGGTTTAACAGGCGAAATGCCGATCTCAATGATAAGTTGACCAAGCTCGCGAATCTCAGGAGGATTGACTTCATCATCGATTTTGACGTAAAACGCCTCATCTTGTGTGTCACCCATTAACGCACCACTTTGCCAAACACGTCGCAAGAACACCGTTACGTCACGACGTACAAAGGCCCACAACATTCGATTGTTTGGCTCAAACACGACCCATTGCAGCCCTTGATCGAGCGACTCACCAATCATGTTGAACAACCGCCGCACGTTGATATAGCGCCATGCCGCGTTGCGACTGAGCGTGCGTGCGCCCCAAACTCGAATCCCGATCCCAGGAAATGCGCGGATGCAGTTGATGCCAATGGGATTTAATCGTATTTGTTCAGCTTGGCTAACGAGTATGTCTAGCCCAACTACACCCCGCATAATTTCATTGGCAGGCGCTTTGTGAACCCCATATTCTTCATCACTGCGATGATAGACGCCGGCTATCAGGCCGCTAGGAGGAATATATTTTGTCCCAGCACCAGAGAGGTTGGGAATTTCTACCCAAGGGTAATAAAGGGCTGCATGGGTTGTATCAAACCCTAAAATATCTTGTCGCCACGCTTCGACTTCCTGAACGGTGTATCCGGGTGGTGTATCAAGCAGTGCAAAACGGAAATGGGCATTTTCACAATGGGTGATCATCTCCGTTTGAATCAGTTTGACACGTTCCACTGCTTCAGGGGAACCATCATAGCCATAGAAAGCATCTGGGCAGAGAATGAGGTTGATAATATCAAGAACCTCTAACCCTTTGATTCCCGTGCGTTGTGTGACATTTCCAATAAAGTCAATTGCTCTTAACTGTGGTTTGCCTTCTGTGGGGGGTTCATTCACCGCATAAATGCTGATGACATAGCATGGCCCACCGCCATTGGCAAAATACCCATAGATCGAATCTGTGAGGTAGGCGTCTTTGATGAAGCTGCCAAAAAAATCAACGTAGTGTGCCCAGTTGGTAACTAAGACGACTTGGTTGAGCAGGGACTCAACAACGCGCCGTTTGCCCGTTTGGGGGTTAATTTCTTTGCGGCTGGCTTCGGCCGAAATGCCAACAAACGCAGCAACAGACGTGGTCGCTGCCTCAATCGAGCGCGAACGTTGTTCAGATTCCTCTACATAAACGCCAGGCGAAGCATATGTTGTGCGAGTAAACTTTTCGTCAACCATTGTTTGAGGCTACAGAGCGATTTGCTTACAAAGTAAAAACGCTTTTAAATCGGTATCCAAGATGCAGAACTAATGCGGCCCGACTGCCCTAATCATAGCGGAACAATCGAGCCGCGACCTGTAAACTGAGTCAGAACAGGCGGCGAGGGGTTAACCAACGCTTCATCGAACCCAGTTTACAGTGTTATTTAGTTCTCGCGACGGATGCCTTCGTGAACAATTGTCATTGACTCAACGCCGACTGAGTTGTCATCTGATTTAACAGATGGCCCATCAATCTTTGAAGGCCAGCCGTTGTCGAAGTTCCAGCGGGCAACTTCGGTCAACTTTTGGTCATACATGACGATTGACCCGTTTTGACGTGCGCCACTGACGGCGCCATCTTCGATCTCACGACGCCATGTCCAGAGGTCCATATTGGTGGTGATACCGCGTTTCAATTCGATGTCACCCCATTTCAAACGTCCTGGGATTTTGAGGACAACTTCGACGCCCTTTTCATTGACAACCGCGTGCTCGATGACCTCAGTCTCAGAGCCAAGTCCACTTACTTCAGTGAAGTAGCCAGAAATTTTACCCTGTACTTCAACAGCAAAATGGAAAGAAACAAGAGGATCTTCACGTGCGGTGTCGACCATGTTATTTGAACCAGCAGCCATAATAATTCTCCTAATCCGACCCTAGCACGGGGCTAAAATCGGCTAACATGCTATTTAGCATCTACGAATGCGCTGCTACGCTGCATTCGGGCCAGCCCATTGGCTGATGCGGAAGATAACGAACTCAGCGGGTTTGACAGGACAAACACCGACTTCAATGATCAACTGACCCAACTCGCGAATATCAAACGAGTTTAGTTCCTCATCACATTTGACATAGAATGCAGCATCTTCGGTTGTGCCAAAGAGTGCGCCCGTACGCCAAATCATGCGAAGGAATGAGCTGACATCACGACGAACGCGTGCCCACAAGTCAGGATCATTCGGTTCAAAGACAACCCATTGCAGGCCGACTTCCATCGAAGCTTCGATGAGAATGAACAGACGGCGAACGTTGATATAGCGCCAAGAGCCATCGCTGCTCATTGTGCGAGCGCCCCAGATGCGGATACCGCGTCCTGGGAACTCACGGATGCAGTTCACACCCATTGGGTTGAGAATATCTTGCTCACCTTTGGTGATGCGGCGTTCAACATCAATTACCCCGCGCAAGACTTCATTTGCAGGTGCTTTGTGAACACCACGCTCTGAGTCAGTGCGGTTGTAGATGCCGACCATTGTGCCGCTTGGCGGTACCATCTTGGTTTGTTCGTCGCTGTCGCTGAGGTCAGCAACTTTAACCCAAGGGTAGTACATCGCTGCAAAAGAGGTGTCGAAGTTGGTGTACTCGCGCCATTCTTTTGCGTATTGAGCGGTTAGGTCAGGGGGGGTGTCTAGGATAGCAAAGCAGTAATGCATTTTTTCGCAATGTGCGATCATGGCGGTTTGAATGCCCTTAATGCGCTCTTTTTCTTTGCTAGAGCCGTCGTAGCCAACCCAGATGTCTGGTGCGGTTAGCAGGCGAATGTCGTCATGCGCCTCGAAACCTGCTAGACCTGTACGGTCCTCCAGATTACCAACCATATCAGAGATGCTGATTGGGGAGAGGCCGCCGCCAGCCATTTCGTAGCTGCCAGCTTTTGGTGCGGATGTGCCAATGTCAGACAGTGTCGCTACGCCGAAGGTTGCACTACCAACATAGTTAGCAGCGCCTTTCTTCATGCTCAGCCCTTTGACCATTTCGCCATCAATCGTTAGATCGAAGGTGTCTTTTGCTGAACCATCTGCTACGACAACGGTTTTGCCGTTTGCGATGTCGCCGACGATATTCGCAGAAACTTTGAATGCGTCGCCTTTTGCGGCTGGGATTGCAGCTGTTGCTGCTGCGGAGCCTGCGCCGCCTTCAGAAGTTGCACGTACGCTGGTAACATAGCACGCGCCGCCACCGTTGGTGAAGTAGGCATAAACTGCATCGGGCAAATAAATGCCAGGAACGAACTCACCAAAGATTTGCGTAAATTGACGCCAGTTGGTGACCAGAGTTGCTTTATTGAGGCGAGACTCAACGACATTGCCATTTGCATCCAAAACTGTTGCGCGTTCTGAAATGCCGACGAAAGCAGCAGTTGAGACACCAACCGCTTCAATTGGCTTTATGCCTTTATTGACTTCTTCAATATAGACTCCGGGAGACAAGTAGGAAGTTGCCATCAGGATTCTCCTTGGGATTGGACTATATGCGGACAAATAAGGCCGCGCCTGCACACGTCTCAATCAACTAAATTCCACTGGATCATAAGCTTCCCAAATGAAAAAACGCGATATTGTTTATAAGTGGGAAGCAGCAGCTCTTAAATTGAGCTAGGATGGACAGAAAAAATACAGAGACAGCGAGAAGCTGTAAATAGACTTAGTTTGGGATAGTTAGATAGGTATCCCTCCTTCAAATAAAAAGATTATAGTCCTCTTCATCGCCTGGGATAGAAACCTCTTTTTGCACAACTGTTCCATTAGGACGCCATGCAACCAGTGTAAGTTTGCCATCGCCCAAGGTTGAAAACTGAAATCTTCCATCAAGGTTTGTTTGTGTGAAGTGCCCAGTTCCCTTAATTGCAACTTCGATATTGGAAACTGTCTCCGTTTTAGACTTGTCTAGATAAACGGTTCCCCCAATCGAATAGGTTGTGCGGGTTGTGCCTTCTTTGAGGGTGCGGGCATCCCGATTTTCGATGCGTGCCTCACCTGTTGTTAGGCTGACAGACTCAACCATCTGCATTGTTTCAACTTCCCAAGGGTCAATTGAAATCGTTAACACACAGGTGACGGCTGGGCGCATTTCGTTATCCAACACGCTCCAGACTTCGCTCACATTGGGTAGAACGTCTGGAGAGGCCAATTTGCTGTGGATGCTATAAGGTTGTTCTTCTAGCTCGCCGATAAGGTATTCAGGGGGGAGGGAAGGGTGGCGGAGGAGGGCGGTGACACAGGCGCTCAGAAGATTGTGTTCATCTTCTGGCTCGACAGCCCATGTGGTAATCAGATAATAACAATCCATGCGATAGGGCGTTCGTTTCATATGGACTTGTCTATCGCGCCCGTTTCTTGCCTTTTGCATCACCCGTTCACGATGTTGAGCGCGTAGCTTCACATTTTCGCGTAAGTCATAAAGGAAGAAGTTGATAGTGGGCTTGCTTAGACGAGCACTCCACTCCCGCTTAGGTTGTTCAAACTTGATGTCGATTTCCCCATTCTTAATGGGAAGCTCGTTTTTGAGCAGTTTTTGGAGGGTCTCGTCTAGATCTGCAATCATAGATGTTTCCGCTGTACATTTTGCTTCTTGAGTTGGTTATTTTCGGCCGAATTCGGCTAATAAGAATATCGACGCATAACTCTTAGATGCTCATGTTTAATTGAATATCAAATGTTGATCTACCTAAAGCAAGATAAAACAAATATCAATAGAGATATCAATACAAGTAATTGATTCAACTAAGTTATTGACGGCTCAAAACGGAACTAAATAGCTATTTTGCTACTAGATGTAAGAACGAGTTGTATTGAGTGATTTCCGCCAATAGAAAGATTTAATTTCAAAACCTTGGACATAACTAATTTCGCTATTATACGTAATTTAGGTATCGTGTAAACACAGTTTTTACTATTGTTTCATGTGACTGTGTTCCTAATCAGATTATTTGATAACCTCGCACCAAGTTTTAATTATCAGAGGGTGCTGGTGTAGGTGCGGGAGTAAACGGAGGCTCCTTTGGTGGTGGTGATGTGTTTGGAACACTTGAACCTCCACTTTCGGTCGCCGCAGCACTGGTCGCTGCCCAATCTGGTGTTGATGTATCATTTGCCGTGGTTTGGCTCTGGGAACTTGCTGCTTCGGATGTGGCGGCTGTTGAGGTGCTAGTTGCAGCAGCATTAGTCGCTGACCAATTCGGTGTGGGTGCGTTTGCCGTAGCTTGGCTCTGGGAACTTGTTGCTTCGGATGTGGCGGTTGTTGAATTGCTGGTTGCGACAGCATGAGTTGCTGACCAATTCGGTGTGGGTGCGTTTGCCGTGGCTGTGCTCTGGGAACTTGCTGCTTCGGATGTGCTGGTCGCTGACCAATTTGGTGTTGACACGTTTGTCGTGGTTTGGCTCTGAGAACCGGCTGTTTGGGATGTGGGTGTTGGTGGGACTTTGGTTGATTTGTCCACCACGCCTTGGTCCTGCGAATCTTCAGGTAAAGAGGTTGGTGCTAGTTGCGTGTCCTCCACATCAAGACAACGTTCAGCATCTTCAATCCCAGAATCTGTTTGTGTGATAAATGCGCGATCTGACTCACCCTGCGTTGCAGGGATTGTTGATGCCTGTGCGATTTCAAATGATTTAATGTCAAGTGAGATCTGTTCTCCAGCAGAAATAATGACTGTCTCATTTGGTGTTCTAACTGTACACGACCCCTCATAACAGTTTGCAACCACATTGCCTTGTTCAGGATACTGCACTGAAAAACAGCTATTAAAGGTCATTAAGACGTCATTATCAGGAGCCAACTCAATTTCGATTCCGCCTGTGTACTTGCCCGCATCACCATAGAGATCGCTCCCGGGTTGTACAATCATGCCCATACGCTTTTTAGACACAAAATTAAACTCTAATTCTGAACCTGGATGTATATATAAGCTGGCATACTGTGTTTGGTCCTCACCTTGCTCTGCATCGAGTTCAAGCCCAAGCAATTGACCTTCTTCCGTGTTAGAAATAACGGAACCCGCCTGTATGTTTATTCTTGAGCTATCGTCGTCGCCAAGATAGAAAAACCCAATGCTATCTATCTCAGGCTCGGAGGATGGCGTAAGTGATGGTTGGGGTGTCAGCGATGGCGTTGGTGTAAATGCGATTTCGGCCGAAGCAAGCGAAGTTCCTTCAAGCTGTGCGCGGGATGTGGCCTCTGCATCGGCCGTCTCACGCTGAACGCTAGTTGCTTTAAACGCTTGTGCTGCCTCTGTGCCTTGAGCCACAATCGCAGCCGTTTCACTTTGCGCATCTCGATTTTGAGAGTTTAGTCCAAAAATGATACCAATTAAAGCAAGAATAATGGCTAATGCGCCACCGCCCAAGAGTAGCTGTTTTCGTTGCCGTGTGGCTTGTTCGGCCGCTTGCAGTTGCGCAAGTGTCATCGCCCGTTGGGGATCGGGCAATTGCAAGGTCGCAACTGATACATTGTCGTCTGCATCGCGCCCAATTGCGAACGACACCAGCATCTGGGCCGCTTTTTGGGCCTCTTGCGTGCTTAGCGTGCGGATGATTTCATCATCTGTTGTGTATGGTGCTCCGTCAGGGGAATCCTTGATAAGCCCGTCTGAGCAGACAAGAATCGAATCCCCTTCCTTGAGCGGCAGACCTTTTTGACCGCGCGTTTTGGCAACACGTGGGTCTTCTGTATTTACATAAAACCCAATATCAATTGGTACGTTCTTTTTAGGGCCGAGCGCACGCATAATCGCCTCGGCACGTGGGTTCGCAAGGGCCGCCTCTTTCGATAGTTTCCCCTGCCAAACCATGATTGTGGCAAAGGTGTGATCCATTGAAAGCTGTGTGAGCTTATCGTTACGAACCAAATAGATGCGGCTATCACCGATATTGGCAATATACAATCGCTCTTTATCGACAATGACTGCAACCGACAGCGTGGCGCTTGCGCCCTGAGTTCTTTCCTGTTCGGCATGGACTTTTGAGTTGGCATAGGCTGCGGCTTGCTGTAGCAGGGTCGGAACATCTGTCTCGCCAGAGCGGGAAAAATAGTCAAACAAGGCGTCTAATCCTAGTTGAGCCGCTCGCTCGCCTTTGTTTTCACCCCCAACACCATCTGCGATAGCGGCGATATGTAAATTCAAACCGCCAGCAGTTGTAAGAGCCTCTATGCGGGCGCGATCTTCATAGATTTCACGTCCGCCAATGTCATAGAAAAAACCGGAACTAATCTCTGCCATTGTGATTGTCCTAAAGTCAATTGAACAAAACAGGTTGGTGTTTTGAAAAATTGTTTGTCATTCGGCCGAATTGAATGCTAAAACGATGCTTCTATACAAAGCTCACCCACATCAAATTAATACGACCTGTGCTCACATCATAAACCGCAGCACATGAGCACAACCAAAAATGAATATCTACAGAGCGCCAGCGTACGCTTGTACGCTATTTGGGAAGGTTTGTCAGATGAAAAAGCTGAAACAAGGTCTTTCAAAAACAGACGTTGCCGCGCTCCCGCCGAAAAATCGACGCTCAAACCTTAACTATAGGATGCAGTCTTCTAAATCTTTACCCTGTACGAAAAATTGCAGGTGACTTATATACACGACTACACTTGATACAATCTTAAGGTCGTCTGCAAATAAGAACGCTTCGAGCTAACCTGCGGTATCTCACGAACTTGTGGCAAAAATAGTATCCCCTGATGCTTTGAACACCCTAACCCTCATCAATACGCGGAGGGTGGATACTTGAAATACGTTCTTCAATAGCCTGGATGATGGCGTTTGTGCTTGGGCGTTCGTTCGGGTTCTGTCGCATCATGACGCTCAATAATTTATCAAGCGACGGATTGATTTCTAACCGTGTATCGCTCATTCGCTTGATCTCTCCGCGCAAAATTGTTGTTTTAATGCGGCGTGTGTTCCCACGGAATAACGCTTCACCTGTCACAATTTCGTAAAGTAAAACGCCCAATTCCCATATGTCTAGTTTATCAGCTCGTATGCCAAGGTGTGACTTGGGGTTTGGATCGCTAAGCGCATGTATGATTTCAGGGGATGCATAACGAACAGTCGCGATTTTTTCCTTAATTTGTTTGACAGGCGAGGCACTGCCGAAATCGACTAATACTGGTAACGGCAATTCGTTAATACGGGGTGTGCGGCGGAATAAAATATTGGCTGGTTTCAAGTCACAATGGGCATATCCCATTTTGTGCATATAGTCGATCGTCGTCAGAATTTGGTAGAAGAGTTCGATTTTCCACTCTAGTGGAAACCGCCGAATTCTGCTTTTTAAGCCTTCCAACGACAGCCCAGGAATATACTCCATCGCGTAATACCACGGACGATCTTCATGACGAATTGCACGCATAGCATACTTAAAACGCCCGTTGACATCTTCTGAATAGACTCGAATCAAGCCTGGATGACGCAGTTTGCTTAAAACGCGCGTTTCATCTCGTAGCAAATCCTGAAAGGCGCTCACGTTTGATGAAAGGGCGACTTTTAGCGCAACTTTGCGTTTGGGGTTGTCGACCCGCTCGGCTAGGTAAACGCTCGACATGCCCCCTGCGTCGGACAATAATTTGTTAACTGTATAATTGCCAATACGATCGTTCGGCTGAATTGACATACCATCTTCCCTCATAATAACTCAGCTTTTCTACCTACACTTCTGTAAATTAGATTGCTAAACAGCCTAAGTGGAACACGATACAACAGATGCTAAAATGCACAAACTGATTGCTACGTGCTAATCTAAGTCATTTAGCCAATCATCATTATCGGTATTGTTCTGCTCATCATCACTGTAGTCAAAATCAAAGTCATTTCCGCCTCTGTCCAGAATCGTAGCGTTGGCTGCATTCCCGTGGGGCGGGGCCATTGTGGTAAAGGGATCTTCATCATCCATTGCTTCATGGTCTAGTATGGTGCGACCATAGGTTTCATCATCATCAACCTCATCCATCGCCTTATGATCTAATATGGTGCGGCCATAATCCTCACTAGCCTCAATCTCATCCATTGCTTCATGGTCCAGTATGGTACGACCATACGTTTCATCCGTTTCCTCTACCGCTTCATCTGCCGTTTCCTCAATATCATCAAAGAAACGATTATCCGCATTTGATGCATAGTTGCGGTCGTCAAATATGTCAATGTTATCTTCTGACGGCGGTTGATACGTATCAAGGTAATCTGCGCCGTCCTCATCGATACTGTGATCTAACACTGTTTCAGAGGCCGATGCGGGTGTTATGGATGGTGCAGAAATCGGTACGGCGGGCAATGGTTCAAATGGATCGTACATGTCGCCATCATCTTCAAATGCGTTAGATGCTTCTTTCGCTGCTGCCACATCTGCAATTAGAAACTGCAGTTTAGCCCCGCGTCGGAACAAATCGCCTAAGATGATTTCATCCCCATCTTTCAAAAGAATCGGATCATTTGACTCTATCGGCCGGCCGTTAATTTTTGTTCCTGCGGATGAATTATCATCCGTTAGATAGAAGACATCTTTGCTAGACTCGTATTGCAACGTGCAGTGCAAGCCACTTACCGTACTGCGATCATCCTCATCATACAACTGCACATCACACAGTTTGGGATCACGCCCGAAGCTTGTTGTGTGCGTGTAGATGTCAATTTCATTGTTGATTAGGTCAGGTCGTGCAGTTAGCACCTTCATCTTGGCAATTACTTTTTGCCCACGAACACTTCCCCCTAACATCGTGTGACGAACCTGTCTAACAGCACTTGTGACAGCCGTTCCCGCGTTTTGGGTGATATTGGTTAACTGGCGACGGAATCCAA
>JBMZDF010000150.1:0-11933 GCA_049614105.1 Promineifilaceae bacterium (SeqCode)
AAGTGGGTGTTTTCTAGGTTTCAACCGTGTTGATTTAGCCAAGGATGTCTTGAATGATTTGATTGAGAACGGCCGAATCGAGATCTTTTTTGTCTAGAAAGGCGGTTGCGCCCGCTTCTAAACCGCGTCGATGGAATTCTCGATCGGGATAGGCACTCATTAGAATGATGCGATTGGCGTGGGATTTGAGCTGACGTGTGCAACGGATACCGTCCTCATTGCCGAGCACAACATCGACAAACACAAGTTTAGGCGATGAGCGTTTGGCTTGGCGGAGGGCGGTGTTGGTATTTTCTGCTTCTGTGATTGTGGCGAAGGGGGCTAGTTTGGTGATCATGCGACGGAGTTGGCTGCGGAAACGGCGGTTGTCATCGACGACGAGGATTGTGGGTTTTTCGGCCGAATTTCCCACAATCCGCCGCGTCACCTTAGATCGTTTCCCTCGCTCCTGCTGCAACAGCTTGGGATGATCGCGCACAAAGTTAACTGCCTCCAATCGGCTTTGCACGTTTAGCTGTCGATACAGACGAGTCAAATGGTTCTCAACCGTTTTGATGCTGATTCCAATTTGAGACGCGATCCGTTGATTATCATACCCTTGCTGAAGCAACCCTAAAATATCACGTTGCCGTGGTGTGAGCTGTGGTAATTGATGCAAGCTGGCTCGGCTCGGATTGAGTAACTTGTCTAGCAAACGACCCGTCACCCAACGCTTGCCAGCCATAATCTGTTGCAACGCAAGCCGCAAATCACTGAGCGGCTGATCTTTAAGATGGTAGCCATTGACGCCAACGCTGAGCAAGCCTTGTACATAAATATCATCATCGTAGGCGCTAACGACCAAGATTTTAAGATCGGGATAACGCTGCCGAATGGAGCGAATCGCGGAGATCGGCTCGAAGTTCGGCATAGTAATATCGATTAGAAGGCAGTTTGGCTGGAGTTTTTCAAGGGCGGCATTGATACCTAAGCCGTCTTCAACTTCACCAACAACGCTCACCGAGGCAAGTCCTTCTAACGCATTGCGCAAGCCTGCGCGAACAACAGCGTGATCGTCTACTAACAAGATACGGGTCGATATCATAACAATTTATTTTGCGGGGTTCCTAATCTCAGTTCGTTATCAAGCATAACATCGTTTGTGGAAATTGTGTTGTGAGGAGGGCATTTACGCCATTCTGATACGCTTTTGCATGGTACAATTTGCTTATCTGTTGAGAACTTATAAGTGCCCCCTTCCAAACATAAAATAGATAGCGGCATCAGGAGTAATTGATGACAACTGCCAACATTCAAGAGAATCGTCAGAGTAGCGTGCGTAACACAAAGGGTGGGAATTCAGAAACACGCACCCGCCTACGCAAGCGAGTCCAGCGTAACCTTGCCAAAGAAGATGGCGATCGCACGAACCAATCCTCACAATTTGGGCAAGCATCTAACTTATTGCAACTTAAACCGCTGTTGCCGTCTGCTCTCCCCGTTGTTAATCACACCACATTACGCCCCGCTACGACACTTGGCTCATCTGTAACAACGCCAGTCCAAACTAAATTGCAAGTTAACGAGCCTAATGATGTTTATGAGGTTGAAGCGGAGCGCGTTGCCGACCAAGTGATGCGGATGCCAGCAGGCGATCTAAACGGCTGGGGGCGTAGCGCCCCAACTGCACCAAATCTACAGCTAAAGTGCGCGGCCTGCGGTTCTCAAGATGAAATGGCGATGCGATCTGCACAAAGTACGATGCCCGAGGTGACGCCAGCAATTGAACGTAATATCCAGAAGATGCAGGGCAGCGGTAAACCGCTTGATGACACCTCGCGCAGTTTTTTCGAGCAGCGCATGGGAGCCGACTTCAGCAACGTCCGCATCCACACCGACACCAACGCCATCCAAACCAGCCGCGACATCAACGCTCGCGCCTTCACCACAGGCAACAACATCGCCTTCAACAGCGGCGAATACAACCCCAACACCGCCGCTGGCAAACATCTCCTCGCCCACGAACTCACCCACACGATTCAACAGAACCATGGTATCAATCGGATTCCCAATATTCAACGGATTATACCTGCGCATTGTGTAAAGCCTGTAAGTCAGGGGAAAACATGCAAGGCTCCTGCTGTTACAAGGGATGACCTCGGCGATACCGTAGCTCAAGATGAGAAGAAAAAGATAAGCCATATTCATGTTAACCTAGCTGCGCGAAAAATAGAATTGCATTGGAACGGTACACCGATGAACCCCGATACAAAAAAAATCAAAAATTTAGGTTCTATTGACCCACATGAATGTACACCGAATCCGTCTAAAACCCCGACGGGATATAATGTGATTGGGGAAAAACATGGATCTGACCATACAAGTTGGAAACGATATAACATGGCCTGGTTTACAGCGTTTAAAAGTAAACCCGCCTACGGGTTCCACAATTCTCAACCTCTCGGTTCTGAATTTAAATCTGCAGGGTGTGTGCGATTATCTAGTAATTTAGCAGAAATAATTAATAAGAATACTTCGAGTAATTGGACAACTATTTTTGTTGAATAGTTGAGAATTTTTCAATGAATCAACAATCTCAGAACCCCTCAACTATTATTGAGGTTCAGGTTGTTTGCCAACTGAAATTTGAGAGTATTAAGTAAATGTATAATTCTTGACGAAAAATCAAGGATTATACATTTACTCAGAAGTAGAACTTCTCTAGTGGTAAAAAACCCATCTGTGTGAGCCCTGGCCTCTGAGATTTATTGCTCGAGACTTTTTGTGATCTGCTTAAATGCTATGAGAGAACCATTAAACGATAGCAAATTCAGTGTGAGGTTGATGCATGATGGGGCTGGAAGCCAAGGACGATGTGATTGTATGAGATGCTGTGCTCTGGGAAGTGGATGGTGATTTCTCCTTTTGCCCAACGGGCTTTAATTAAAGGGTATGTTGTCTAATCTTGACGTAAGGGCTAGGCAAATGGGTATAAGTTTTAGAACTGAACACATTATTTGCCCATTTGTCTCGCCCTGATTGCGGCCCTTGTATTTGGGGTATTGCTTAGCCCCTGCTGTACTGTACACAACTTTTGTATTGGGCGAGACAAACGGTATGGGATTTGAGCTATCCACTCTTGAGGAACCGTTCGCCTAGCCCCTGCTGTGCTGTACACAACTTTTGTATTGGGCGAGACAAACGGTATGGAATTTGAGATATCCTTTCTTGAGGAACCGTTTGCCTAGCCCCTGCTGTACTGTACATAACTTTTTGTATTGGGCGAGACAAACGGTATGGAATTTGAGCTATCCACTCTTGAGGAACCGTTTGCCTAGCCCCTGCTGTTCTGTATACAACTTTTTGTATTGGGCGAGACAAACGGTATGGAATTCGAGCTATCCTTTCTTGAGAAGCCGTTTGCCTAGCCCCTGCCGTTCTAAAAAATTTGCTTATCTTTGACCATTAGGGGATTTCCCCTATAGAAATAAGGGTCACACCCTATACTCTATTAATTAACGTGGTGTTAACTTATGTTAACGGACGAATAATGGTTTGTACCCCAATCAGGTATGGGATAACACTCACCATGTCCAGCTATTAACAGGCTACAGCAATATCCAGCCCCATAATCAAAATGCCTATTACGTCAGCTTCTCAATTCTCTGAATTGGCTTTTTGATGGCGGACAATCTACGCTGAAGCCCAAATCTTCCTAAGGAGAAGAATATGTCCAAAAGACTCTTGTGGTTAATTTCATTATTAGTCGTCTTGGCAATGCTCGTTGTAGCATGCGGCGGCGATACAGGTGGCGATGCAGGTGGAGACACTGGCAGTGCAGAACCTGCTGATACTGGTTCTTCAGAAGAAGAAGCCCCAGCAACTGAAGAAGAAGAGGTTATGGAAGAAGAAACCATGGCCGAGGTTGAAGGCTCAATTTGGGTCCTCCTCCCTGACTCTGCTTCATCTGCCCGTTGGGAAACAGATGATCGTCGCTTCCTTGAAGCTGCTTTTGAAGCGGCTGGTGTTGAGTACAACATTGTGAATGCTGAAGGTGACGCCCGCACACAGCAAACGCAAGCAGAACAAGCAATCACCTCTGGTGCAAAAGTTATTCTGATGGTGAACTTAGACTCAGGTTCTGGCGCTGCGATTATCGCAACGGCACATGAAGCTGGCGTCAAAGTGGTTGACTATGACCGCCTGACGATTGAAGGCCCTGGCGCAGACGTTTACGTTAGTTTTGATAACGTTCAAGTTGGCGCAACGATGGGTAATACGCTTGAGCCATTGATTAACGCACAGGCTGATCCAAAGGTTGCCTACCTCAATGGTGGCCCAACGGACAACAACGCAACCCTTTTCCGCGAAGGGTATGATAGTGTTGCAGCGCCTCACTTTGATGATGGCTCTTGGACATTTGTTGCTGAACAAGCGGTTCCGGGCTGGGACAATGGCGAAGCACTCGTCATCTTTGAGCAGATGTTAACCGCTGCTGACAACGACATCAGTGCAGTCTTTGCTGCCAATGATGGGTTGGCTGGTGCAACAATTTCTGCACTCAAGAACGCAGGTATCGACCCAACAACTGTTCCAATTTCTGGACAGGATGCGACCGTTGGCGGTATGCAGAACGTTTTGTCTGGCGACCAAGCGATGTCAGTTTATAAGCCAATTAAAGCAGAAGCTGAAACTGCGGCTGCGGCTGCTGTTGCCCTTCTCAATGGTGACAGCCTTGACAGCCTAACAGGTGGTTTGACCCTGAACAACGGCACAAACGATGTGCCATTTATTGCGCTTGAGCCAATTGGTGTCACAAAAGGCAATATCGCTGCGACCGTTATTGCAGACGGTTTCCGCACGTGGGAAGAACTTTGTGTAGGCGATTTTGAACAATATTGTACCGATGATGTAAAAGCTGGCGCACTTGATAGCTCAAACTTAGAAGGCGCTGGTGAAGACATTGAAGGCTCAATTTGGGTTCTTCTCCCTGACTCTGCCTCATCAGCACGTTGGGAAACAGACGATCGTCGTTTCTTTGAAGCTGCATTTGAGTCTGCTGGTGTTGAGTACAGCATTGTGAACGCAGAAGGTGACGCACGCACGCAACAGACACAGGCTGAACAGGCAATTACTTCTGGTGCGGCTGTGATTTTGATGGTGAACTTAGACTCTGGCTCAGGCGCTGCGATTATCGCAACGGCACGTGAAGCAGGGGTTAAGGTCATCGACTACGATCGTTTGACGATTGAAGGCCCCGGCGCTGACATTTACGTCAGCTTCGACAATGTTCAAGTTGGTCGCACAATGGGCGAAACGCTTGAGCCAATGATTAACGCACAAGACGATCCGAAGGTTGCTTACCTCAATGGTGGCCCAACGGACAACAATGCAACCCTTTTCCGTGAAGGCTATGACAGCGTTGCAGCGCCTCACTTTGATGATGGCTCTTGGACATTTGTTGCTGAGCAAGCGGTTCCAGGCTGGGATAACGGCGAAGCGCTCGTTATCTTCGAGCAGATGTTAACTGCTGCTGACAATGACATCAGCGCAGTTTTTGCTGCAAATGATGGGTTGGCTGGTGCAACAATTTCTGCACTCAAGAACGCAGGCGTTGACCCTGCTGGTATTCCAATTTCTGGTCAAGATGCAACCGTTGGCGGTATGCAGAACGTTTTGTCTGGCGACCAAGCGATGTCAGTTTACAAGCCAATCAAGGCTGAAGCTGAAGCCGCCGCACTGGCTGCAATTGCACTGTTGAACGGCGAAGATTTGAGCAACCTGACAGGTGGCTTGACGCTGAACAACGGCACAAGCGATGTTCCATTCTTGGCACTTGAGCCAATTGGCGTCACGAAAGACAAGATTGCTAGCACCGTTATCGCAGACGGCTTCCGCACGTGGGACGAACTTTGTGTGGGAGACTTCGAGCAATACTGCACCGACGCTGTTAAAGCTGGCGAAGCAGAAGCTATGATGGATGATGGCGACATGATGGACGGCGGCGCGATGGACTATATGGCGATGATGCCAGACGCAAGCGGTGCAGACGGCAGCGTTTGGGTCCTGTTGCCAGATTCAGCTTCATCAGCACGTTGGGAAACAGACGATCGTCGTTTCTTTGAGCAAGCGTTTGATGCTGCTGGCGTTGACTACACCATTGTGAACGCAGAAGGCGACGCACGCACGCAACAAACACAGGCTGAACAAGCAATCACCTCTGGCGCGAAAGTGATTTTGATGGTGAACTTAGACTCTGGTTCAGGTGCTGCGATTATCGCAACCGCACGTGAAGCGGGTGTTGCCATTATCGACTACGATCGTTTGACGATTGAAGGCGAAGGTGCTGATCTGTATGTTAGTTTCGACAACGAAGCTGTCGGCCGCACGATGGGCACAGTTCTTGAGCCGCTGATTAACGCGCAAGAAGGCACACCACAAGTTGTCATGCTCAACGGTGGCCCAACGGACAATAATGCAACGTTGTTCCGCAACGGTTACTTCTCTGTTGCCGAATCTTATGTTGCTGCTGGCGACTGGGAATTGGTTGACGACCAAGCTGTTCCAGGCTGGGACAATCAAGAAGCATTGGTTGTATTTGAGCAAATTTTGACCGCTGCTGACGGCAACGTTTCGGCCGTATTTGCGGCAAATGACGGCCTAGCTGGTGCAACAATCTCTGCACTCACAAACGCAGGTATCGACCCAACAACCGTTCCGATCTCTGGTCAGGACGCAACCGTTGGCGGTATCCAGCACATCCTTGCTGGTAACCAAGCAATGACTGTTTACAAGCCAATCAAAGCGGAAGCAGAGGCTGCGGCCGTTGCAGCCGTGATGTTGCTGATGGGCGACGATATTTCTAGTCTGACAGGCGGCTTGACATTGAGCAATGGCACAAGCGACGTTCCGTTTATTGCTTTGACGCCAATTGGTGTGACAGCAGACAACGTAGCTGAGACAGTTATCGCAGACGGATTCCGTAACTGGGACGAAATCTGCGTAGGTGACTTCGAGCAATATTGCCCAGCAGATCGTTAGTTAGAATTGATTGTTAATTAGACTTAGAGTCACACAAGTTGTGTGATGATAAGCACCCTCACCTAGCCTCCCCCATTGGGGGAGGGACTGGTCCCCCTCCTAAACAAAAGGGAGGGGTTAGGGGCGGGTGCATTTGGAAGGGAAGATGGCAGGAACTCCACTCTTAGAACTTAAAGGTGTATCAAAAAGTTTTGGTGCGGTACAGGCACTTTATAACGTCGATTTCTCCGCACGAGCGGGCGAAGTTGTGGCGCTCGTTGGGGATAACGGCGCTGGCAAGTCGACGCTGATTAAAGGTATTGCTGGCGCACATACGTTTACCGAAGGGGAAGTTTTCTTCGATGGCAAGCGCGTCACTATCAACAACCCGCGTGATTGTGCGGCGCTCGGTATCGAGGTGGTCTATCAAGATTTGGCGCTGGCCGATAATCTTGATGTCGTTGGGAATATGTATTTGGGGCGTGAAGAGACGCTCAGTTTCGGCCGATTAGATGAAACCGCCATGGAGCAACGCGCACTCGAAACGCTCGACTCGCTCTCTGTGACAACGATTCGTTCGGTGCGGCAGGCGGTTGCTGGCCTATCTGGTGGACAGCGACAGGCGATTGCGGTTGCCAAAGCGGTCATGTGGAACTCCAAACTGGTTATTTTGGATGAGCCAACCGCTGCGCTCGGTGTCGCTCAGACGCGCCAAGTGTTAGATTTGGTGAAACGGTTGGCCGATCGCGGGCTGGCTGTGATTGTGATTACCCATAATTTGCATGATGTATTTGAAGTCGCCGATCGTGTGGTTGTCCTGCGATTGGGTCAAAACGTGGCGGAATATGTGCCGTCAGAAACAACGCAGCAAGAAGTCGTGCATGCGATTACGGCTGGCCAATTAAGCTTTGTTCCAGGAATGCAGGAGAATTCAGCATGAGCGAATCAACCATTAAGAAGCTAAAAGCGATGGAGATTGAACAACCAACCTTTACTAGTTATGTGGAAGATTGGTTGGTGCGTGTTCGCGCTGGCGATCTGGGATCGTTGCCGATCATCATCGGCATTATTGCGATTGCCGCTATTTTTGGAACCTTGTCCGAAGGCATCTTTTTCCGCGAGCGCAACTTTGTCAATTTGCTGCTGCAAATGTCGGGATTGGCGGCAATCTCGACTGGCGTTGTGTTTGTTCTGTTGATTGCTGAAATTGATTTGTCAGTTGGCTTTGTAGGTGCGGTTGGTGGTGTAACGATGACGCTGCTGCTGCGCGAGGCGAACGCTGATTGGCCTTGGTGGGCCGCGATTGGGGCCTCATTATTGGTTGTAACGCTGATCGGTTTGCTGCACGGGCTGATTATTACCAAGGCCAGCGTGCCTTCATTTGTTGTGACGTTGGCAGGTTTGCTGGCGTGGAGTGGTGTTGTTCTAATTTTGACAACCTCATTTTCAACGGCTGGCACAATCGTGATTCAAGATCCCGTTGTGTTGGGGATTGCCAACAGCTATTTGCCAACGCTGTGGGGATGGACGCTGTTTGTTGTTGCTGTGCTGTTCTATGCGGGTACGCAGATTTCAACACAACAATCGCTGCGAAATAAAAATTTAGCGGGTAAGCCAAGCGCCGTGATTGCGTTAGAGGTTATTGCGCTGATCGTGTTGGCTGGCGGTGCGGTTTGGTATGCGAATCAAGATCGCGGTGTGCCGACATCGGCCGTCATCGTCATCGTGTTTTTGTTGATTTGGTCATTTGTGGCGAATCGAACTAAATTCGGCCGATATGTCTACGCAGTCGGTGGCAACCCCGAAGCAGCACGTCGCGCTGGCATTGACGTGGATCGCATTCGTATCTCTGTTTTCATGATTTCGAGTTTCATGGCAGGCATCGGCGGCATCATTCTCGCATCACGCTTGCGCTCAGTTGATACAAATACAGGTGGCGGCAACTTGCTGCTGAACGCCATTGCAGCCGCCGTAATTGGCGGAACAAGCTTGTTTGGTGGTTCTGGTAAAGTCACAAGCGCCTTGCTGGGTGCGCTGATTATTGCGTCAGTCGAAAACGGCATGGGCTTGATGGGCTGGGCCTCTGGCGTCAAGTTTGTGGTGAACGGGAGCGTTTTGCTAGCGGCCGTATTGGTTGATTCCTTTTCGCGACGTAGCCGATCAGCTTCAGGGATTGCGTAAAACAGCGATTGGGTGGAGGTGTTGTCACCTCCTCAAGATCCTGAAGGGCTTTGAAAATTTGCCCACATTGGCGTTTGTTCCGTAAGTTTTCTGAGATAAGCGACTATTCGCATTGTCTTTTTCTCCTTAGAATCGGACGCGAGGATTGTTTAAGAGGCGAAAATTGATTGGGTTTATGCGAGTCAAGTTTCGCACTTTATCTAATCCTCTGTCCCAAACGAGGCTTGTCACAAGCCTCGTTTTCTTTTTCAAGCGTATGAATCGTTTACTTACACTATTTCTGTTGTCAACACTCTTTATTGTAGGCTGCTCGCAGGTTGATGCAGGGTTTGTCGCGGAGCCGCCACAGTTTCGTGATGTTGCTGACGAGGTTGGGCTAACGTTTACGCAAAGCGCATTTCGTTGGGGAACGTCAGGCGATCCTGTCGCGATGATGGGCGGTGGGGTGTGCTGGCTTGATTATGATGGGGATGGTTGGCAGGATTTGTACGTTGTCAACTCCTATGCAGAGCTAGAGGCAGGACGCTGGCAGACAGAAGAGGGCGGTTTGCCAACCAGCGCGTTATTTCGCAATGTGGAAGGTCAATTTACTGATGTGAGTGCTGAATCAGGGACGGGGCTGGCGATGCGGGGGAACGGCTGTATTTCGGCCGATTTCAACAACGACAACCATCCCGATCTCTACATCACAACGGCACGTTTCAACGTGTTGCTCTGGAACAACGGCGACGGCACGTTTGAAGATGGCGGTGAAGCGGCTGGGATCGATTGGTATGGTTGGCAAACGGCCGCCTCGGCTGGCGATCTCAATGGGGATGGCTGGCTCGATCTGTTTGTGGCAGGCTATGTTGACGTCAACAACGCCATTGAAAACAGCACAATGGGCTTTCCCAACACGAAATATGGGCTGCGCGATTTGTTGTTTATCAGCAACGGGCTGGATGAAAACGGATATGCGACGTTTCGTGAGGTGGGGGAAGCGGTTGGCTTGGAATCGGCCGAATTTGAGTACGGCCTCGGCGCAGTTCTGAGCGACATGGACGGCGACCGCGATCTCGATCTGTTTATCGCCAACGACACAAACCCTAATCGACTGTATGCCAATGAGCCGCTGGAGAATGACCCAGAAGGCATCGGCTTCCGCTTTGTGGAGGTGGGCGAAGGGCCAGCGGTGCGCGATATAAACAGCGGCATGGGCGTGGCGGGGGCTGATTATGATAACAACGGTGCGCCCGACCTGTTTATCAGCAACATGGGGCCGCAAACGCACTCCGTTTATCGCAATTTGGCAGACGTAAACACCCCACAATATGCAAATGTAACTGATGAAATTGGGGTTGAGGCGTTTGGCGTGGACTGGACAGGCTGGGGAACGGCGTGGGCCGATTTTGACTTAGACAGCGATTTAGATTTGTTTGTGGCACATGGCGCGATTCCTGTGGTTGACTTGGACGCTGATCGGCAAACGTCCCACCTGTATCAGAATTTGACGGCGCAGGGTGAAATCGGCCGATTCAAAAACGCCACCACAGACGCCAACCTTGGCAACCTTGGCCCCTATTTGGCACGCGGCAGCGCGGTTGCCGATTATGACAACGATGGCGATTTAGACATTGCGATCAACAGCATTGGGGGCGCGTTGGCGCTGTTGCACAATGATGTGGCGGGTGGCAACTGGCTCATGGTTGAGCTGGAAGACCCTGCGATTGGCGCGGTGGTAACGGCCGTTCTGGCGGATGGCACTGAATTGCGGCGCGAAATTTTGGCGGGGAGCAGCTATTTATCGGCCGATGAACAGCGCAGCCATTTTGGTCTGGGCGGCAATCGGTACGTGAAAGAAGTGCGCGTGCAGTGGCTAGACGGCAGCGAGCGTGTGAAACGGAATGTCAAGGTGAATCAGGTTTTGGAAGTTGAGCGGCCTTGACGGGGTGAAGTGCGAAAAACGGCCAAGCATTTTCTATCTTTGCCATTTTTTGTTGATATGAACACAGAATAACGTGCCGTGTGCCAGTTTGACCGTGGCGTGTGGGGCGGTCAGCACGTTGCTGATGCCGCGCGGGTAGCCCCATTCGAGCAGGCTGTTTTGGAGCGGCCATTTGAGATTTGTAGTGTTGGCAATAAGCGCATCGCCGCCGATGGGAATGAGCGAGAGCGTATCCCCGATTTGTCCCTCAATTTGAACGCTGTTTTGCGCAACCCACGCCTGTTGATGTGCTTCAACAAGGCGGACATCGTGGTCGATTAGCTGTGGGTGGGCGAGGAGAAGCAGGTTGCCCATTGCTTGATCGAGGCGTCCGCCAGATGCGCCAAAGATGAGAACGGGGCCGCTGCCTTGTTGAATGGCGTAGAGGAGGGCGAGTTCGAGATCGGTTTCGTCCTTTTCGGCCGAAAATTGCACAAACCGCGTCCCGTTTGCGGTGAGCCACTGTTTGACTTCGGCCGAAACAGAATCAAGATCCCCAATTGTGACATCAGGAACCCTGTTTAGGGAATGTAAATAGCGTGAGCCACCGTCTGCTGCAATAATTAGCGTCGTATTGATGAGAAAAGGGCGCACCCATTCAAATGTTTCAAGGTCGCCATTGGCAAAAACTAAGGTTGTCATAGCATTACTCAGGATGAGGCTTGTTTATCATAAGCCTGATTTTGTTCTGTTAGATTGCCGATTGACGCCATATGGAACCAACCATCACATTGTTTATAGGTGTGTTTCAAATGGGTTGGTGACGATAACGTAGACTGAGCTTGTCGAA
>JBMZDF010000151.1:0-11929 GCA_049614105.1 Promineifilaceae bacterium (SeqCode)
TTGCTTGAAATATGACTCGTAATTGCAAAAGGACGCCAATTGGCGTCCTTTTTTGATGGGGAGTTAGTGGTTTAGGTGGCTTACCCGCCTGCTGCCATCTCAAAAATGGTTAACTGGTCGCCGTCAGCAAGTGCCGTTGTTTCGCTCACTTCGTGCTGACCGTTGATGGCGAACAGGAGGGGATATTTTTCGATACCGAGTTTGATAAGCACGTCATTGACGATGGCTTTGGCCGAAACCTCAACCACACCACGTCCCTTTTGCTCAGCAGGAAGCCGATCCCGAAATCGGCCGAGTAATCGAACGTTAACTATCATGACTTGTTGTTTTACTGTTGTGACAAAGGGCGATCGGTGGCGATAAGAATAATTAATAATTAACAGCTAATGGTTAACTATTAATTATTCTCCGCATGCGTAAAAGCGCCTATAAACCCAAATCGTCAGCCGCCCAGCCGAGCCCGCAGCTTTCTAGCGTCTCGCGGGTTGGTGTGCCTGTGTTTGAGTCCCAGCCAGCTTGTTCGTGGTACATGTTGAGACCATATTCAAGTTCGGCCGGATCAATCATGATGCCGTCGCTGCGGCCACCTTCTAACGCTTTGGTCAACATCTTGACAGGCAGCGTGTCGTTGTCGCGGGTCAGCCCTTCACGCGCATTGTAAGCCCGCATCAGGTTCACACGACGACGCCCCATTTCCTGAATGTCATCAACCGATGTGTCCCAACCTGTTGCCGCTTGATACAGATCCGCCATATGTTGGGTGTGGTAAAGCTGCCATGATGGCCCGTACACAAATTGGCAGACCGACATCGTATCGGCCGCGCTGTAGGTGTACTGAGTCTTGAGCGTGTAGTTGATTTTCTCCTCGTTCATCGACTTGGAGCTTTGTGGGTTGCTCAATCCAATCTGATTGAGTCGTTCGCCGTAGAAGTTTGCGTATGCTTTTGGCGAGTAGTTTGGATCATGCTCATGCGATTGGTGATCGGCCCCAAACGGGTTAACCGCGTACATGACGGCAAGGCTGCGCTTGACCTGTGGCATGTGCGCTGGCATTTCTTGCCCTTTGACCGTTTGCAGATAGTCGTGGCCTTTGCCCAAGCGGTCGGCCGCTTTGCGCGACCCGTCTGCCAGTACATCGCCAAACCCTTCGCGGTTGAGCGTCTTGATCAGCATTTCGATCATGGCGTCGCTGTCGCCGTAGCTGAGCTGGATGCCGTCTGTTTCTTCGGCCGAAAGCAGCCCATTCTCCGCACATTCAATCGCCCAAGAGAGCGTTGCGCCGCAGGAAATGGTGTCAACTCCATACTCATTGCACAGTTGATTGGCATAGATAACCGCTTCCATGTCGTCAATACCGCAGTAGGAGCCAAACGTTGCCAAGGTTTCATACTCTGGCCCGCCGTACTCTGGAATCAGCTTTGTTTCTTTGTATTCCGCTTCGACTACACGTTTGCAGCGCACGATGCAGGCATAACAGGTGTCACGACCTTTGCGATCCTGTTTGCCTTCGGCCGCGCCTGCCAAAAACTCATCATAAAGACGCTCGCCGCTAATTGCTTGCGATTGTTCTTCCGTTGGGAAAACGCCCGAACTCCAGTTGAAGGTTGGCAACCCACCAGACGCTTGCTGACCGCTAACCGCTGCCGCCGTGCCATACTTGCCAAACTCAGACATATCGCTGTCTTTGTAATCTCTTGCGCCCTGTTTTGAGAGGCCCACAACCGCTTTTTTGTTGCTTGGGGCAACTTTCGCTTTGCCGCGCACAACGATTGCCTTGAGCTTTTTACTGCCCATGACCGCACCTGTGCCCGTGCGACCCCATGCGCGATTGCTCATGTTCATGATGGCGGCAAAGTTGGACAGCTTTTCGCCCGAAATGCCGATTTGGGCAATTTCGATTTTCTTGTCGTCCAGCTCCTGTTTGAGCATTTCGTCAACTTCAAGCGTTGGTTTGCCCCAAAGGTGGCTGGCGTCGTGCAACTTGGCTTCCCCTTCAATGATGCTTAAATAAACGGGGATTTCACTTGCGCCATGCACAACAACGCCGTCGAAGCCTGCAAACTTTAGCTCGGCTGGCCAAAATCCGCCTGCCTGACTGTCTGCAACGCCTTCCGTGCTGGGCGATTTGCAGGTGACGGTACAACGGCTTTGTCCGCTAACTGGCAAGCCAGTTGAAGGGCCAACCGCAAACGTTAGGGTATTGCGCGGGTCAAGTGCATCGATGCCTGCGGGGGTGTTTTTCCATAGGTAGTACAGCCCCATCAGGCTGCCGCCGACGTACTGGCGATAGAATTGTTCGTCTGGTTGCTCAACTTCGGTTGTATGATCTGTGAGATTAACGTGGAGGATTTTTCCTGTAAAACCGTTCATGCGGCGCTCCTTCAGTCTTGCTAATTTGGGTAAAGCTATTCTAACTCAATTGCTGCTTATGCGTTATTGAGCTTAGTAGCCCCTTAGTATTTCAGTTGTTTAGTCTGTCTGTTGAGATTGTATGCTGATCGACTGCCCTGCTGCCTAAACCAGTGTCAAGCTGTCTGTGCCGTGTAGACGCACTTCGATGGCTGCCTGAATTTGATCAAGGTGATCGTTGTGGCGAACATAGTCAAGGGTGTCCGTTTCAACTGTTAGAACGGGGCTGAGTGTGAAGTTCTGCACCCATTCATCATAGAATGTGTTGAGCCGTTCGAGATAATCAACTGCGATTGCTTGTTCATAATCACGACCACGCTGGGCGATGCGTTTGCGCAGGGTTGGCACACTTGCCTTGAGGTAGATGACAAGATGGGGCGGGGTGAGAATAGTGGTGAGCGTTTCGTAGAGGTCGCGATAGCTTTGCCAATCGCGTTTGCTCATCGCACCTTGCTCGTGCAGATTGCGGGCGAAGATGTTGGCGTCCTCGTAGACGCTGCGGTCTTGGATGGCTGAATTCGGCCGAATTAACAACGCATGATGCTGCTGCAAACGTCGTGACAAAAAGAACACTTGCGAATGAAACGCCCAACGCGGCATATCTGCGTAAAAGTCAGCCAGATAAGGATTTTCAGCAACCGCCTCAAAAACAGGGTCCCAGCCCATCCGATCGGCTAATAATTGGGTTAGCGTCGATTTGCCAACCCCGATATTGCCTGCAACTGTAATGAAATATTTCTGCATTAGCAGAATTGTAGATCGGTTGTTGCGGTTTGGCATGTTTAAGAGACAATTGATTTAGCAAATGATTTAAGAGTCAAATGACCTGACAATGGTGTACTTACTTCATCACTAAGAAGTGAATCGAATTAATTCTCAAATTAAATCATAAGAGTTTGATCTTCAAAGTAATTACGTGCGCTATTGGTGGTGTTTCTAGCTGGCGTGCAACCTTTTCAAATACAAAGCAAACTGGATTGCAAACAGCTTGCAGGCTGATTTGACTTAACATAAGGAACGAAAGGATATGGCGACTTATAAAATTTCAGATATTAAAAGCATTGGTGTTGATCGTGCTGCAAAGCTCACTGAATTAGGGATTTCGACCGTTGACGCACTGCTTGAAGCAGGCAAAACGAAAAAGGGGCGTAAAGTTTTAACTGAGCAGATGGGTGAGCTTGGTTCGGCAAAATTAGTGCTTAACTGGGTCAATCGTGCCGATCTGTTTCGCATTAAGGGCATTTCTGGACAATACTCAGATTTGCTAGAACGCGCGGGCATCGATACTGTAAAAGAGCTAGCCCAACGTAATGTAGCTAATCTACATGCAAAACTTGTTGAAGTTAACACCGAAAAGGAAATTGTGAAGCGCCTGCCAACGCTTGCAGAAGTTGAAAAGTGGGTTTTACAGGCGAAAGAGTTGCCGCGTGGAATTGAATACTAAACTTGTCTCAATTTGAGACACAGATTGTATTCGGACTACGGGCAAGCCCGCTTGTCGTTGTGTAGTCTTAAAACATAAAAAGAGCCGACTCGATTTCGAGTCGGCTCTTTTTGTTGGAGAGAATCAGGTTAAAACTTAGGCATCTGCTTGGGCTGGTGCTGGGCCATTGCCACCGCGTCCGCCGCCACGATTGCCACCGCCGCGACGACCCTTGCCACCTTCTAAAATTTGGGTCGCTTGTTCTTCTGTAATCGTGCCGTTATCAACTGCGTCCTGAACCATTGCTTCTTTTGCTGCATTCACGGCCGCTTTGATTGCTTCAACCGTTGTGCCATTTTCTTCCGCCAGTTCGTTCAAACGAACGCCGTCTTCCTTCGCTTGGTCAAGTTCCTCAGCCGTGATGCCCAGTGCGTCAGCTTTGACTTGCTTCAACGCTTCTTTGTCGATGATTTGACGGGCAAGTACTTTGAGTTCTTTACGGGCGATAATTTCGTCAGCTTCTTCCTGCGTGATGTCGCCGTTGGCAACCGCCTCATTGATAGCCGCGATTTCTGCTGCCTGTACGGCTGCTTTTACCGTTTCAGGGTCAACGCCGTTTGCTTCGGCCACATCTTTCCAGCTTTCGCCATTTTCGCGTGCCGCTTCAAGTTCTGCGACATCTACGCCAATCGTGTCGGCAACAATTTGGGTGCGAGCCTCGCGGTCTAGGAACCCACCGCCACGTTCGCCGCCGCGTCGGGCGCGTTGCATAATGCTTGTTGTGACGCCGCCTTGGTCGGCCGATGCCGAGTCTGTAAAGAAGAGTGCCGAGCCAGCTAGTGCGAAAAGAGCGACGAGCGTAAGACTACCGGTTAGAAGTTTGCGTAAAATAGAATTGTTACTCATTTGTTAGGTCTCCGTGAAAGTGAATGTCGTGTTGTTTGATGTGGGAATCATAGAGCTAACTTATGTGCAAATTGTGTGGCGGTTGTAAAAAATTAATGTGGCATTGGTGTTGAGTCTGGCGTAGAACGTCCGTGTGCTCATTATTTCAGCCTAGTTGCCCCCTTTTTGCTAGATGAAAGCGGTCAAAACAGGTTGATAAGCCTGATTTCCCAGACTGTCGTTGCGAAATCCTAACTCTCGCCTACAATGTATTATGTCGGAGATTATATAAGGTAGAGACACAACAAGATTTGACCTATGGGCGAATCCAATTCTTTTCAATCACTACAGTTAAATAAACTTGCCGAAAATTGTGCGGAACAGTCACAGCGTTATCGCGATCTTGGTGCAGATAATGCTGATCCACGCTATTGTTATGAGCTGTTTCGTCGGGCAATCGTAGAAGGTGATGAGTCTGCGTGGGCGCATCTCTACCAGACCTATGAGTCACAGGTGATCCGCTGGGCGCGTCAATGTGGCAATTATCACGCAACGGGACAAGATGCTGAATACTTTGTTAGCATCATCTACACCAAATTTTGGCGTGCGATGTCCCCTGAACATTTTGTAGAGAACTTACCCGCACTCGGCTCCGTACTTGCCTATTTGAAGCGTTGTGTGCAAACAACCTTGATAGACTATACACGGTCGCGCCGACGCGATCAGATGTTGGACGAGTTGGGTGAGTTAGAACGCGTACAGGTAGATTCGGCCGATATTCGGCCGATAGAGCGCAAGACGGGACGTGACTTCGATCGCAAGCAGCTATGGCAGCAGATTGGGACTCTGTTGAAAAGCGATCAAGAACGGATTGTGATGGAAGAAATCTTTTTGCTCAACAAAAAGGCGAACCACATTTTTACCGATCACCCCAGCTTGTTTAAGGACGTGAATACTGTTTACAGGGTTAAAGAGAACCTGTTAAAACGACTGCGCCGCAATAGTGACTTAGCAGAATGGCGGAATCGTATCAGATAGACACGTTATTTGAGTTGAATGGAATGGGAACGTGTTCGCAGCATTAAACGGGTGCTGTGGAACTGGATATTTTGGGATGACAATTCATGCTCACGGACGCTGATCTTTTCGCTTACCTAGAAAATAATATACCCTCGCCTATCGCGGCTCAAATTGAGGCTTCGGCCGAATTAAGAGCGCGAGCTGAGGCGCTTTCGGCCGAAACACACAGCCTAAGCGCCTTACTCTATCGACACACTTGCCCATCTGCGGATGAACTTGGTGACTATCACTTTGGGATGCTGGCGAAAGCGGCAACGCAGTGTGTCACCGCTCATCTCGCTATTTGCCCACACTGTTCACGCGAACTGGTTCAAATGCAACGCTTTATCGGTGATTTTCCAAGCCAGCCAAGCATGTTGAAACGTGTTAAGGTTTGGTTTGCCGAGCTGTTTCCAGTGGCTGCGCCAGTCGGTGCGCCAAGGCTTGCATTTCGCGGCGACGACGACGATTTGCTGCTTTATGAGGCAAACGGCGTACAAATTTCAATCGACGTGCAGGATGACATCGAACATGTCGGCTACAAGGCGATTGTTGGATTGGTGATCGGCGGTGAGGATGACTATAAGGCTCAACTCTACAAAGCGGGTGAGCCAGTCCAAACGGTGACCATTGATATTGCAGGTAGCTTTATCATCGATCATCTACCTCCTGGCGAATATGAACTCATTTTAAACGGCGATGAACTCTTGATTCATCTACAATCACTGAAAGTTTAGACCTCAGTGCGGCAGGTACGGCACAGGAAATTGATCAATCAGTTCCTTTTGCTGCGCTGCATGAGGCTATCCAAAAAATATAAGTCGATCAGCATGGATGGTCGATTGACGATTGCGTATGCGGCGCTCGCTGTTTAGCGGCAAATAGCAAGCACTGTATATGGTTTGTCTTTAAAAAGGGTTGAGCCTGGAAAGGTTGCATGACGGTAGACAATCGAATTGAGCAGTTGTTAGATGCATCATCTGATCACGTCAGAGGCTCGCTTTGGGATGCGTGCTTTTTAGAATTTTCACCACACGACTTCGCTAAAAAATTACAAAACACCTATGCGCGTACCATGCAATCTGATTCGCAGAAAGCATTGCGGATTGTTGCGTTGATACATGAGCTTGGGGAAATTTCGGCCGAACAAGACATCACGGCGCTTGCCTTGCGATCAGAGGGCAACGTGCGCTCTGTTGCGTTAGGCCAACACGCACAGGCGCTGACCCTGTTTGATCAGGCGGGTGAAATTCACCAGCGACAAAATGCACCGATTGAGAAAGCGCGGTTGCAGATTGGACGCATCTGGGCGCTGTCAAATTTGGATCGTTATGCGGAGGCGGTTGCAGCGGGAGAGGATGCCGTGCCGATTTTGAAATCGGCCGAATTGTGGAGTTCCTACGCGCTGCTAGTCAACAATTTAGCCATGATCCACAATCGCTTCGGAAAGCCTCATAAAAGTTTGCCGTTGCTCCAGTCAGCCCGCAAACAGCTACGGCAGGCAGGCCAAAATCTGCGCCATCGCTTGGTTGGCACAGTCAACAATCAAATTTACGTGCTGTGCATGTTAGGCCGCTTTGACGAGGCGTTGACAGTTGGACAAGAGGCGCTACAGGTTGCCAATGAGGTGAATTATCCTGTTTTGATCGGTTTGGTGAAGCAAAATTTGGCGCTCACCTACCATCAAAGCGGCCGATTTAATCAGGCGCTCCAACTACATGACGAGGCGATTCGCATTTGGGAATCAACAGGGTGGACACAGGGGCGCGTGCAGGTTGAATTGAACGCCGCCGTTTGCTTGCTTCAACTGCGCCGTTTCTGGGACGTAATCCAGCGGTTTGAAGCAATTCACACGCTTTGCCAAACGCATCAGGTTTTGCCAGATACGCCGCATGATTTGCTGATTGAGGCGAAAGCATATGCGGGGCTGCATCGTTATGATGAAGCGTTGACGACCGTTGATCGGATCGCGCAATTGATTGGGACAGCCAGTGAAAATGAGTTTTCTTTGGCGGTGGTCAACTTGGCGCGTGCTGAGTTGCTTTTGAAACAGTTCAAATGGACACGGGCGATTGAGGCGGCCGTGCAGGCGATGTCATTTTTTGAAGCAGGGGCTTATCCGCTGGGCGCGGCCGAGGGGTTTGTGCTTTTAGCGCACGCACGGTTTGCAATGAACGAGCTGGAGCAAGCGCAGGCAGATGTGCAGCAAGGGCTTCAACTGGCAGAATCACATCAGCTATTGTCTGTTATCTTTTCAGGTGAGACGCTGCTCGGCCGAATGGCAGATCGCCCGCTCGATGCACTTGCCCATTTGACACGCGCTTTTGACGCGGTGCGGCGGCTTGAAGCGGGCATGATGCTCGAATTCAGACCCACTTTCTTGCAAGATGGCGACAAGCAGACAATTTATGAGTCGCTGGTCCGCATTAATTTGCAACTCAATCGAAATGCGGCGGCGCTTGCATATGTGGAGGAGGCCAAATCGCGTTCGCTGCTGGCGATGGTGTCAAAACGTGTCACCTTGCGATTGGAGGCTCGTCATGTTGATGACGAGCCAATCGTGGTGGAAATGAATGAGCTAACCGCCCAGCACAACGCGCTTTATCGTCAAATCCAGCAATCAGGCGGCAGTCAGGGCATCAATCAGGAGAAACTACTGCAAGATCAGCAAACGATTGAGGCACGTCTGACGGAATTGCGCACGACACTTTTGATTCGCAACGCCGATTATGTGCGCGATTTGTCGCTGACCGAGATCCATGTCGCGAATGTGCAGCCGTATTTAGATGAGGATACGTTGCTCTTGGAATATTATGTGATTGAGGGCGAGTTGATTTTGTTTTGTGTTTCGGCCGAAACAATTTCCACCCACACCTGCGCCACCCCTTTCCGCACCATTCAGCGTACCCAATATGCCCTCAACGTCAACTTCAAAACGATCCCACGCCTGCCGATCTCGAAAATCCCAAAAATGGTGGGGCATGCACAGAAAGTGTTACGCACGCTTTATCAGCAGCTTATTGCACCGATTCGCGATCAGCTTAGTTCGTTTGAACGTCTAATTATTGTTCCGCACGACTCGCTCCACTATTTGCCATTTCATGCCCTGTTTGATGGAACACACTATTTAGTTGAGACGCACACGCTCAGCTATTTGCCCGCGTCAACTTTTCTCGCCTACACAAAACCGATCCCCGCAACGGTGACGGGGATGCTGGCGGTGGGATATTCGCATGGCGATCTGCTGCCAGAGGCGGTGTCGGAGGCACAGTCAATTGCCTCAGAATGGCCTTCACAGCTTTTACTGGAGGGTGACGCGCAACGTGCGGCGGTGATGGCGTCTGCACAGCAGCAGCGGATGTTGCACTTTGCCACACATGGCGAGTTTCGCGCAGATAATCCGCTGTTCTCTGGGTTGGCGTTGCAGGATGGCTGGCTAACGACGCTCGATATTTTCAACATGCAGCTTCAGGCGTCGCTGGTTACTTTGAGCGGGTGCAATACGGGGCGCAGCATGTTGGGGGGTGGGGATGAGCTATTGGGTCTGACGCGGGCGTTTTTGGCGGCGGGGGCGCATTCGCTTGTTTTGAGCCACTGGGCGGTTGAGGATGTAGTTTCGGCCGAACTCATGCGCGTTTTTTATCAGGCGCTCAAAGCTGGCGCGACCAAAGGGGATGCGTTGCGGCAAGCGCAGCAGCACCTACTCACTGAGGATCAGCTACCAGACTACGTGCGCCATCCTTACTTTTGGGCACCTTTTTATTTGGTCGGTTCGGCCGATGCACTCTAAGCTCACCCCTGCAAATTCTGAATTGCGCCAGACGTCAAAACCCACAAAGCAATTTGGTTACACTTAGGCGGAATAGTTTTCCGCCTCGCGTTATTCTGCTCGAAAGGCGACAAAGGCTACTTCTAAAATCACAATCCTGACAGAAGGTGACAGAATCGAGCATTGCAGTTTGACTAACTTAGAAATGAGGATTATTTAGCTTGCAAGCATGTTTTAAGGCTTGCACTGACGAAATTACACCTGCTATTTAATTCCCATATCTTAAACTTGTCCAAATAGGTTTGCTTCTTTTTCCAGAATAGCCACATAAAATGTCACTTAAGTAGATTGTCAAACGCTCCAGCTTTTGTTTGCGATCTGCCGAAGTACACAAGTTATACAAGTTTATCGGAGGTTGATGTGCGAACGAAGTATTACATCACATTATTTTTGCTCTTGGCATTGTTTCTGGCTAGCTGCCGAATGGGAGAGGTAGAAAAGACACCTGTTCCAACCATAGAAAAGACACCTGTTCCAACACAAGTAGGTGAAGGCGAGGTTGGAGGGGAAAGTGAAATACTACACGACTTGCCAACGGTGACACAGGTTGAGGAGGCTTGTGGTCCGAATCTTGCTCCTGTCCTTACGCTTGCCGAGGCGAAGCAGATCAATACAAACTATACGGTAAACGGTCGTGCGGTTTTGATTGGTCATCCAGACCAAATTAAGGAGCAGGCACAAACGATTGCTGACAAACTTGGGGTTGAAATCGTTGACTTTATGGAACTGTCTCCTCTGCCAACTGTTCTTCCACAGGATGGCGCTGTAAAGCTGTCGCGGCTGTTCATAGAGCAAAGTACCGTGCTTGAAACGCTTGATATGGTCAACAGGACAATCGAAGAATTAGAATTGGACGTGACCGCAACCCCTGACCCACAAGCGGATGACGCAACCTTAAACGGATTAGTTTTCTTGGCAGGAAATGAGACTGATGTTGATAAGCTGTATCAGGCTATTTCTGATAGCGATCGAGCGGTGACGTTGATTCAACCTTTTAAGGAACAAGATGCCGCTATTTATCAGGTTGATTTAGGGGATGCATCAAAAACGGCCGATTTCATCCGAATATTCAATGAACAAACGTTGGAAACGGTCACCACTGGACGCTCGCAAATTGTAAGCGCGACCCCGCTTGCAGAACCAACCTATGTTGGTGGTGATACAGGTGGCTCCTACATCGGGGTTGAAGGCTCAGGTGCAAGCCTTGGTCTCACAGACTCGGAGCTATTCTTTAACCAAACGATGCTGTCTGACATTCACCTGCCGCAAAATCCACCTAACGCCGATAACGTTAAGGTCTTGCTGTTCGATTCAAGCCCGCTGCCAACAGGCGAATACAGCATCCAGCTAGGCAAAGCATACGAGCCATTTACCTTATGCAATCACGCGCTGATTTCAGGAAATGAGTATCAGTTGCCGTCTGAGGGCCATAGTCACGGGTTTTTCGCTGCCAACCTTGTGCATGTTGTTGCACCAGATGCACAGCTTCATCTGATTCAGGTGATGCAGTTTGATGAAGAATTGGGACTTTACACGGAACTGCCGCACTTGATCTCAGTTTTAGAGCATTATTTGACACAGTTGGCCCCTGGTGAAAAGGCGGTTGTCAATCTGAGTTTGGGTCTGCGTGTTGAGGAAACGCCGTTTTTATTGCAACAAGCGATTTTAGCGTATGAGTCCCAAGGGGTTGTGATTGCGGCTGCGGCTGGCAATCAGAAAGAGCTATTTACGCAAACACCTGCCTCAGATCCACACGTGATCGGTGTTGCCTCTAGCATTATGAAACCGAACGCGGCGGCTAGCGAACTTTCTTGCTATTCTAATCCTGGCAATGTTGCCGCACCTGGTGGGGACGACATCGATGGCGATTGTGAGGGTGAGGAACTTGGGATTGTTGCGTCATGCTTACCCTTTGTCGAGATGCTGCCTGATGAAGAACCTTGCCCCTACGGCATTATTAGTCTTGGAATGCACGCACCAGATGAGCCAATGTTTGCCTACTGGCTCGGTACATCGTTTGCAACACCACTGGTTAGCGGAGCGGCGGCGTTGGCGTTGGCCGACGGGGCTGTGTCGCCTGAACAGGTACGCAACATGATTTTCAACAACGCCGACAATTCGGCCGGCGTTGGCGGATTTGGCGCAGGAATTTTAGATGTGAGCAAAATGCTGGGCTTGCCCTAACCGTTTGCAGACTCGTTTGTTATGCAAACGCTGTGCAAACGATACATCTTATACTGGGGAACAGATTAAATAACTTCTTTATTTCTCCTCTTCTCCTTCTCTTCCCATCCCGAATTGGCCGCGCTTGAATAATTATCAAG
>JBMZDF010000152.1:0-11917 GCA_049614105.1 Promineifilaceae bacterium (SeqCode)
CAATAGTGCCATAAGATAGGCTGCCAACAGCGATCGATCTCCAACTGCTAACATTCGGCCGATAACATCCTGCAAAGTTGTTTCGAGATAGTCATATTGAACCTGCATCGCAGGTGCCATCGGAATGCCATGCGGAATTTCTCTATAGGCTGGCAGTGAGTAGCCCATATCATTCAGCATGAGAAAGGTTGTGCGGTCAAGCAGCCAACGCACCAAATGGGGAGCTGCGCCCGGTAGTTCTTTGACAGTTGAATGGCGTTTGCTTTTGCCTGTGCCGCTATCTTCGTGAATCGTTTCTGAAATCGTCTCCTGCAAAATGCCGTATTCATCGACCCAGCGAGACTCGTCCTGAAAACGATAATGTTGGCGAATATCGGCCGAAGATCGATACAACAACAAAAATAAAGTTGATGCTTTACCGCCAAACAGCGTGCCGGTTAATGCAATGTGCTTCTTACACGCCGCAATCATCAATCCATGACAGCGCCCACGTTCAGATCGACCTTTCTGTCTCTGAACCTCGTCACAAACGTAGACATCAGCACGCCCTTTGTAACGGCGGGTGATGTATTCAGCCAACGGCCAGCGTGCTCGTTCTGGACGTGCGGGCGAGACAGACGAATAGGCACTGTTGCCCGCATGAATGTCGCGCTGGATCGCATCGAGTCGCTGCAAACCCATCTGAATATTGCTCGCAGGCCAACTACCGTGCCGTTGATTCAATCGCACAAACGTAGCGCATGGCTCCGTATAACCGCCGCGCCAGATGCGCTTCTGAAAATCTTTAGGCATTGCATAGCCTTCTGTCGTCATGAGTCGCCGCCCTGTCACAGGACAACGGGGCGTCCGTATTTCCAGCAGGTATTTAGTCAGTTTGGCGAACGGGATTGAGGCTGTGATTTTGCCAACCGACTGCTGCCCGGATCGCCATTTTGGATAGCGTTTTAACTCAATCAGCCGATCTAAATCATCCCGATACGCACGGAAGTTTTCAACAAACACATTGACCAGTTGCGATTGGTAACGGGCTTGGATACGACTGTGTCTGTCGCGCTTTTGCTGAGTGACGGGACCGCACCAGTCGTAACTATGCACCCACGTTTCGCCAAGCGACATGGTGGTATCTTTCATGACGCCGTAGAGTGGCTTTTCGGCCGAAGCCAGCATCGCGAAGAAACGATCAACATCACTTGGCAGGCGCAATGTCATTACCCGTGCTGCTGGGATTGCATAGACGATTTCCCGCTTCCACTTTTCAACCAGATGGGGTGGGCAGATGACGATAATGTGTTTTGCACCAATGCAGCGGCAGATGCCGGGGCCAAGCAGTGACTTCCCAACAGACATTTCCCCATTCAGGTAGGTTTCCTTTTGCCCAAGATAGCGATCATCAAGCCGCATCGCATTGGCGGCAATGGTGTGCTGTTGGGCGGGCAACAGGCCCTTCAAAGTTGAGTTGGGCAACGAGCGATTGGGATTTAGCCCTGCGATGAGGTCGTCATAGCCGTTGAGGTCGAATTGATAAACGGGGGGATACAAACGAGCAATGATTTTGGTTAGTTGGGCGATATGCGTACCTAAAAACGTGCGTAGAGCATCTCCTTTCAAACGTGTTATTGAGCCATCGGGTGCGAGGGTGTGAATAACGGTGTTGAATGACTCGGTTAGTTCGGTCACCTTTTGCACCGATTCCCCCTTCTGCTCATGATACTCACGGCTGCGCGAATCTTTGAAAGTTAACCCTTTGATGAGTAGTGGCGCTTGGTTGCTCCGCTCGATCCGCTGATTATTCAAGAAACCCGCCGCGATGAGGTTGGCAAGATGTCCTTTTCGCAGCGGCATAAGAGGGCGGAAGTTGTGCAACAAGTTTGGCGGTGACGAAATCAGACGTTGGTAGGCAGGGAGGGTGGTGATGCCATGCTGCTGTACTTCGCTGAGAATATCGGCCGAAGTCAACGTCTTTGGCAAAAATGTGAGCCGTGTTGTTGAGAGACACAAACGTGGCAGCTCGTAAACAAACGGGGCGGCCTCATCAAGCGGTGTTAAAGAGGTGGCGTGTTGTGCTTGGAGGTATTTGAGATTGGTGTCATCAAATTGAGCTTGGCGGCGGGGGCGTTTTCGGCCGAAAATGACCACTTCCCCAAAACGGCGGAACGCTGCTGGGAAAGCATACAGTCGCAAGTCTGAATACCAACTCAACAGAGGTTCCGCAATCCGTTTCAAGCGCAAAATCGCCTGTGGAATCACAAAAATCAAAATACCATCCGTTTGTAGCCACCCAGTCGCCTTGTTTAGAAAACGAACCTCGCGCCGCTTATCCTTTTCATCATAATCAAAAGGTGGGTTTACAAAGGCGCAGTTAAATGAGGCATGGGAGATGTTCATAAACTGCATCGAATGAGCAAAAAGGCGCGTAACCTGACGGTCATGATGCTGTAGCGTCGGACGGTTAGCAATCAATTGATTGATGACAGAGGTCGCAATTGTTGCGCGTTCAGGATGAATTTCAACGCCGAACGGCTCCATGCCCCAAGCGTTTGCAAGTTGAACAAGCGCGGCCCCTTTGCCTGCGCAGGGGTCTAATAAACGGCCTCCTTGTGGAGCGGTGACAAACTGTACAATGAGTTGGGTAACTTCGGGCGCAATTTTATAGTAGTGGGCAATGGCAGCAGACTCTAAACGGGACATTTCATGCTCCTTAGTAGTTGCGCAGCGCGGCCGAGAGTGGTTCGCTAAATAGGCGTCTTAGCTGTTGCAGTTTGGGATGCCACTTAGCAAGGTCAACTGATTTGGCAAGGACATGTGGTCGTTCAACCATACAAACGTAGTCGGCAACAGTTGTCCGATAGCCACGCAGAATGCGCAACAGTCGCGCTGCATCGCGGGCAAGCAGTGGATCCTGAACTGCCACACGGCTAAACGACCGTGCAATCTCAAGCCGCCGCTCGCTCAAGGTCAAAACTCGATGGGCGACAACGCGCCCACCATCCATTTGCTGTTTCCAATGCCGACGAATGCCGTCAACATCAAAGTCAATATGCCAATTTGATGGCCCATCACGCCCAAAGTTGCTGGCTGAACGAACGACACCTGTTAGCCACACACCTTGCACCGCAATCGTAACGTGGCTGCCATGCTCAATTTTCATAAGCCACCCTCGAAATGAAGTGAACGGGTGGTGAGCCTATGTGATCTTGCAACAACGGGCGGATCAACGTTTTTTCAAAGATGGCAGATTGGCCGTCAGTGCGCACCCAACGATACCCTTTGCTTAGTGCGTCACGGATAGCGTCAATTTCGCTGTGCAGATTATGGGATAGGTAGACAGCCGCTACTTTGGGCGGCTTATAGCGAAACGCTTCAAACGCCGCCTGTTTGTTGAAAATAATGTAGTCATAGTGTGGTGGGTCGAACATAGTGAATCCTTTCGTCAATATTCGGACGGCAGTAAGTAGGTTGTGGTTGAACGATCGGCTTCGGTGATAAGCCATAATTTGCCCTGAGTTGTGTTGTAGCTTGAAAAGATACGCAGACCGCTCTTGGCAGCTTCTTGGTTGGCCCGCAGATCGCCTGTATTGAGATCTGCATCAAGTAAACAGTGGCGTTGCAGAATAGGGGTTGGATCAACACCTTTTGCAAATAACGCCTGTGCGCCAGACGTCATAACAAGCTGACCAAGTGAAAAATGGGGAGAATGAACACTATTAGGTTTGATAGTCATTGAATATGGCTCCGTAAGTTGTGAATTTGTAACTGGGACAGTGTGTAAAGTGCCATCGTCAAGCGCATCATCGACGGTGTAATAACTGACAATGTGGTCGCCATCAAAGCTGATGAACTGGTCTTGTAAACCTTGTGAAATTAGGGTTGCCCATTGCGCTTGGTCGGGGTTGATACGCCACGCCGCCATACCATACGGGTTGGGATCGGCCGATTCGATGAGTTTGCAGTGACGGCCTGTGTGCCAAAGGAAATCCTGCCAAACGGACAATAACGGTACATCGAGACCTGCATCAAGAATGGCGAAGAATTGTTCGGGACGTTGGGAAGTTGACTTGGTGAAAACGTAAAAAGGGCGATCTGGCTTGACCGTTTGGGCTGCAGCCTGATGATGAATGAGACACCAATCGACTAAGCCAGATGGCAATATAGTTTTGAGCGTGTGGAAATGCTTTGCGCCTCTAGTCGTGATAAATGTGCCGTTGAGCGTGACCTGTTGCTTGCTGTAGCCGCTGACCAGCATTGCCCAATTCGTTTTGACCGCTTCGGCCGGGCCAACCATGCGGATAGCGATGAGTTCGGCCGAAACGCCATCCACAACCAGCAGCGGCGCAAACACAGGAATCGCCGTTTTTCCACCTTTTGCAAACACAATCTGGGGTATTTCGGCAGTTGAATGTGACATGATGAAGAAAAGGGCAGGTCGGTGTGACCTGCCCTTGTAAAATGAACAGAAGCAACGGGGTGTCAATCCGCTTCCTATGCTGTTGATAAACAGCCTCTTTTTTTCTAGCTGCCTTGTATCAAATAAATTTAGCTGAACCGTTGGCGACCGCTGACGTAGGGTTGCATGAGGAGTTTTCCACTGAGCAATTCGAGCATTTGGCGCAGGTCGTCGTTGACGTTTTCGGCCGAATGCGCTGCAAAACTCAGTCCATTCACAACGCCCATGCGCGTCTGCTCCCCTTCTGTGCCAAGCAGAACTGTGTCACGCACGTGGTCATTCCAGCTATTTTCCTCGGCTAGCCCGTGGATGAAGTCAGCTATATTGGGCAAACGTTCTTCCTCGGCCTGCAAAACTTGTTTGTACATTGTTGAAGAGGCTCGCAAGCCGTCCAGAATGGCGGACTTCATCTGTACTCGTAATGCTTCTCGCGCACGGCGACCGACGTGGCGCTGTTCATAGCCGCCAGCTTGCCAAACGGTGCTGTTGGTGCAGGAATGACGCTGGACAAAGGGCAGCACTTTGCAACTGCCGCGCCCAATTTCATCATTGCCGATGACGATGCCAATACCGTAGTTATCGCCGACGTTATCGCGCAGAACGATGCGAACCCACATTGAATCGGCCGAAACGTGCGGACGAACAAGCGTGTAATTGGTAATGTGATCGCCAGCGAAAACAGTGGCAACCGTTTCAAGCACATCACTGTTGTCGAGCGGCACGTATTGGTCGCTGAGAACGCCGCGCACCGTGCTGCCGTTGGTGCGAATAAACCAATTGTTGTCACCCATCCCACGTTGCCAATGGTTGAGATTGGTGGCACGTAGATCGGGTGGGCAGGTTCGCATATAGCGTGTGGGTGGCGTTTTGAGCTTTTGGCAAATCTGAGCAAGGGCATGATCGCTTGGACTGTGGCTGACGTTGCCGAAAAGTCCGCCAGGGAAGACGACTTGGCAGGCGTTATTGTTGGCTAGGTAGGTAATGTTGCGGGTGGAGATAGTGTAATCTTCTTTGGCGGCGTCATGCTGCTGGCTGCGTTTGAGGAGGGTGTCAATTGTTGTCATGGGAGATGGCTCTGGTTTTATGGAGAATGTCCACGGAGGGTATGTTAAGGCGTAGGCGGATGTTGTCAACGGCAACGAATTGTTGGGCGTTGCCATCGACGGGGAGCGGGATTGTGTCAGATGAGCTATGGAGGCGATGCCATTCGGCAATAGTCCAGATGAACAGGGTGTATAGCTGTTCGTCAGACAAATCTCCTTGTTGAGCGTCTAGTTCTGCTGCAAACCAGCCGCGCCAGCTTTCGGCCGAAGACATCGGCCGCCCCGTTAGAAAGTGGAAGGGATATAAGACAACGTCATCGTAGGCTGAGTACAGACCACTGGCGTGGTGTACGAGTGATTTAATCTGTTGCAAGTACCAGTTGCGGGGCAATGGGGGCGGTGTGGGATGAGTGGGGATGAGTGTTTTCCAAGTTTGGTTTGGTTTGAACTGCCCACACTGCCAGATGGGCGGAAACTGCTCAGCCAATGATTTGTCCGATGACACAATTTCGCGAAACGTCATCTTGCGTCGTCCTTTTGACCACGCACAGTGCGGGGCGGTAGGGTTGCCGCTCAAAGGGGAACCTTCTAGTTTGAACTTGCAACGGCCGCATGGAGTGGCGAATGGATGATCGGTTTGGGTTGCGCCGTGACGATCCATATAAGCCCGAATGAGTTTATGGTGTGCTTTGTCGTTGACACCAAAGGCTGTACCTGTGAGATCGGTGGTCTGAGTGGGCGCATGACTATGTATTGCTGGTGGCGGTAGGCGGTCGGAAGCGGGCGCAAATGCTTGTACAAGCGGGTGAAGCGACTCCCATTGCGTGATGAACGCTTCACCGAGCGTTATTTCGGCCGAAATTGCATTCATCTGCCAGCAATGACCGTGAACATGTTGCCAATCATGCTGTTTCAGATATGCAGTTGCCACATCAGCCAGTTCCGCAGGTGCTTGCTCAACGGCGGCAGCGTCAATCCACTGACGCAACTCGTGTCGCGCCGTGCCTGTTGTGCGAATGATGTCGAGCAGTATCGGGCCAGCTTCAATTTGGACAAGCCGTTCAATGTCAGCCAGTTGTGCGGCGTCTGGCTGTTGTTCAACGCGGGGAGGGTGTTTAGTTTCGGCCGAATTATCCTCATTTATCTCGGCGTGCTCACCTGTTTCAATCTCACTAACGATCGGTTCAGGTTCTGGCATCAAATCACCATAGCGAACCGCAATTTGTTTGTGTAGGTCTACTGTAAGCAACTGCGGATCGATGTCATACAAAACGCCATCAATAGCATCATGGCCGCGTGTGAACACGTCTGTTTCAGGATTGTAAGCATAAAAGTACTGGGCCGCAGTGTGGATCGATTCGTAGAGGTTCCAACCCGCAGCCTTCCCATAAAAATCTTGGACTGAATCATCCGCCTCGGCGTTCGCGCTGAGCAGCAAATCATCCGTCTCAACTAAGTCTGAGTCGTCGTTAAAGGAGGCAAGCGTGACGGCGGGGTGCAGGGGCAAGGGTTCAAACTCGGTCATGTCAGCAGAAATCGACCATATATCCCCCTCATCAATGGCGGTCAGCAGGCTGTTCCAACTGAGTTTGACGCAGGTTCGCGCCACAATTTGCTGATTCTCATCGGCCCGCTGAGCCAGATAGCCGCGATTGCCATTGGCGTCAGACAGGCGCAGGAATTGCCATATGTCATAGCCTTGGTAGTCAAACGACGTTCGCCACAGAATGCTACCGCTAAATTGAACTTGATCGGTGAGCGTTTCAGAGATGCGCTGGGCGTGCCAGATGGGGAGCAGGTTTTCGGCCGAATCCACAAACACCGTGCCGCGCTCCTCCTGAACATGCTCACGCCCACGATATGCTTCAGGCAACTCTAGTTTAAATGCATCATTCTCGGCAAATGCATTGAGACAGACCTTATAATTTTCGCGGATGCCCGCTGGCTGTGACCGACAGGGCATTCCGAATTCATTGTGCGCCCAAGTGGTATCCAAATCACATTTCAACTGGCGTGCGGGAAGCTGGTTGAGCGGACAGGTCGCGCAGCCAATCCCCTGTTGAATCAGATAGGTATGCGCCAGTGTGAACCAATCCACCATGTCGTTTATGGCAGGTAGCTCGTCCCCCATCAAGCATTCGAGCCAGAGCGTCATGTTGTTATCGTTTAACCATGGACGATTCAATGAATCTTTGCTCCCGTGGTTGTAGAGGAATGCCATCGCAAAGGCGTAGGCCACGTCAGAAATAGACACGTTGGTGATGATGGCCGCCCAAATGCGAGCCTGATTGCGTTGAATTTGGGTTGTGAACTGCATCGGTAACTGTGGCGAAAATTTCTTGAGTTGAATACACAACTTGCGCATCGTTTGCACCGTTGGACGCGAATAGGCTGAGTGGGTTGCCATTTCAAGCAGAAAACGCTCGACACCTTGCGCCTGTTTATCGTTCAAACTTGATAAATGGTGGCAGATACCCATTGGATAGGTGTTATTGAGGATGAGGGCTTGCAAATCGGCCGATGCCCGCCCCAATGCCAGCAACCCATTCACCTGATGCACCGATTGCCCGTTACGCTGCGCGATCTGTGAAGGCGACGCGCCGTTGCTAACGAGCCAGTGATACGATTTCGCACGTCCCAGTAAATCTGGCTGCTGTCGCCCACTGTTGGCGGCGGTTAGAATAAGACCCTGTTCAACCCGATCTTTGACGTTGATAAAAGCTGTAGAGAGGGGGCGTTCGCCGTATAGATGGGTGACCATGTGCGCGACGGCCGTTTCTAATTCGGCCGAAATCGGCAGCACGATCGCGGGTAGATGATGCCCAACATGCTCAATCGTGAAACCATCTTCACCAACACCAAACTTGTCTGGGTCAGCCGCAGCCACCTCTTGCAGTCCAATCGCGAGCACAAGCGCATTGAACCGCCGCCAGCCGCTCAGATTGTAAAAGTACCCTTTTTCCTCATGTGGACCAACGAGAATTGATTCGTGGTCGTTGATGCCGCCTGAAACGATAATCTGGACGACTAATTGCACCATCTCATCATCAATTTTGAGCGGGGATCGATCGCGGGCAGGGTGCGCGACAATTTGCCGCAGTTGCACTTTCTTGCGTGTCGTTTTCATAAATTGTTCTCCGAAGCTAATGGTTGGAAACTATCGCTGCGACGAATGCGATAGCATTGGGGTCAGGGTTGCCCGTTGGGTGAGTGCCCACGACGTGGCCGGCTGGTTACCGTTTCCCTATCGCGCAAATCGCGCACGGGGCGGCGCGAAGGTGGCTCAGCGGCTGGCGTGGCGGTTGGGTGAACAGGCCGATGCTGTAGAAACGGGAGGAGGGTCGATCCGATCATCGCCAGAGCGCTGATAAACAGCACGCGCGTCAACCAAACGAGAGACGAGACAAAAACTGGCACAATCTTGAGCAATTGTTCTTGCGTCATCACGCCGTTGACAATGGGCGTATCGATGAGAATCATGCTAACAGCGTACCAAGTCATGATGGCGTTGAGCGTTGCGCCAAGCAGCCATGCGCCCATCAAATACCAAATGTGGGTTGGGGTCTGCGTTCGATTTGTGCCGCCTGTAAAGATATGGAGCAGGCCAGCAAAGTCGATGCCGCAAAAAGCAATGGCAAGGACAGCGGCCCACGAAATACCGCTTGACTGACCAAACGATTTGTCGCGCAGCAGATGATTGAGAGCAAAACGGGTTGTGTCAAAGTTGAAAATTTCAAAGGCTAAAATCGCGGCAAGAAATACAATGCCAATGACAATTATGCGGAAAGGAAAGCGGTTACGATTCATGAAGCGTCCTCTTTTGAATGTAAACAGCGTGAGTTGTGGCGTGGTTGAGAGTGTTTAGTAACAAGATGCGCAAGGTTTTGTCGGATACGGGCAAAGGGCAGCGTGATTGGCTCCGAAACAGGGCGATAGTCGCAACGGATATTCATGGTGGTGATGAGGGGTTCTTGCGCCCAACACCATGCACGTCTGCCAAATTCGGCCGAAATCCGCGCCTCAGCAACCCGCCGCGCTGCCAATTTACTCGTCTCATCCGACACAATGACATGCCGCCAAACATCTTCGGCCGCATCCTCCACCGTAATCCAACCGCAAACCTTGACCGCAGGGCGCTCAAATAACGCTTCAATCGTTGCCAATATCCGCGTGCGATTGAGGCACAGCTTGTTTTGCAGCCCCTCTCGGCGCAGCGTTGCCCGCAGTTGTTCGGGTCTATCAAAATTGATGACCTCTGGTTGATCGCAAAATAACCAGAGTAGTGCCACCGTCTGATCCAACAGATTAATGTCCGCACGTTTGGCGATTTGCACATCATCGTGCAAACGGGTGCAACGACCATCATATTGAGATAGAGCGACATTCGATACGGTGTCACGGGCGCGTTCAGCGTCAAGCTTGGCGGCTTGCAACTGTTGTTCGGTGGCGATGTATGTTTGGACTGATTGGTGTTGATTGGCGAGCCGGGCGAGCTGATTTTCGGCCGAACTGACCCGCGCCTGTGCATTTGCCAACGAGCGCAGGGCAGGGGTTAACGGCTGTACCGGGACAGATGGGAAGGTCATCTTCATGTTGTTCTCCAGAGCGGTGTAGGTGTTTATTGCAGCAATGAATGCTGTGTCTTCATTTATATGCGGGTTCGGTAGAAAAGGAAGGCTAGTCGAAACAGTCTAGCTGATCACGTAACGATGTGTGACATCCATCTACTGTCTCACCAACGTTAGGGTGGCGTAGAAGCTGTGCTTTTGAGGCGCGTGCTAAGTTGTGAAGTGATCCGAAGTGGGTAAGTAAGGTACGGGCGAGGGTGGGTGTTTCGGCCGAATTGAGCAATAAGGTTAACAGGTCAGTGTTGGTGAGGGCTTTTCGGCCGAAATATTGTAGTCGGAAGTTTGACTGCTCCCGAATCATAGGCATTGTGGTAGTTGATAGATGTAATGAGGTCATAAGTGGCTCCGTAAATTGCTTCACGATCAGCCGGCGCGTTAGCGGCGCTTTTAAGTTATAGAGGGATAACACGCATAAGTGCGCCACCTGCATATCAAAATGCGCAAAGGCGAGCAAGGCATCTCGCGATAAATTTCGCACATAGAGTGGGTGCTGTTCGATTATTGCGGCAAGCTGAACAAAGGGGTGGACTGGCAAAACATCTCTACCTTAATCTTCGATTTATTCAACAACATCATTCCCCTCCATTGGGATCACGTCTCTCAATTCCTGTATTGCGTGCAACTATCAACAACTGACCACATCAGCTTGGCAGCCCCGTCACCGTCAACAGCGCCTCATAGAACACATCCGCTAGCTTAATCGTCGGTATCCTATCCTCTGTTTCGCGATCACTGCTCGAGTCGTCAATTGCTAGCACAAGCGCCTGCTCAATTTGTGAACGCAGTTCGTTGTCCCCATACGCTGCGTGTGCACCGATTGCACCGAGCATCTTGCCCACCGTTTGCGCCGTGATGATGCTCTCACCTGTCAAATAGGGCGTCAACGCCGTCATCACGCCCGCTTCAACCGTTTGGAAACTCTCAGCCGCTTTGACCACATCACGCCTAACGACTTCCACATTATCAATACAGCCCGCAATCAGCACAGGAACCATGGCGGCTGAAACTTGGCCTAGATAACTTATCCCCAGCAATGCATGTCGTCGCGCCGTAAAGCTGTTAGCGTCAGCAGCACCTTTGACGAGCAGTCCCTCCAGCGCCCCATGCGTTGATGTCCTGCTCGCCTGTTGTACCGCTTTTGGCATTGCTTCCAGACAAGCCGCCAGCACCGCCAATAAAATGCGCCGCTCTGTCCAGTCATCTTTCATCAGGGACGCTTCATAACGCATCAGCAACACCGGCAACAGGCGCTGGCTGTCTGCCTCAATAAAGGCACGACTCGATGCAACGAGCCAATGATGATAATCATCGTCATCAGACACGCGCCACATATCACCATCAGACATGCGCCACACATCATCATCACAACCTGCATCCAGCATAGCGTGCAGACAGCTATCGGGTTCCGCTGCGAGGCGATTCATCGCAGTGAGCAAATTTGCTTTGTCGGTGGCATGTTGTAGTCGCACCCACGCCGCCAATGCACCGCGAGTTGGCAATGCAGCTTGCAGATGCTCTAACACTACGGCACGACTTGCCTTATCCGCTGTGGCCTGTCTTGCCAATGCTTGCCAAATCGCAGCCTGTTGATCTATGTCATCTGCATGACGCAGTTGTTCAATCAGCCATGCAACACACGCTGCATGTTCATGAGGCCAGACGCCAACGAGCTTGTATGCCAGAAACTGGCTGTCATCATCCTGCCCTGTCCCACATGCCGCCAGCAACTTGACAATTAATGACTCACCAATTGATTTAGTATGATGACGAGCGACCCAACTCAGTGTATCCAGAAGTGCCTT
>JBMZDF010000153.1:0-11885 GCA_049614105.1 Promineifilaceae bacterium (SeqCode)
GAACAAGATAGAGAAGTATTTGTTGACGTTGATGCGACTGTCGCGTAGCGCCTCGCTGGCGTTTTGGAAGCGTTTAAATTCGCGAGGCTCTTGGGCAAACGCTTTGACGACTTTAAGCCCGCTCAGGTTTTCTTCTAAAACGGTGTTGACGCTGGATAGTTTGATTTGGATTTTGCTAAAGAGTGGTTGGGCGATTCGGCCGAAAAAGCCAAACACAACAACCGCAATTGGCAAAATCGGCAGCACAATTAGCGTCAGGCGCACGTTGGCACTAAACATCAGGACGAGTGCGCCGACAAGCAGCATCAACGCTTGAATCGCGATCAGCAACCCTTGCCCGATAAAGCCGCGCAGCCGTTCAACATCATCGGTGGCGCGAATCATGAGCTGGCCCGTGCGGTTGCGATCGTGATAGCTAAAGCTGAGCCGCTGGATCTTTTCAAAAATATCATTACGCAACTCGAATGCAATGTCCTGTGACAACACTTGCGAGGAGTAGCTTTGTGCAAATGCGAACAGCCCACGCGCAATAGATAGCCCAACAATGGTAAAACAAGCGGTGATCAGGGCGCTTAATGCCGTGTCGGTGCCAGTTTCGAGTGCGGTTAGGTTGGTGGCGACGGCGCTATCGATCGCTTCTTGCACAAAGCGCGGGACGAGAAGCTGCGCGATGGTTGCAACGATGACGGCAACGATGGAAAAGGAGGCGAGGCGTGGATAGCGGCCAAGATAGGCGATTGCGCGGCCAAGCGGGTTGCCGCCCTCTGAGGGGGTGTGACCTTGGCTTTGCGTTGTGGTGGAGGCTGTAGCTGCCATATTAGTTGAGTTCCTTGGGTTGACAAACGCGCTGGTTGAGTTTGTGCAGAATTCGGCCGAAATCGACAATATCCTGTTCATCCAACACGCTAAACATAGCGTCAATCGCTTGAAAATGTTCGCGAGAATGTTTGTAAACCAACTCGCGCCCCGCATCGGTTAGGCAAATATTGAACTTGCGCCGATCTTGCTCGTCTAGCTCACGCTTGACCAGCGCAGATTTTTCGAGAGAGCGAACCAACGCGCTGACCGTGTTCCGATTAGTTCCGTGTCGTTTGCTAATCACAGACGGGTTCATACCAGACTGCCCATCAATCAATTCGTTGTAGAGCAGGTGGGACAAAACCCGATATTGAGCGTAAGAAAGCCCTGATGCGGCTAGACTCGCCTCACCCCGTTGGTTCATGTAGTGTGAAACAGATCGCAACTGTCCCATGACTTCCATCACCTCATGACGGGCATCAGGGTGGAGCAGCTTGATGAAGCGCTTGAAATCGTTGCGGTCAGACTGGCTAGGCTGGGTCATAGGTAAAAATATGAAGAAGAGAGCATGAGGAAGGATGCAAACAAAGTGGTTGCATGTGCATCCCCTGCTTTGTGTTAGATGTCTATCTAATGATGCGTCGTCAAATAGTACGACGGCGTACTACTTCTGTCTATAAGAGTAACATCATCGTTTTGGACTCAGCCTGATTGGTTCTCGCTATAATCTAGGGATGAATGAAATCCTCAATACGCCTCACTTTCAAGATGCCATAACGCAAATAGCGGCCCGTCAAGGGAAAACAAAACATGCTGCGATGCGCGACGCCGAACGCTATCTGAAGGAAATGTATGCGACGCATAACCCTTTGATTGATGTGTTTACCGATCAAACGAGCCGCTTTTTGTTGTCGCGTGGGTTTGAGGACAAAATCGACATCGATCCCGAGCAGATGAAGCAGATTAGCCGCTTGATGCGGACGCACTCTGTTGCGTTTGTTGTGACGCACAAAACATATATCGACACGCTGGTGCTGGGGATTTTGCTGGGGCAACACGCCCTGCCGCCCTCCTATACCTTTGCGGGAATCAACCTTGACTTTTTTGGATTTGGATCGATTCTGCGACGCATGGGCGGCATTTTTATTCGGCGCAGTTTTAAGGATAACGAGCTTTATAAGGCAGTGTTGCGCCAATATATTGCGCATTTGGTCAGTCAAAAGGCAAACTTTACGTGGGCGATTGAAGGTACACGCTCGCGAACGGGCAAGCTGTTGTGGCCTAAACTGGGTATTTTGAAATATGTGGTTGATGCGTCTCGTCATTTGGGGGACGTAGATCGTGTCAAATACGTGCCTGTGTCGTTGACCTACGATTTATTGCCCGATGTGGAAGGGTTAACGGCCGAACGAACGGGGCTAGAGAAAAAGTCGGAAGGGATTGGGTGGCTGACAGGCTACATTGCGAAGCTGTCGAGTAATTATGGCAAGATTGCGGTGCGCTTTGGTGACCCTGTTTCGTTGTCCGACACGCCAAGTGCGCCAGAGGCGGAGCATTTGATGGTGCAATATTCGGCCGAACAGGTCAAACTGCAAAAGCTGGCGTTTGAACTTGCCTTCCGCATTAATCAAGCGACCGCCGTGACGACCACCTCGCTTGTTTGCACCAGCTTGCTCAGCCGTTACGCGGCGCGACAGACGGAGATCCAGGTGGATGTGGGGCGTTTGATGCAGTTGATTAGCGCTAATCGGCCGAATGCAGTCATTGAGCGTGATGTGCCAATCGACGAAAGCGTGCCAAAATCGATCAAGCTTTTGGTCGAGGGCGGTGTGATTCAGCAGCGCGAACTGGGCATCAAAACGCGCTATGCAATTGCACCAGACGCCTATTTGCACGCCGTTTATTACAGCAACATGTCAATTCACCTGCTCGTCAATCGGGCGTTTGTCGAGTTAGCCCTGTTGCGCAGCGTGAGCAAATCGGCCGAGCAGCGCGAACTGTCATTCTGGGCAGAAATCATGCGCCTGCGCGACCTGCTCAAATATGAGTTCTTCTACTCGATCAAACCTGTTTTCAGCGATGAGATTGAAGCCGAGTTGCAACTGCTTGCACCAAACTGGCGAGAGATTCTAGGGCAAGGTCACGATGCGGTTGAGATATTGTTGCGCAACAAACAGCCGCTTGTGTCCCACGCCGTGCTGGAACCCTATTTGGAAGCGTATCGCGTGGTGGCATATACGCTGCAACAACATTCGGCCGAAGAGCCAGTCGATCAAAAACTATTTATCCAAAAATGCATCTCGCTGGGCGAAGAACTGCACTGGCAGGGGCGTATTCACCGAATCGAAGCGGTCTCAAAGCCATTTTTATCCAACGGCTATCTGCTTGCCAAAAACAAAGGGCTGATTGATGAGGATGACCGCGTTGGCGACCCGTTGGTGTTGGCGCGTTTTATCAGCAAACTGGACGAACTTGGCGATCTGATGTCGCACTTACAGGCGCTCACGATGGAGCGCGACACAAGCGCCAGCCTCGCACCACTTATTCAGGTTGATCGCAGCAAACCGCATGCCGCCATTGTGCAAGAGGTTTTGGATGGTGAAGAAGGGGCGCACATCGCCGCCTACTTTGATCTCGACCGCACGCTTATTGCCGGCTACTCCGTTGTCGATTTTATGCAGGAACGCATTTTGAGCGGCAAAATGACGACACGCGAAGCATATTCGCAGTTCTCATCGCTGTTGACTTACGCAACGGATAATCAAAACTTTGCCAGCATGGCGGCGATTGGCGCACGCGGGGTGAAAGGGTCGAGCGAAACGGAGTTTATGGCCTTTGGCGAGGAAGTGGCGCAGAAACATTTAATCGACGCAATTTACCCAGAGTCACGCGAACTGTTGCGGGCGCATGTGTCAAAAGGGCATACGGTGGCGATTGTCTCGGCCGCAACGCCGTATCAGGTCGAGCCATTGGCGCGTGCGATGGATATTGAGCATGTGATGTGTACGCGGCTTGAAACGCAGAACGGCGAGCTGACGGGTAACTTGGTTGAGCCGCCTTGTTGGGGTGAGGGCAAGGCGTTTTATGGGCGACAGTTTGCGGAGAAGCACGGGATCGACTTGGCGCAGAGCTATTTTTATACGGACAGCCATGAAGATATTCAACTGTTGGAGATTGTTGGGAAGCCGAGGCCGCTGAATCCGAATCGGAAGCTGTTCCGAATTTCGGCCGAACGCAACTGGCCCTCTTATCGTTTCATCATGCCCAAAAAGGCTGGCACGGTAAGCGCTTTGCGCACGGGATTGACCTATGGCAGCATGATCCCGACGATGATGGCGGGGGCAGCGCGTGGCCTCTGGTCAGGCTCACGCAATGAAGCGGTCAACACGATGATTTCGACGCTTGGCGAACTAGGCACGCGCCTGAGCGGGATTAAGCTGAACGTGCGCGGCGAAGAAAACATGTGGGCAGCGCGTCCCGCCGTCTTTATCTTTAATCACCAAAGCGGCACTGATATGATTATCGGCGCAAAGCTTTTACAGAAAGATGTGACCGCCATTGCGAAACAGGATCTGAAATTTTCGCTTGTTGGTCCGCTGATGATGGCGGGTGGTGTTGTCTTTATCGATCGTGGCAATCGTAAAAAAGCGATTGAGCAAATGAAACCTGCGGTGGATGCGTTGCAAAGCGGGACATCAATCGCCATTGCACCCGAAGGCACACGCAGCGGCACGCGCACGTTGGGGCCATTCAAAAAAGGCGCGTTCCACATTGCGATGGAGGCTGGTGTGCCGTTAATTCCAATTGTGATTCACAACGCCAGCGATGCGCTACCAAAAGGGGCTTTGTTTATTCGCTCAACCACAGTCGATGTGACCGTTCTGCCGCCGATTTCGACTGAGGGCTGGGTCAAAGAAGGACTGGATGCCCGTGTTGCTGAGGTGCGGGGTCTGTTTCTAAAAGAACTTGGACAAGTGGCCTGAGTTCTTAAACAATGCGACTAAGAGCCGCTGTGTGAGGTTAAGATAAGCACCCTCCCCTAGCCCCTCCCGAAGGGAGGGGATCCGATCCCTCCTCCTTCGGGGGAAGTTAGGTGGGGGGTCTGCGTAAGTGCTAAGACTTCATTCGACCACCATAGACAACAACAAACCTCTGAGGTTTACTGATGGAAATTTTGCCTGTTTAGGGGGATGTCTCTACCTTGATTGTACAACTGTCGGTTGACAAGGTGTGTGTGAAGATGAGGCCGTTGGGGCAAACGGACGGGGCAGGCTGGGTGTTTGTCGCGTAGGTTGCTAGCCATTGCTGCATAAAAAGGCTGTAGAATCCTTCATGATTGATTGTTTTGTTGGTCAAACTAGGCGTTAAACCTATCGAAAAGCCAGCCTTAACAAATTGCGCGACCAGCGTCTTGTTTTTGGCGATGATATGGAGGGGAGTGGCTGCACCCTCGTAATCGTCAAAAGCGATAAACGGCGGTTGATGATCCCCAATCACAACATAGACCGCGTTGTCAGGCCCTTTCACGATAAAATCAACAACCATACGCAACTGATAGTCGATAGCCGACCAGTAACCATCCTTGCTGTGTTGCCCACCGCGCGTTCCAATAAATGGCGCGTTGCCAATTGGATTATTGAGCATATGCCAATCAGCTACAAGCGGCGGCTGATCCCCCCACGGCCGATGCGAGTTATGGGTAATCATAAAGTGCAGACGTGGTTGATTGGGTGTTTTCTGTTGGGCTTGCTCACGAAGAAACCACAGGGAATACTGGTCGGGCGGTGTTGGCCCCCAACCGTAACGCCACCCGTCAAACGGCTCGCTATCTTTCAGCGTCAACCAGTGATCGTAATTGTTGAGATTTTGTGTGCTGTGGACTAGTTGTTCGTCGCTTGCTTCGATATGCAGGGGCGTGTAGCGCCAACTAGCGTACCCTTGTGCGCGAAACGTGTTGCCGAGATGAGGGTAATCGGCCGATTGAAAATAATCACGCAGCGCTTCATATTGGCTGTCGCTGTTGATTTTGAGGCCAAACAGCAGCGTTGTGTAAGACAACCACGATTTGCCGCCGCGAATCGGCGCGTTGCTGCGGGTCGTGGCACGATGCCAGTCCGCGTCTGCCAATGTTTGATCGAGCGTGGTGAGGCGTTGAGTGTATTTCGGCCGAATCTCATCCCACTGCAACAGCGCATCCCCATAAGATTCGAGAGCAATCACATAAACATCAGGTTTCTCACGCCAAACAGAGCCATTGTAATCATAAGCTGCCTGTAATTGCGGGCCTGTCTGTTCGATGAGCAGAACTTGCTGCCTTGATGCGGCCGAATGAGTCAAATTGCGCACAAGCTTAACGGCAACCGTGTGCGACAAATACAGCGGGCGAGGGGTGTTGAACAGAAAAGCGGAAGCCAAAGGAACGGTTAGCCCGCACAGAACAAGCAATGCGATACGGGACGGACGTTTGAGCGCATCGCTTGCAAGCAACAGTTGGCGAAGAAGCATGACGCACAACAAACCCAGCAAAAGCAGGCCGACAACCGTCAATAGATACCAATAAAACGGGATGCCGAGATTGCGGGCAAGCGGCCCTGCGCTGCTGAGCAAGGCGGTGATGTCATTGTACAGATTAGGTGGATCGCTAAAGACAGCGAGAACGCCAAACGTATAAACGTTGTACGTCAGCGAAAATAGATAAGAGACGCTGAGCAGGGTCAGCGCAAAAGAATGCCGAACAGGCCGCAACCAAACCCAAAGCGACACCCCCCAAACCCACTCAACGGACAATAAAAGCAAGATGCTCCAGCGAGGAGAACTGTTTGTAATGGGACTGTTGAAGAGAAACTGTGGGAGGTGAAGAACTATGTTGAGCAGCAGAAATAATGCCCAGAAAGATCGTGTTGCTCGGATGATGAGGTGCGGTGATGTTGTCTCGATGTAATTGGCTGCATCAGAGACAACATCTACTAAACTGAGAGATGGTTACTTTTTGAGCGCTTGAAAATATTGTTTACGAAGCTTGCCTACTTTCGGCCGAATTACAAACATACAATATCCTGCATAGGGATTTCGCTTGTAATAATCTTGGTGATACGCCTCTGCCGCATAGAAAATATCAAGCGGTGTGACCTCTGTCACAATCGGACTTGGCCATAATTGTAGCGCTTCAAACTCTGCAATAATTGCCTCGGTGCGCGTCTTTTGTTCTTCGTTGTGATAAAAAACGGCCGAACGATATTGAGGCCCGATGTCATTGCCCTGTCGATTGAGCGTGGTGGGATCATGCGTTGTGAAGAAGATGCGCAGCAGTTCCTCCAACGAAATAACATCTGCATCGTAGGTTACCTGTGTGACCTCGGCGTGTCCCGTTGTTTTGGAGCAGACCGCTTCATAGGATGGGTTTGGCACGTGACCGCCTGTGTAGCCTGAAACCACACTTTCTACGCCGCGCAGTTCGTCAAAGACGGCGTCTGTACACCAAAAGCATCCGCCACCGAGCGTTGCCGTTTCTAAATTTTTAGCCATTGGTTTCACCTTGGTTGTTTGGGGGAATCGGCCGAAAAGTCGAGGATTCACCACCAAACGTGATGTCTCCAATTATACGCGGCTCAATATATTTCACGTTGGAAAATGGAAGGAGTCTATCGTTGTAAGGAGGCTGTAACAATGAGGAAGAGAGGTGGGAGAGTTGTAAACCACCATGTTGCGACTTCATCACAACAATGTTTGACGCACAGGCGCAAAGGTATGCCGATGTAGTTCAAGCGGGCCATGAAGGTCGATTGCTGCGACATGACGTTTGGTTGCGTACCCTTTGTGGCTGGCAAATCCATATTGTGGGTACAGCGGATCAAGCGCCTGCATGTAACGATCTCGCGTCACTTTTGCCAAAATAGAGGCGGCTGCAATGCTGATACTTTTGCCATCACCACGCACAACAGAATTTTGTGGAATCTTCGTGCCGCGCAGACGGATGCGCCCGTCGATTAATAAAAATTCAGGCTGCATCCCAAGATGTTTAAGCGCCTGTTGCATCGCGTATTTAGTGGCAGGCACAATCCCCTCACGGTCAATACGAATGGGGGAAGAGGTTCCGATTCCATAAGCAAGCGCATGTTCAGTAATCAGATCGTAAAAATAGGCACGCTTTTTGGCGGTGAGCTTTTTGGAGTCGTTCACCTCAGATAAGTAGCTTAATGCCTCGCGCTTATCGAGCGGTAGAATCACGGCAGCAGCGGCCACTGGCCCCGCTAATGCACCACGACCTGCTTCATCAAGACCAGCAATTAAGGTACGCCCTGTTGTGTTACGAATATGAAATTCTAGCTCTAAAGAAGGAGAGGTTTCCACTATTTGCCTCATTACAGCGACCTAACAAAACTATCAAACACTGCCATTATCATAACAGAAACTATCACGAAATGAAAGAGGTTTTGTTGTAATAGAACAACAGGGGAAAGGGAGAGGAAGAGTGGAAAGGGTAAATTTTGAATGGAGGCAAAGAGTTAGGAGTCTTTTATTCCTTCATTCAATATATCTTACTTTTAACGCTTTGGATATTTGCCTGTGAGGAGATTCCAGCGCAGTTTTGTTGTTTCGAGGAGCGAGTTGATGTAGTGGCTGCGGTCGACGTGGGAGCCTTCGGCATCGATCCAGTGTGCGCCGATGATGCCGATGCTGTAGCCATAGCGGCGGGCGAGGGCGAGTGCTTCGATGTCGAAAACCCAGCCGTCCATGTTGGTGTGGCTAAAGATTTTTTGGGCAGATTCGGCCGAAAAAGCCTTAAACCCGCACTGTGTATCCCAAATGCCAGGCACGGCCATCACCTGAATGAACAAATTGCCAAGGTTGCCCAACAAACGTTTGAGGCCAGATTGTGGAACCGCTTGCGTAGCGCCTTCTGCATCTTTGCCATCGCGAGACGCGATCACAATATCTTTGCCGCCCGTAAACAGCGGACGCATCTTGTCAAAGTGGCTTAAATCAGTTGAGTTGTCTGCATCAGAGAAAAGGCGGATTTGCCCTTTGGCGGCCAACATACCTTCGCGAACGGTGTACCCTTTGCCCCGATTCTCTTGGCGATCAATCCAGCGAATATGCTGTTTATCGGCCGAAAAGCGCGTGACGGCCCCAATGGTGTCATCTGTGCAACCATCTAAAACAATCAGCAGCTCCCAACTAAAAGTTTGTTTAGTTAGGTAGGTATACATTGATTCCAGCGTGGCTGGAATGCGCTTTTCTTCATTATAGGCGGGGACGACGACAGAAAGATAAGGCTGTTGATCCATTCAAGATACCGTAAGCAATCAAAGGTGCAAAACGTGTCGCTTTATGCAACGGCGGATCATACCACCTCAATTAGCCTCGTCAATTTGTGAAAGGATAGATAATAGGTAATCATCGGTGACACGTCGGTTTGCTTGGATAATTCGTCGCTTGTCTCGCATCGCTGGCAAGCCCAGAATACCAGCCAACTGACCTTTGAGTCGCGCCCGTGCCGCTTCGCCGCGCCAATGGCGGATTGCTTCCCTTGTAATCTTGAGTTGTCCACCAAGAACAACGCGCCAGTGCGTTTTGAATAAGCTCAACGGGTAGTTTTTCCAGAGCAGAAAGAGGAAATTACGCCCGTCATAATAGCTGCCTGTGACGCTGCCGCCCGTCGCCTTGAGCTTGTGGTAGACGATGGCGCTGGGCGCATAAACGCAACGCCATCCAGCCAGTTGCGCCCGCCAACCAATGTCAACATCCTCACAGGAAAAGAAAAAATCATCATCAAGAAAGCCAATTTCTTCTAACAAGGCGCGACGATAGGCTGAGGAACCGCCACAGGCGCTAAACACGTACTCTTCGCAATCAAATTGGCCTTCGTCAGCTTGCCACACGCCTCGATTGTTGGGTGTGCCGTTGAGATACATCAGGTCGCCTGCCGTGTGGAAAGTGTCTCGTTTGTCGAACAGCAGCATTTTGCTGGCGACGATGCCCGCTTCGGGATAACGGCCGAAAGCGCCAACAACTTCAGATAGCCAATTAGTATCTACCTCGGTGTCATTGTTGAGCAGAATAATCAGGTCGCCACGAGAAGCTTTCCAACCTGCATGACACGCACCCGTAAAGCCACGATTTTCAGCTAGTTCGATCAGCATCACTTCGGGGAAGGTTTCCCGAATGTAAGCCTGTGAGCCATCGGTTGAGCCGTTATCAACCAACAGGATCTCAAAATTGCGAAACGTTTGATTTCGTAGTGCGGTCAAACAGTCATCTAAATGCTGCTTGCCGTTCCAATGGGGGATGATAATTGAGGCGACCATGGATGAAATATTGCAATCCCTGTTCCTTTAGAGCGGGGATTATGTCAATAGAGATGAACCTATACTCTCTGAACCAAGCGTTTTAGGTTCATATCCTATTCGCAGTTTGGAGTGAGAATAACTTTTAAATGCTAGGTAAATTTTTGAATACCTGACTAAAATTGTAACGCCACTGCAAAGCAAAACTCATGCTGATTTTTCCATCAAGGGGGCTTCTCAGGAATCTCTGCCATTCATTATCATTGGGTAATCGGGCAAATTCTTTATGATAATCAATTACCCAATCGCTACATGCGTTAATGATAGTTGGAATCTTAGTGTTAGACTTTTTTATACGAAGGATTGCTTCTAATTCCGATCTTGGCAATGGTTCTTTGTGTTTTCTTGCAGCTTCTCTTAACTTTTTTGAGAAGTTAGACTGGAGTTGATCAATTTGGTCATCAATTACCTGATCTCCTTCAAAAAGGAGATCGACTAATTTTAATAATGAGGCTGCTCTCCAGTCTTGTCTGTTGATGTAACATAGGAATTGAACCATTTTTTTGCATAATGCTTCACTTTCTTGATGTAAGAGTTGCCGATTCTTTGACGCAATATTGCAAAGCCGTTTATCTGCAATTTCGCTTCCTACCATATATGTTGCTTTAATGATTTGGATGCGAATTGGTGGAGGATTCTTTTTTGCTGTCTGATAGTCGGTCAAAAGTACAAGTAGATCGCTCTCATTTCCAAGCAACCTTTCGTATGCAGAAAAAAATGGTTCGCTTGTATTATGATTTTCAGATGGTGATTTAACACCAAGATCTAATAGTGGTATATCGACGCCCTTAGCAGGATTTACTTGCAAATGCGGAATATCAAATTCAACTAGCGTATGTTGTTCAAGGACGCCAACAAGCGTCATTTCAATAACACTGCCAATAGTCTTGCCATCTAAGTTAGGCATAGATTGCCCTGATTCAAGCAGGTTATACCAATGGGGAAGCTTCCCACCTCTTCCAATCCTTGCAAGAACATGTTTAATCTCATTAACGTTTTCGCCTCGCAAATACTCATTAAGCTTACGTACAATTTCGTTAAGATTGTCTCTAACCTTGTGTCTTAATATCTGACTTGGGATCTTCATAGTAGTGTTGGTTGCCGTGATACATTTGAAAGCGCAACAAAATTATTGCCTAGTGTACGGGCAACAGCCCACTGGGCTAATTGTGGTGGAACGGCATTCCCATATAATGCATATTGATTATAAATGCTAGCAACTGCGCAGTGATTGTCTGGAAAACCTTGAATTCTTGCATATTCAACATTTGTTAGCCGTCGAAACCCATCGCCAATTTGGTATCTTTCATAGTGTCTACTTGTTGTGCAGGTGAGAGTGGGAGCAACGCCTGAAACGCCAAATATAGAGTAACCCATTCTTGCACCTCCTTTTTGATTATAAAGAATCTCAACACCATTAAAAAATCGCCCAACTTTTACACTCTGTTTAATCCTTTTTTTTGTATCTTCAGTAAAAAAGAACTTCTTGTCAGGAGAGTGCTCCAAAACTGATTCTAGATTGTTAAATGGGATTTTTTCAGAAAAAGATTCAATTTTTGCGTGGCAAAATTTCTCATTAAATGCCAAACCCCAATTAAAGAATTTAGAAGAATGGTCTTGGATTTTTTTCCACCTTGATGTATGAGCGATGTGTGACAATTGATGCTCTGGCAAACTAGAAAAGTCGCTATCCGTGCAGAGGTGTGAGCGAGGTAATGTATCCAGTCTTCCTGTAATTAC
>JBMZDF010000154.1:0-11864 GCA_049614105.1 Promineifilaceae bacterium (SeqCode)
CAGACCCTAGACCTATCTCACAATCAACTGACAAGCCTCTCCTCTGGATTAAGTGGCATGGGCATGTTACAGACCCTAAACTTGTCCAATAATCAACTAACGAGTATTTCCTCTGGATTAAGTGGCATGGGTATGTTACAGACCCTAGACCTGTCCAATAATCAACTGGCAACTATTTCCTTTGGGTACAGTGGACTCCATTTAGAAGGATCCTACACGTTACAAACCCTAAACCTGTCTCACAATCAACTGACAGCTATTTCTCTAGACGACCTGAATTCTCATATCCCGCTTCCCCATCTAGACTTGTCTAATAATCAATTATCAAGCATCTCGCCAAACATACGCTACCTAGATGGTTTGCAAACTTTAGACTTGTCTGACAATCAGTTGATCAGCATTCCCCCAGAAGTGGGCCATCTCAACGCATTAGACACCCTAGACCTATCTAGCAATTTAACCCTCTCGGGTGTGGTTCCATTGGCATTTAGAAATTTGTCGCTCTCACAGTTTGATTTTAGCAGCACGGGGTTATGTGAACCGCAGGATGCTGATTTCCAAACATGGATAGCGAATATCCCCAGCTTGGGCAGGACAAACACCCCCTGCTCAGGAGAACCTGTATTTGACTGCGCTACTGTCACCGAAATTCCCCTAATCGAATGTGAGGCGTTGGTCGCTCTATATAGCAGCACAAACGGCGAGAATTGGACAAACAACACAAACTGGCTGCAAAGCAGCACCCCCTGCTCATTGCATGGTGGATTAAATAAATGGGATGGCGTTGAGTGTATGGGGGTCAACGCCGTCATGCATATCAATCTTTGGGGCAGCAACCTCACAGGAACGCTCCCACCAGAAATAGGAAACCTCTCGTTTCTGCAAATCCTAGACATACCTAACAATCCAGCCCTTTCAGGAGCAATTCCAACGACGCTCACCAATTCACCGCTTCAGGGGTTTCACTTTGACAATACGCTATTGTGTGAGCCACAAGATGCTGGTTTCCAAGCGTGGATACTACCTATTGCCAGTTTGATAAGTACAAATATTCCTTGTTCACAACCAACATTTGGTTGCAACAATGTTACCGAAATTCCCCTAATCGAATGCCAAGCGTTGGAAGCTCTCTACAACAGTACAGGCGGCGACAACTGGACAGTCAACACCGACTGGTTGCAAACGAACACCCCTTGCTCTTGGCATGGCGTTACGTGTGGAGGATCCAACGTACTGCAAATCGATCTTTCATCAAACAGCCTAGCAGGAGCCATTCCACCAGAAATAGGGGACTTTGCCTCTCTGCAAACCCTTCTTTTATATTCTAATCAGTTGACAACCTTCCCTTCAGAAATAGGGGGCCTTTCCTCTCTAAACACGTTGACCATCAGCGGCAACCCAGCCTCTGGGGCGGTTCCAAGCGCGTTCATAAATATTCTTTCACTCTCAAATTTTCATTTCAACAACACACAGTTATGCGAACCACAAGATGCTGATTTTCAAAACTGGTTCCTGAGTATTCCTAATCGAGGAACAACAAATATTGCCTGCCCACAACAACCTGGCAGCGTTCAAATCATTTTATTTGCAGGCGACAATAGAACAGAGAGTGCAGGGAATTTGACGACAAAGTATCAGGAAACAGTGCAGGGCATTGTAGATGCATCAGTAGGAGAATTGCAGAAGACAAGCATCATCTTGGCCGATTTGGATGGGCCAGATGATACACACGTGCTTCTTGTCCACAATGGGGTTGTCACCTCGATGGTTGGGCTGCCCGATGTGAACGGGATGTTGACTACAACGATCAACGAATACAACATGACAGACGGGGTACAGTTAGGCGGATTCCTAAAATGGGCCTTAGACAATCACACTGACTCAGATACCAAGACAGCACTTTCCTACTATGGACACGGCACGTTTCTCGCGCCTAATGTCGATTTAGATAGCATTTTTGCGACTAGCGCACGTTCATCAAATGGGCTGATTCCGTTGCCCCACACAATTGGCGCCTTCCCTAACTTCACCGACGTGCATCCGCAACAATCGCTAATTACCCCTTACGCAATTCGTCAAATGCTAGAGATTGGCACAAACAATGGTGCAACCTCGCTTGATGTACTTGACCTGACCCATTGCTTTGCCCTATCGCTGGAAGAAGTGTATGAGGTCAGCAATGACGGTGGCTCACCTTTTGCAGAGATGATCGTTGGGTCGCCTAATTATGCCTACTTTGCACCATCAATGGCAGGGGCAGCGTTCGCCACGATGAATCCAAACGACGATGCCGCAACACTAGCCACAAACCTCATGACTGCCTACGATGCGGAGATCGCACAAGCGGATCTTGCTGATAACGACCCTGACGTCGATCATCCTCGCACGCTTGTGGTCGTCGACAGCGCAGCATTAACAGGCGTCAAAGCGCTGTTTGACGAAATGGCATGGTATTTACTTAGCGAATTTGATGCAGACCCCGTAGGCACAGCGACAAAGTTAAAGATAATTGCAGAGAATACGCCTAGTTACGACACAACCTATTGCGCCCAAGATTTTGAGCTAGACGCCTCAGACGCCTTGCGCGATGTGGGCGCATTCTTGCCACAGGTGACACAGCAATTCGGCTTCATGTCAGGGGCTGGTAGCCGCGCCCTGCAAGCCCGTGCGCTACTGGCAAACGCCATTGTTGCAAACACTGTATCAAACGGTACACCTTGGTTTGCTGCACCACTAACACCAACATGGACCTTTGATCAGTCAAACGCACTCGGTCTCAGCTTTTATGCCGATTTGATTGGGCAGACAGATGGCAACATACGTTCTCTCGCATGGCACGGCACGTTCTATAGCGATGATCTTGCCGTGAATCCAACCCCTTACCGCTTTATTACGGGCAACAACCCAACTTGGGCAGATGTGTTTACACACTATTGGGATACACGCGCCACAGATGAATCATTGGTGCTAGAAACAAAAGCATGTTTAACAGAACTGCCACCCGTTATAGAACAAGGGGAACTGTCTGTTGAGGCGATTAGCTCACCACTTGAGGGTGGTTTGCACGTAGGGCACGCAACCTCATTAGAGGCAACCATTCGCACAGAATCGGCCGTTTTCAACCCTCAAATCCAGTTCAATGTCATTCAATCTGGCACGGTCATATTCACCAATACAGTTAGCGCGGGATACATGGTGACAGGAACCTATACGATTGAGAGTTCGCAACCCTTCACCCCCACCACAACTGGCATATACACCTTTGAGGTAACGGTTAATCCAGACGCTCGCATTATTGAATCAAATGTAAGTGATAACTACGCAACACACAGTGACTTTGCGGCTGCTCGTGCGCCGTTCAACTTCTCAGCAAGCATACAAAATGGGTTGCAATGGACACAAAGCAACACAGTGACACTGGAATTGACCCATGATGCACCGTTAGACGTACTAATTGTGCAGACCTATCAATATCAACCAGGTAGCAACCCCGCTTCACAGGTTCCTATATTGGTTGACGAAACAATTGTGTACAACTTAACGACACCGATTTATGAGTCAACGCTGCCTAATATAGTAACGGCAGGCCATGTCATTCAACATATTTGGGGGGTGTCGGTCGATGGGCGTTTAAGTCAAGCACCTGCTGTCGTTGCATTCAACTATGCACCAGACAGCAGCACATTGACAGCGGGTGAAATCGTTTACTATCACTTTAACGCCGAGTTAAATGATGATGTATCAATTGGGTTTGATTTGTTGAGCGGTAACGCAGCGATGCGTATTTGGACGCCAAATAACTATTGGTCAGCGCAGCAGTTGATAGCAAGCGGTGCAATTCAGTTTAATCCTGCACAAAGTGGTGAGTATTTGGTGATGGTAGAGGGGTTATCAAATGCGACCTACTCTGTGTCGTCCTTGTTGAATGGTGTGGTGAATCGGAGTGTAGGTTCGGCCGAAACTGTCCAGTTCCAACGCCCCAACCTAGCAGAACCCACAACAAAAAAACCGTGTCCATCAAATAGATGCCTCACAGCAACAACCTTACGTGATATGAACACAACCGTATCAGTTGCGAATTACAACTGGATTCTTGTCATGGTAGCACTTGTATTATGCAGTTTGAGCGGGGTGGTTATCCGACGCAATCGATGATGAATGAAGGAGGGCGAATGGACTGACAGCCAGTGTCGGCCCAGTCATACCCCTGTGAGAGCAGGGGTATGACTTTAAAATTTTCGAGAAGTTGACTTATCGTCAACCTACCCCAACCAGTTACGATACAAGTACCGTTTGATTCCTGAACAGTCAAACGGCTTCCACTCACCCTCTGGCTGTGCCAGCCGATCCGCAATCGCCCACAACGCAATCGGGGAAAAGCCAATACCAAGATGGCTTGTCTCCAACTCAATATTTTCGCAGTCGATACATCCCTCTAGCTCATCGATGCAGGTTTCCCACGCGGTAATACCGTCGGTGCGCGAATAAATGGCGGTGGTCGGCACAGGTGGGGATTTGCTGGACCGCTCGTAAAGTTCGTCAGACAAATCGTCGAGCTTGTGACCACTGACGCGCTCAAACGTTTTCCAAATGTTGTTCGAGCGCCGTTCTCCACGAAACGGGCTGGCCAACGTAATCACCATCCGCACTGAATCTGGTGTGATACGTGCAATTTCTCGCGCATAAATGCCGCCCAAGCTCCAGCCGATCAGGGTCACTTTGCGACCCGTCTGCTCATGCAGTTGTCGCACACGCGCCAGCGTTTTTGAATCGGCCGGAATCACGTTTTCAGGATCAATGCCACGTCCCAAATTAATGCCAAGATCCCAGCCGTGAGCCTCGTACCCCAAACTCCGCAAGTACAAACGCAGCGGCAGCGTCGGCGCATCACCAGACAAAAACCCAGGCAACACCAACACAGGATGCCCATCGCCACGCGGGGCGCTGCGCAGCATCGGGAATGTAAAAAACAAGGCGGAAATAGAGCCAAATACTCGGCCTGCTTCAGCAATAAGATATTTGGTTGGTGGGGGGGAAATTGGGCGAGGCGTTGCGGCCATGTATTCTCCAGATGTAATGATGCAGCTAATGTCGAGAAGACTTTTCTCACAGCCACTATACACGCATTTCAGTTTTTATGACGCGGTGTGTCACAATGTTAACGTTATTAACACCCAAACAGAAACGCTACGCAAAACGCCAAGGTCGATGCAACTGATAATCATGCCAAAACCCGAACCCGACGGTGACACCCAACAGCATAATCAGCACCCAATAGACAGGATGCAGCCAATAATCAGGGGCAAACAAAACCGTCACAGCGGCAATTTCTGTCAGCGCCAACAAGCCTAAAGCCAGCCATTGATAGGCACGACGCATGGGCAAAAAGAAAAGCGCAAGCAACAATGGGGTTAGGGACATATCGAGAATGGAGATAACCAGTTGTCTCTCTCCAAACATGTCGATTGGGATTAGACGGGGCATGATTAACATCGTCAAGACCGAGGCCAATGCGGCTATGATTGGCAACCATGCCCATGTCATGAGTAGTGGATCATTGTGGTGTTGATGGATATTTCGGCCGAAAATCACCCCCAACACAACACTCAAAATCACATACCCCACCACCTCAACCCAACTAATCCCAAACGCCGCCCCCAAAGTAAGCGGATTCTTTAACGCCGCACCAACGGCGGTGATCAGCCCAACGCTTAGCCAATACAGCCGCAACTCTGGCGATCGACGCTTCAAACTCAGCATAATAAACGGCAAATAGAGCAAACACAGCCACAGTTGATGCATTCGCACAAACTGTTCGATGGGAAAGACACGTTGAACAAACCAGCCTAGCCCAGCAGACAACAGCAAAGTCGGCACGGCAGCTAGCAAGAAATTAGCAAACCGCTGCGGCCGATAGGCATGCTGGAAGCCGTTGGCGAGATCAGATGCATCACCCAACTCTGCCGCCAATCTTACGTGCTGTTCCTGTGGAGTCTCGTCTGTCTCCTCGTTGGTGGCTTGCTCGATGTGCGAGCGTATTTCGTCAAGGATGGCGTTGCGGTCTTTTTCATTGAGGGTGGATAATTCGGCCGAAACCCGCGCCAAATAAGCGTCAAATTGATGCTCACTCATGCCTCACCTCCCACCAAGTTCGGTGGCGCTTGCACCGTCTCAAACAATTTGCCCACAAACTCCTGCCACGCCGCCAGATTTTGACCCAGCGCCTGCGCTCCAGACTGCGTAATCGTGTAATATTTCCGCCGCCGCTTACCTACCCCAGCCTGCCACTCACCTTCGATCAAGCCCTCCTTTTCTAATTTATGTAGCGCGGGATAAAGCAACGCGGCTGTCATGGTGAAGTAGCCATCACTGCGCTCTTCAATTTCTCGCATAATCTGATACCCATATTTCGGGGTATCACTTAGGGTGCTTAGCACAAGTATCGTCGTACTTCCCTTGCGTAGCTGATTTAAAGGTCGCATCGTTGTCTCCATATATAAGAAACTTACAGTTAAAAGCTTTATATATCAGAAACTTATACATGTCAATGAGAGCTTGCAGCAAGGTCGCAAGTAGACAGATGAAAAATAAGAGGCACGGCCCTCCTTCTGTTTGTCCCTCGCCGTCAATCTGTCATAATTGAGTTCCTATCGTTCACATCGTCGCAACCGCATTTACGCCCTTTTCTATGCAAAATTTGCCTAGAACCAGCCACGCTCTATGACTAAGTATTTGCTACTCCTCGCTCTATTTTTACTAATGGGCTGCGCGTTACAGCCCGTGACAGCCCCCCATCGCATCGATCCAAACAATGAGCCAACGCCGATCCCCACCTCGGTTTTGATCGCCAAACCAAAATATACGGTTCAGCGCGGCACGGTTGCACGGGAGATCAAGCTGAGCGGGCAGGTTGTGCCTGTGTCTGAAATCGGCATGGGGTTTGATTTGAATGGTCAGGTAGCGTCTGTTAACGTGCAGCGGGGCGATCAGGTTTCGGCCGATGACATCCTCGCAACGCTCAACACAACTACCTACAAACAAGAGCTCACCTTGGCAGAAAATGCGTTTGAAGTTGCAAAAATACGTCTCGCAGCCGCAGAAACACAGGTGGCAAACGAACGGCGACGGGCAGAAATTCGTTTGGGAGCAGCGCAACTTCAGCTTGATTATGCGGTTGCAACAGGTGGAGATGCGCCTTCGGCCGAACAGGCGCTTGCCATCGGTCTACGCAGCTTTGATGTTGAAGTCGCGCAGCTAGATTTAAGCGAACTGGTCGACGGCATTGACCCAACGCTACGCGCCGAAGTCGCCCAAGCGCAGGTGCGTGTTGACGAGCTAACCAATTTAATCAGTCGCGCCCAGCTCGTCGCAAGCGACGCTGGCACAGTTTTGCGTCTAAAAATCGAAGTGGGGCAAACAGCCACGGCGGGTGAATCGGCCGTTGTACTAGCCAATCTGAGTCAACTTGAAGTCCGCGCCTTGGTTGGCGATGAAAGCGACATGGAAAAGCTATTGGAGGGGCAGGCCGTTTTGATCGCGCCAGCGGGCAAGCCTGGGGACGCTATCGCAGGCGCGGTGCGGCTCTTGCCACCGCCTTATGGCAGTGGGGAGGGGTTGGCGGAAGGCACAATTCGTGTGGCGTTTGATGGGTCGGGTTCGGCCGAATTTCAAGCCAGCGACCGCGTCGCCATCGATCTGCTGCTTGCCCAAAACGACGATGTCCTCTGGCTCCCACCCAGCGCTATTCGCGACTTCAAGGGTCGCCACTTTGTCGTTATCCAAGACGCTGACGTCCAGCGCCGTGTCGATGTCAAACTTGGTCTCGAAAGCGACGATCGTATCGAAATCACCGAGGGCGTTGCAGAAAACGACACCGTGATCGGCCCCTAATCCACATTCTGTAGCCAACATTCCGCACGTTTGACTAAATATTGACTCCTGACTAGCCTCCCATGATCCTCATCTATCGCCTTCGCTCCATCATCAACATCACGCTCAAACGGCTCTGGGCGCAGCGCGGAATCACCATCGCAACCACAATCGGGCTGATTATGGCGGTTGCCCTGCTCACCACCGTCCCGCTCTACGCCGATGCGGTCAACTTTCGCCTTTTGGAAGAGCGCCTAAGCTCCCAGTCTGACAACCGCAACCGCCCGCCTTTTGCCTATATGTTCAATTACATTGGCTCGTGGCATGGGGCGCTCCAATGGGAGGAAATTGCAGCGGCGGACACGTACATGATGGGGGTCGGCGGGCAAAGTTTAGGTCTGCCGCAACAAGAGGCGATCCGTCATTTTGAAACAGACCTCTATCGCATCTTTGCGGACGACAGCAATTATGATGAGGATGAATTGGCGTTGCTCAAGTTCGCGACAACAAGCGAGATAGCGGACCATATCACCTATGTGGAAGGCGGCTGGCCGCGTGCGGTGGACGGGACCAGCGACACAATCGAGGTGTTAATTTCGCAGGCGCTTGCCGATAGCTTTGGCTGGCAGGTGGGCGAATCGTACATTGCCTTTAACGGGCGCATTGAAAACGGGCAGCAAACCTTTCCCATTAAGGTCACTGGCATTTGGCAGCCAACCAACGCGAATGACCCGTTTTGGCTGTACAAACCGCAGGTGTTTGACGAACTGATGATGATTCCAGAGGCCACTTACCACAAACGAATCGCGCCCATGATTGACGATGAGGTGTATTTAGCCACGTGGTATTTTGTGCTAGATGGCAGTCGTGTAGGAACGCGACAGGTAGATGGGCTTGTCAATTCGGCCGCGACAGTCGAGCAACAACTCCAACGGTTACGCCCCAATGCCTCCACGCTAATCACCCCCATTGATGCCCTCTGGCCGTATCAAAACGCGGTGCGCGAGCTGAGCGTTCTGCTGTTTGCGTTTAATGTGCCAACGGTTGGGCTGGTGCTTGCGTTTGTGGGGCTGGTCGGTGGCTTAGCCGCCAATCAACGACGCACCGAATTTGCCGTTTTGCGTAGTCGCGGCGGCACGGTCGGCCAGCTTTTGGGCATGGCGCTGTTGGAAAATCTGATACTGGGATTGATTGCGTTTGTGGTGGGGATAGGACTTGCTTTGGCATTGACACAATTTATGGGTCGGTCGCGCAGCTTTTTAGACTTTTCGGCCGAGTCCATGCTGCGCGTCGCGCTCAGCCAAGATGCGCTCTGGGCAGGCGTGATCGCACTTGTGATTGCGGTGCTGGCGCAGTTAATCCCCATGATGGCAACGGCTCGCTACACAATTGTCAACTACAAATTGCTACAGGCGAGATCGACAATTCGGCCGATTTGGCAGCGCATGTCGCTCGATCTCATCTTGCTGGCAATCACCGCCTATGGTTTCTACACGCTCCAAGGTCAAGGCTCGCTTGTCCTGACCAGCGCAAACGAGGGCGCAACCTCTAACTTCTCTAATCCGCTCTTTTTCCTGCTGCCCGCCCTGACTATTTTTGCCGTCACGCTGCTCTTTTTACGTCTGTTGCCAATCGTGATGCGCGGCTTTAGCTGGCTGTTGCAACAAACAAACAGCATCACCCTGCTCCAAGCCACGCGCTATCTGGCACGAACGCCGCAACATTACAACACGCCGCTGATCCTGCTCGTACTCACCGTCAGCTTCTCCGTTTTCACCGCCTCGCTGGCCCGCACGCTCGACTTCCATCTGTATGATCAGGCGTTTTATGCGGCGGGGGCTGACCTGAACATGTTCACAACACCCGCCACGGAGGAAAATAACAGCGCCTTTGCGATTTTGGAGCGGGACAGCAGTTTTGTGTTTTTGCCTGTGTCCGAATATAAAACGTTGACAGGCGTCACCTCGGCCGCACGTGTCGGCAAATTCCCCGTTGTCGCCAACATTGGCACGTCAAAGGTTGGCGGCACGTTCATGGGAATCGATCGTAACGATTTTCAGGAAACCGCTTACTGGCGCTGGGATTTTTCACAATATCGTTTTGGCTCGCTCATGAACGCGCTCGGCAGTGTACAAGATGGCGTTCTTGTGCCGCGTTCGCTGCTGGCACAAAACGGGCTGCAAGGCGGCGACACCATCCGCGTCGAAGTTCGTTTAGATGATGCAACGGTCGAGTATGATGCGCAAATTGTTGGCACGTTTGACTATTGGCCGACTTGGTATCCAGGCGATGACAAAATGCTGTTGGTTGGCAACCTCAACACGCTATTTGAACGCGCTGGTGCTGAATTCCCTTATCGCGTTTGGATCAAAACAGACGGCCCGATCAGTGAGTCGCGGTTGCGTTCTGAACTCAACCGCCGTCAGCTTGGCGGATCGACATGGAAAGAGCCGTTCACAAAAATCGACAAGGGATTGAACGAGCCGCAACGCCAAGGGTTATTTGGGTTACTTTCGGTTGGCTTTGTATCGGCCGCGCTGTTAACTGTGTTTGGCTTGTTTTTGTATGCTTTATTTTCCTATCGGCGGCGCGTGGTTGAGCTAGGCGTCTTGCGTGCTGTCGGGCTTTCAACCCGTCGCATGGCGGCTTTGATCGCGTGGGAATTGGCGCTGCTAATTCTATCGGGCGTTATCTTAGGCACAACGTTGGGCGTCGGTGTCAGTCGCGTTTATGTGCCGTTTTTGCAGATTGGGGCCACATCGGCCGAACAAATCCCACCCTACGTCGTCGAGATCGCATGGGGGGCAGTGTCGCAGGTTTATATCCTGTTCATTCTTTTATTTTTGATTGCACTTGGCACGTTGATCACGCTTGCGTTACGGATGCGTGTTTTTATGGCGATTAAGCTAGGTGAGACGGTTTAGAATGTGATATATACGTGGTTTGGCAGCATGGAGCGTGAAGAAGGGATTGTTTTTAATGAATAACGGATAACAGATAACGAAGAATAGCCCTGTCTTATGAACGAACCAATTATTGTCTGTGAGAATTTAGTCAAAATCTATAAGCTGTTGGATGATGTTGAAGTGCAGGCGCTGCAAGGGCTTGAGCTGACGATTGCGACGGGTGAAATGGTTGGCGTCGTTGGCGCAAGCGGCAGTGGCAAATCGACGCTGCTCAACATTTTGGGCGGACTGGTGACACCCAGCGCGGGGCGTGCCTTTGTCAACGGCAAAAATCTAGCCAAGCTGTCATCGCGTGAACTCGATCGTTATCGGCGTGAATCGGTTGGTTTTGTGTGGCAGCAAGGGGCGCGTAACCTGATCCACTATCTAAATGCGGTTGAGAATGTGGAATATCCGATGCAGCTAACGGGGCGCGGCGGTCGTGCCAATCGGCAGCGGGCCGAAATGTTGCTTGAGCTAGTTGGGCTGAAAGATCGTCGTTATCATCATCTTGGATCGATGTCGGGTGGGGAACAGCAGCGCGTGGCAATTGCAATTGCGCTGGCCAATGAGCCGACGCTGTTGCTGGCCGACGAGCCAACAGGTGAGTTAGACACCGCAACATCGTTACAAATTTATGCCATGTTCAAGCAGTTCAATCGTGAGCTTGGGCTGACAACGCTGATCGTTAGCCACGATCCGGGGATTGCACGCCATGTTGATCGTGTGATCGGGATTCGAGATGGTAAGCTGGCGAGTGAGACGGTGCGCAAGGTACAGCGGGCGTCGCATGAAAAGGTGGTTGATCGTGAGGGGGAAATTTCGGCCGAAAACACCCCCTCAGAAACATTTGAAGAACTCACCGTCCTCGACTCCGCAGGACGCCTACAAATTCCCAAAGCGATCCGCCAACAGCACGGCATCGACAGCCGCGTCACCCTCGAAGTGACCGACGATGGCGTCATCATCAAACCGATCAAACAATAAAAAGTCTCAGAGGTTTGTTGTCATCTACTCTAGTTTGTGCATAAAAACCTCTGAGGCTTTCGT
>JBMZDF010000155.1:0-11811 GCA_049614105.1 Promineifilaceae bacterium (SeqCode)
GAGGGGAAGGGACCCCTGTTCGGACAGGGGTCCCTTCTTTCAATATCAAAGGGTGCGTAATTTCCCTAAGATTAGTTCATATACATACTGATTCAGATGATAGGAGACTTTCGGCACGTCATTTAAGGGATATTTGACGTGCCGAAAAGCTGAAATACTTGGCCGACTCTAATCGTGGGTCGGCATTTCATGTGGGATTGTGACTAGCAAAATGAGCAAACTGACGCCAACGAGGACGGCCGAACTCAGCATGACAAGGCGAAAACTATCGACGAAGGCTAGTTTGATCAGTTGATCGATTGCTGTTTGCATTTCGGCCGAAATTCCCTCCGGCGGAACTGTTTCCCCCAAACTATACGCTTGAGACAGCAGTGCATCCCGTGCCTCGTTTGGCAAAGTTGACAAATCGGCCGTCCACTGCGCCAGCTTTGACTGAAAACGGTTAACCATCGCCGCCCCAAACACCGCAACCGACAACATTTGTCCAATCCGCGACGCCGCATTGTTGATCCCTGAAGCAATCCCCGACTGACGCTTGGGCAACGCACCTAACCCCATGCTCGTCAACGGCACAACCATCCCCGCAATACCCAAACCGTAAATAAGCAACCCAGGGAACCAATGCGTCCAGTAAGGATCGCCAACGCCAGGGCGCAACAACAAGAGGAAGCCAGTCGCCATAAAAAGCAGCGCCCCCATCAGAATCGGGCGCGGGCCAATGCGATCAGACAATTTGCCGACCTGGCGCGACAGCAAGAAAATGGCAACCGCACTAGGAAGCGCGGCTAACCCAGCTTGTGTCGCACTATACCCTTGAACCTGCTGAAAATTGAGCGTCAAAAAGAAGAACGGCCCGCCTAGCCCTGTAAACAAGACAAGCGTCAACAAATTAATGCCGCTAAACAATGGATCTCGAAACAGACGCAGTGGAATCAGCGGTGATGGCACACGGCTTTCAACAAAGATAAAGCTGACAAACCCGACTGCGCCAGTGAGCAAACTGTAGAGGATGAGCGGATCAGTCCAGCCCCTTTCTGGGCCTTCGATCAGGGCGATCAGGATGCCACCCAACGCCAGCATAAGCGCGAATACACCCCAATAATCGAGCCGTCTGTCAACTTGCTCATTGCGATTTTCAGGCACGTAACGCGCCGCGATAAACATAGCCAGCAGCCCCAGTGGCACATTAATAAAGAAAACGCTGCGCCATGATGCATTATCGACAAGCCAGCCGCCCACAATCGGGCCAGAAATCATAATCAACGGGGAGAATGTCCCCCAAATGCCAAGCGCCTGCCCGCGCCGTTCGTTCGCAACCACCGCATTGATAATCGCGAGACCCGCAGGCGCGACAATCGCACCGCCAATCCCCTGTAGAAAACGGCCAGCAATCAGCCAGCCTGCGCTGGGCGCAAATCCGCAAAGGACAGAGGCTATGATAAAAATCCCCATCCCGATAATGTACATTCGCACGCGCCCAAAAATGTCGCCAAGAATGCCGCCGATCAGCATCAAAACGGACAGCACCAGCAAATACACGTTGTGAATCCACTGGATCGCGTTGATATTGGCATTAAATGAATTTTGGATCGCGGGAATCGCGACATTAAGCGCGGTTTGGTCGAGAAAGACAATTCCTGAACTCAAAATGGCTAATAAAAGGGCCATTCGTTCTCTAAAACGGGTTGTTGCATCCATAGGATTGAGGAGCGGCAACAGCATAATCTGTCCCGTCTCGTAGTTTGATTGATTGATTCGTTAGCGTTGGTCAAGATGATGACCACAGAATTGGAGTGGTCGATTGTAGAGGAGCGGCTGCATTCCTTGCACTTGCGTGTTGTCAATCTACTGTGATGCAAATACGGGGAAATGGTGGGGATTTCGGCCGAAACCTTGAGTCAAACAACCCCAAACGCTATAGTAAGGATCTGTCACAATAAACGTATCACCCCACAAAAAATCATATGTACGACCTAGCTGAAATCCTTGGTGCAGAAAAAACAGAGTTGAACACCTTTCTTGGCTTACCCAAAGGCAACATTGACCATCTAGACGCGGCGGTCGCTATTTTAGGCGCACCCATCGCAACCCCCTATCCGGGGTTTGGCTTATTTTCAGCCAGTGCGCCCACGGCCATTCGCAACGCAACAATTTACAGTGCGCCCACAATCGGGCATTATGATTTTGACATTGGTGGGTCGCTGTTGGACGCCACATATGGTCGCATCGTCGATTGTGGCAACCTAGATGCAGATGAAAATCATGGCGGCATTAACCGCGCCCGCATCACTGGCGCTGTCGGCAAAATATTAGATGCAGGGGCAAAGCCGCTGATTATAGGCGGGGATGATTCTGTGCCAACGCCTGTTTTTGAGGCATTCGGCCGACGCGGGAAAAAATACACTATTCTGCAAATTGATGCCCACATCGACTGGCGTGATGAGGTCAACGGCGAGCGTTGGGGGTTGAGCAGCACCATGCGCCGCGCCTCCGAAATGCCGCACATCGAAAAAATTGTGCAGGTGGGGATGCGTGCCGCAGGCAGCGCCCGCCGCACCGAATATGAGGACGCGCTTGCGTGGGGGGCCAACATCATCACGGCGCAGCAGCTTCATCGGGAAGGGTTAGCGGGCGTGTTAGATCTGATTTCGGCCGATGCAAACGTCCTCGTCACCTTCGACTGCGATGCGCTCGATGCCGCCATCATGCCTGCCGTCATGTCGCCCAACCCAGGCGGATTAAGCTATTGGCAGGTCGTCGGCATCCTACAGGGTGTTGCTGCCAAGGCGAATTTCTGCGGCTTCAATTTGGTCGAGTTTATGGCAAGCCGCGACGACAAAGGCGGCAACTCAGCCCATCTTGCCTCGCGCCTCATCACCAACGCGCTTGCGCTGTTGGCAAAAATCCCCTAATTGACGGTTCTTCCCCTAACTTTTAGCGATTTTTTTATGGGTGGCAAAAGAATATCGTAAGGATCAGCCCTTATTCTTTAAATGAGGTGATCAGTGCATCTGGATCGAGTGGTCGATTCAGAACTGGGTTATGCGTTTAACCCACGTCTAAGCTAACTAGCTAGCTTAGGGCCATTCTGCTGAGCAACTAGGCTCAGTGCAGAACAAGATCCCCATATTAGGATAAATCATTATGGTTCGACTGATTCTCCTGAGATTGTTGGAGAGCTACTTTCGTAGACCTTTCCTCAATTTACTGCCAATCTTCTTATTACTTGGGCTGGGTACTGCACTTGTGTCAGTACAAGATCCATCTTATATGTCGGGCGGCAAACTCAATGTAAATGATACCGTTCTCAATACGCTAAATGATGTCGGGACAGAGGGTTCGTTCTGGGCAACAGCGGCCGAAGAAACAAAGGATCAGATCGGTGAGCTATTCGCAACTGATTCGTTCATGCGGGCAATCGTGCTGCAAACGCCGCTGGAAACAGAGCTAAACGATCCCGAAATAGATGTAAATGAGTTTCTGGCTGAAGTTCGTGAGATGGTTTGGGCAGATACGATTGGCGACAACACCGTTGGTGTAGTGGCTCGCCATGAAGATCCAACAACTGCAAAAGAGCTGGTTGATGCTGCAATTGACAGCTTTCTCCAGTGGAACATCAACACAGCGCTAACCGATAGTTTAGCTGCTCAGGAATTTTACACAGAGCAGACAGAAACGTATCGCCTTGAGCTAGACGACTCAGTTGAAGCCCGCCGCCTCTTTTTGGAAGCAAATCCTGAGCCAGTGCGCGGCGAACGGCCACAGATTGAGCGCGTTGAAATTGATCGCCTTTCTAATCAAGTTGGGCAAGCAACCAATCGCTATATCGAGGCGCGTGACAAAGAAGAAACGGCACGTCTTGCAGCAGCACAGGCTGAACGACAAGTATTGCAAAAGTTCCAACTGCTAGATGCGCCACAATTACCAACAAAAGCGGCAACAGGCTTAAAAGATATGCTTGTAACCGTCATTATTTTTGGCGTTGTTGGTGCAATTTTGGCGCTGGTTGGTATTATCGGTAGAGCCTTATTTGACCGTACGCTACGTTATCCAGTGGATGTGCGTCAGGGGACAAATTTGATGGTCTTGGGCGCAATTCCTATCACCAATCAATTTACCTCTCCACATATCTTGTCAATTGAACGCGAGTTAGCGGGTGCGCCTGAACCACCCCGTTATCGCGCACGCCTTGTCCCAACCGCAGACCCGCCAACCCTAGTTGTATTGCCCGAAGAACGGGCCAAAATAGAACAAATTCTCCAAGAAAGGAGCCAGCATGAGCAGCAGTTCGCAACGAGTCGCCAAGAACGCAACGTTCCTAATGGTTTCCCAAATCGTAACTTGGGCACTCACCCTGCTTCTCATGGTGTTCCAGCCCCGCTACCTAAAGCCAGAGGGCATCGGCAGGCTCCACCTCGCCGAGTCGATATGGCAGATAGCAGTCGTGTTCGTGATTTTTGGGACGGACATTCTACTAACCAAGGAAATCGCTCGGAACCCCGAACGAAAAAATGATCTTTTAAGTACCACCGTTTTCCTGCGTATTCCGCTCTACCTGCTTGGGTTTGGAGCGGTCGCAGGGCTGATGGCGCTGCGAGGTTATGAGACCGACACGGTTCTCGTCATCGCCATCATCGGTTTAGGACAATTTGTTTGGCAATTTGCGCTTGCCTTTCGCGTAACGCTGGAAGGTTTGGAGCAAATGGCGGCCGTTTCATACGCTGAAATTGCGGCCAAAGCTTTTAACACCTTTGTTGGCATCACCTTGCTTCTGCTTGGGTTTGGCGTCGCGGTCATCGCGGCGATCAACATTGGTATGGCGATTATTTATACCATCGTCACCTGGCGCTATCTGCGCAAGGAACTCAACAAGGACGGCGTGTTTAGATGGCGTTTTGATTGGCCTCTGGCAAAACGTTTGATGCGTGATGGGCTACCGTACATGTTTTCATCACTATTTCTGTATGGTTACGTCGCCGTTGACGCAATTATCATGGAATATTTGCTGGATGAGTCGGCGCTGGGATTGTATAGTGCAGCAGACAGAATCTTCGGCACAATGATGTTTGTACCGACAGCATTTATCAGCGCGGTCTTTCCCGTTTTGTCACGAACCTATGTGAATGACCCGAAAGCACTGCCGCGCATGATGAGCCGCAGCTTCAGCCTGATGGCGCTGATGAGCGTGCCAATTGGAATGGGGCTGGTTGTCATTGCACAACCGCTTGTGCTGCTGCTCTATGGTGAAGATTTTGCCAAAAGCGGTCTGATTTTAGCGATGTTTGGCGTGATGATTATGTTGACGTATCAGACAACGCTTATCGGCCGATTTCTAATCTCGGCCGACCGTCAAAATGCGTGGACTCGCATCATGATGGTCGCCACAGTAGCAACCGTTCCACTTGATCTAGTACTCATTCCGTTTTCAGAGCAATTTCTAGACAATGGCGCGGTTGGCGGCGTACTCGCCTATTTGACAACCGAGCTAGGCATGTTGGCAAGCGGCCTGTACCTGCTTCCACGCGGTTCTTTCACCAAAGGGAACGCATGGCTATGGACCAAAACGCTCATGGCGGGTGGATTGATGGCTGGAGCGGCCTATATAGTGCGCGACTACTTCATCATTTGGCCTTTAATCGTCGGAGGCGCAGTCTACATAGGGCTTGTATTTGCGTTCAATCTCATTCCAGAAACTGAGATGGCGCTGATTTACAGCATGCTACCCAAACGCTTCACCAGCCGTTGGGCAAGTAATCAAATCGCAACCGCCGCGCCCGCCGCGCCAATTGCACATCCAACGATTGTCAACGTGACCTTCGATGAATATGAAGCGATTAGCAGGCTACGCGCCGAGCTAGCAGAAAACAGTACTGAACAATTTGTTAAATCTGAGCCTGTCACACAGACGTTGACAGCTTTTAGCAGGAACGAGGCGGATTATCCGTCCCGATATAATCATGAGGAAGCAGACTTTCCTCAGGCAGTGGAGCCATCTATGACGTTTCGATCAAATCCACCAAGTCAAAATGGACACTCATCGCATGAGTCCACAGCGCACGGCACACACATAGGCCGTGAAAACAATCCAGTGCGCAACGAACGGACAGACCAACAGAATGGACAGGCCAGCAGGCCCTCATCAGCAAAGAATCATCCAAGCCATGGGACAAACGGCTATGCACTTCCAGAGCAGCCTAAAAAGAAAAAACGGGGTTGGTTCGGCCGAAACAGACGCAAAAAGAGCAAAGTTCTCCTGAGCGAGCAAATGTCTGATGTCGGTGAACCGCTTGACCTTTGGGATGATGATGGGCATCTGTTAATGCGCTTTTCGGCCGAAGTGGTCGACAATATGCGTACCACGATGACCCGCCTCAGCAGCCGTACGGGTGCAATGCCCTCCCGTTTAGGCGTCGTGTCGGCCCTGCCTGGCGAAGGCGTCACCTACATTTCACGCGCCTTGGCAACCATCATGGCGCACGATCTTGCCGCACGTGTTTGTCTAGTCGACTTGAACTGGTGGGCACCTGCGCAGCCGCCCATTGCGCCTCCTAGCAATCTGGGGCTTGTCGGTGTCGTCACAGGGGATGTGCGTCTTGACCAAATTTTTGTGCGGACAGCCTTACCAAACCTCACGCTGGTTCCTGCGGGTGTTTTAGAGCGGGGTGATCGGCCGATTATGGCGCGTAGCAACGTGCTGCAATCTGCAATTGATGTCCTTGATCAACATTTTGATTACCTCATCTTTGACATCCCAGCAATCCGCGCCACGAACGACGCGGTGCCACTTGCACAGCTTGCAGACGGCATTGCGCTGGTTATTCGCCAAGGTGTGACACCAATCGAGAGCATCAATTCAGGGATTGACGAGATTCAGCATTTGCCGATTCTGGGCGCAATTATGAACGGCGTCGAGTACAGAACTCCTGCTAGCATCTTGCGCTTTATCCCGCAGGACTGATTTAAGAAATGAAGAATAACGAGTGGAGAATGAAGAAAATGCCTTTCTTCATTCATCATTCAAATTTCTTCATTTTCCATCCGCTTCTCATGACGCTATTTGTTGGCTTTTTACTCGCTTGCTATTTTGGCGGCTTTGTTTTACGCGACCAGCATGTGCTGATACGCGCCGCACTCGTGTTGTGCATTATCATATTTTTGATTTATGCCTACATTTATGGAAATGCGCTGTTTTAAGTAGGACTTACGTAGCCCCCCACCTAACCTCCCCCAAAGGGAGGAGCTAGGGGAGGGTGTTTTCGTCAACAGCAATTTGTGTTCTGCTTAGAAAGCGTCACCTAAACTAATACACGGATCTTTTTCTTCATTCGCTATTCTTTATTTCGTACAAATCTTTATATGGGGTGAGCAGTCAATGACAACGACAGCTATTAAACCTGAGACATCAGGGAAATCTATTAATTGGAAGGGCCTGCCTGGCAACCTTGTGGCGATGGCGCGTGCAAAATGGTTTTTGCGCGGTGCAACATCGGTTGGGCATAAGGTTCGCATGTGGGGTCGCCACGCACTGGTTCGTAACTACGGCACTTTGTGTGTTGCCGATCGGGTGCGCCTGTTTTCATTCATTACGCCGCTTGACATTATGATCGGGCAAAACGGCACAATGGAAATTGGCGAGAACACGTTTATCAATTATGGCGTTTCAATGACGGCGATTGAGAAGGTGACTATCGGCCGAAATTGCTCCATCGGCACCTATGTCATGATTATTGACAACGATTTCCACAGCCTCTCCCCTGAACATCGTGACATTCAGCCACCCTCTAAACCGATCACGATTGGCAACAATGTCTGGCTGGGTGGACACGTCATCGTTTTGCCAGGCGTTACGATTGGTGACGGCAGCGTCATCGGTGCAGGCAGCGTCGTCACGGGCAATATTCCGCCGCGCTCGTTAGCAGTTGGCACACCCGCAAAAGTTATTCGGACACTTTAGGACAGGTGGTCGGCCGACCAGATTATCAGCATTTTGCCTGAGCATCTGAACGCTGAGTCCCTGAGTACAAAACATATCCATGGGAAGTTTGAAACGCGCATTACAAGTTGATTGGGAAGAAGTACGTGGACGCTGGACGCTTGTGCGAATCGTCGCTTTTCCCCTGCCTCGCAACGTTGGCACATGGCTCACGCCGCGCTTGATGCGTTGGGCAGGGTTTGAGGTTGGGCATGCGACTTTGTTTTCGCAGCTACCAATTATCACAGGGTCGAATGAGATGTATCAGAATCTCAAAATCGGCCGAAATTGTTATTTCAACGCAGGCGCAACCTTTGAAGCAGGCGGGCAAATCACAATTGGCGACAATGTCTATTTTGGACACGAGGTGCTTGTGTTAACCACCTCCCACGCAATCGACAATCCGAAACAGCGGGCGGGCGAATTTACTCGCAACAACGTTCGCATTGACAAAGGGGCGTGGGTTGGCGCACGCGCCGTTGTGCTACCTGGCGTCACCATTGGCGAAGGGGCGATCGTGGCAGCGGGCGCGGTTGTTGCCAAGGATGTGCCGCCCCACACGTTAGTCGGCGGTGTGCCAGCAAAACCGATTCGACAGCTTGCACAATCGGCCGAAATCAACCCACAACTTAACGGAAACGCCAACACTCATTAACCCCTTCAAAAAGTTATGTCGTTCCATTTTCTGCCGCCGATATTATTTTCTGCAGTATCGCACCCTAACTAATCATGAAGCTAAGTATTGTTCTGCCCACTTATAATCGTTTAGACCGTTTGCAAAAAGTGCTTACTGCGTTGGAACAGCAAACGTATCCGCTGGATCAGTTTGAAGTCGTTGTCGTATCGGACGGGTCGAGCGATGGGACGAATGAGTGGCTGCTTTCGGCCGAAACGCCGCTCATCCTGCGCCCCCACCTGCAAGAAAATCAGGGCGTCGCGGTTGCCCGCAACAACGGCATCGAACAAGCGCAAGGCGAACTTGTGCTGTTTATCGACGATGATGTTGTCCCAGCATCCAATCTGATTGAGGAGCACCTCAAACACCATACCCATGACAATGTTGTGGTGCTTGGCCCCATGCTCTCCCCGCCAGATTTCCAGATGAACCCTTGGGTTGAGTGGGAACAGGCGATGCTGATGAAACAGTACAACGACATGCTCGAAGGCAAATGGGAACCAACAGCGCGTCAATTTTATACGGGCAACACGTCGTTAAGGCGTCAGCACATTGTTGAAGCAGGCGGCTTCGACCCCAACTTTCGCCGCGCCGAGGATGTCGAACTCGCGTATCGTCTACACGATATGGGCTTGCAATTCATCTTCAACTACGAAGCGGTTGGCTGGCACTATGCAGAACGCAGCTTTAATTCGTGGAGCGCGATTCCCTATGCGTATGGTCGTAACGACGTGATTTTCTGCAACGAACGCGGTCAAAAATGGCTATTGCCGACGATCTGGAAGGAGTTCCACGGTCGCCACTGGCTCATTCGCAACATGGCTCGCGTTTGTCTCGATCGCAAACCGTTAAGTCAGGCGGCGCTGTCATTATTCCGCAGCGCAGGAGCCGCAGGGGCCTCGTTGAAGGTCGCACCATTGGCCCGCATGGCGTACAGCGGCATCTTTAATTTGCGTCACTATCAAGGGGTTGCTGACGAACTGGGCGGCCGAAATCTATTTTTTGCGGGCGTCAACAATGCTCATCTCTACAACGAGACGTGGTAAATGTGATTTTGAGAAGCGGGGCGAGGCGATTGGGTAATCTTATTTAGCCTAATCACCTCGTCTCTACCTTAGATAAATTTGGGTTTGTTTACGTTTAGGTAAGAGGGAATGTTAGCTCCGGGTACTATAAAGGGGGTAGACGTTTGGAAAGCAGTATCGGTTTAAGGGGGTCATTTCTCGTGCTAGCCAGCAAAGAACAACTCGATTCCACGCTGTAATAAACAAGAAGCATGACCCGCAATGCAAAAAAGCTATACCCATCCTGTGTTGATGGCAAGTTACCCTATGAACCACATCGGTTGTTTGCACTGATGGTGGGCCAAAAAATCCATGAAGAAACTGTTTACAAAGCTGTTAAATAAGAATGCGCTTATACTATCGCTGGTGCTCACTTTAATTTTAGTGATTGGGGTGGCATTTTTTCGAGATAGTTTGAATTTTTCGGCCGAAGCACGCGGAATGATTCCACCCCCTGTCTCGCTTGCCACCATCACGCCCACGGCAACACCCACATCCACGCCGACCGCAACACCCACGGCGATCCCAACTGCAACACCAACCGCAACACCCACGCCTAAACCAACCGCCACTATCAGCGCGGAGGATGTAGACGTCTTGATTGCGATCGATACAGAGGCTGATATTCGGCCGATTTCACCCCTAATCTACGGCATTTCGCTGCCACCAAGCCAAGAATACCTTGAACGCTTACAGCCCAACTTTGTCAGTTGGGGCGGCAACCCAAGCTCGCGCTACAACTGGCGTGCGGGCAACCTGTGGAACGGGGCCAACGATTATTTGTTTATCAACGGGAACTATGGCTTGACGGGTAATGTGTACGAACAATTCTTGGAGCGTGCCGAGGCAATCAACGCGCAAACCCGCATGAGCGTTCCAACGCTTGGATGGGTTGCGAAAGACCATTATGGCTGCTCCTTCCGTGATGATGAAGGGGAATGTTACGTGCCACCCTACGATTGTCGCGACGCCTTATCAACGGCCGACCCCAACGACACAAGCATTCGCAGCACGCCGGAGGATATTGCCGAATGGATGCAGACGATTGTCGATAGCGGTCGCTCGATCGACTACATTGCGATGGACAGTGAACCAGAGCTATGGGGCTTCACTCACTTTGATGTTCATCCTGAGTGCGTCACCTATCAAGAGATCGTCGACAGCTTTATCGCCTATGCGGAAGCGGTTCGCCCTGTCATGCCCGATGCGCAAATTGTGGGGCCAAACACCTGCTGCTGGCACTTTTACTTCCAATCGGCCGCTGGAGAAGAGGACAAACTGCTGCACGGCGGCAAAGATTTCCTCCCTTGGTTTTTAGAGCAAATGCAAACCTATGAGAACGAAACGGGGGAGCGCATCCTTGACGTTTTGGACATTCATTACTACCCAGAAGGGTTATACAACCAGTCCGAACAGTCTGAGGCGTCGCAAGCGCAGCGGTTGCAAGCCCCTCGCTCGCTTTGGGACAAAACCTATATCGATCCCTCATGGATCAACGATACGGTGCAGCTCATTCCACGTGTCAATGATTGGATTGAAACGGAATACCCTGACACCCTGTTCGGCATCAGCGAATGGAATATGGGGTCTGAGGATACGATGGACGGTGCGTTGGCTGTGGCGGAGTCGCTGGGGCTTTTCGGCCGACACGGGGTGCATTACGCTAGCTATTGGGCCTACCCAGACGAGGAAACGCCCACTTATGACGTTTTCAAACTGTTCACCAACTACAACGGTCAGGGTCACGAATTTGGTGACACGTCCATTGCGGCGACCAACAACGACGAGCAGGTTCGCAGCTTTGCCACCATCGACAGCGAAACTGGCACGCTGCACATCATGCTCATCAACCAAAATGAGAGTGTATCGAAGCTAACGCGGGTTGACTGGGACAACTTTTCGGCCGAAGGGGATGCCGTTCTCTATCAAGTAGACGAGTCCCGCAGCGCAGACATCATCATCGAAACAATCAGCGCAGGCAACGACCACACCGTTCTGACGCTGCCCCCTTACTCTGTCACGCACATCGTGGTGGCGGCAGGGGATTGACATACTCCCCGACCTAAAGGAACGGGGATTCTAGGGTTCGAGCAGAGATT
>JBMZDF010000156.1:0-11809 GCA_049614105.1 Promineifilaceae bacterium (SeqCode)
CCTGACACGCTTTCTTTTGAGCAAGGTGTGTTGGCGCAGCTGCTCGGCTGCAACATTTGGGCGCTTAAGAAAATTGGGCCTGTATTTGATAAAAACGTTGCGATTGTTGGTCAAGGCCCTGCTGGGCTGTTTTTCACCAAGCTGCTTTCCAACATGGGCGCGAAGCGTGTCATTGGGCTTGATCTGGATGAACATCGACTTTCAACTGCGCACCAAATGGGAGCTACGCACACGATCAACGCAACTGACAACAACGAATATCGGGCGCAGGTTCGGGACATTACCAAAGGGCAAATGGCCGATTTAGTCATTGAGAGCGTTGGTTTGCCAGAAACAGTTGATATGACAATTAATTTGGGGAGGGAATACGCTGACCTGCTCATTTTTGGGATTCCAAAAGTGACGCCAACGCCGATCGACATCTATAAATCGTTGCGCATGCAGCAGCGTTGGATCACAACCGTTGGCACACAGTTTGAGCCGAACCTAAGCTCATTTCGGTTGGGGATGCAGATGATAAAAGATGGGCGTGTTGATGTTACGCCTCTCATTTCACACAGTATGCCCTTTGGCGATTTGGCGCAAGCGCTCAAGATGGCGAAAACTCGTGAGGATAAGACGATCAAAATTATGATGGAAATGCAGCGCTTTTCATCAAACGAAACCTAAGCAGAGCGTTGATCGACATGATTGCTGTAAACATGCGGTGAAAAAGTGGGGTGGGGCCGCCCAAACGTAACACCTTAATATAAAAAGGCAGATTGATCCATACACTGTAGAGTGTGTTGGCGCGTCGCGATTCTTCGGGAACGAAGATTATGTATCTGATTCCCCCGTTGCGCGTCATGCATTGAAGGTACGCAATGCAAATTCCTCTAATAATGACCCATTTTTCTTGTTAGGAGCACTGGATGCGCCGACGGAATTTACTCCATCTGCTAGAAGCATTTTATCGTCACCCGTGGCGACACATCACCCCCTTGATTCTGCTCGCGATTTGTGGCGCTGTCTATAGCGCCGTTAGTGCGCCGCTGTACACCAGTCGTGGCGTGCTTTATGTGCGGAACGACTCTGTGCTTGGCACATTGACCACCGCACGCAGCAGCAGTTATATCTACGTCACACGTGCGCAAATCGCGGTTGATGAACTCGAAACCCTGTTGGTAACTGATTCTTTTTTGCGTGCCATTATTCAACGCACCGATTTAGAGGATGAGTTTTCTGATGGTTACCCGCTGGATGAGTTGCTGGTTATTGCCAACAACAGCATTTTTGTACAGATTGTCAGTCGCCAGCAGGTTGCGATCGAAGCGCAGGCTGATACGCCAGAGTTAGCGTATCAATTGGCGCTGGCGACAATGGAAACATATCGTCAGTACAAAATTAATGTTGTTGTTACAGACAGCGACGTGGCGCGTGGCGTTCTAAGCGAGATCTTAACCGATCATCAAGCAACCTTAGACGATGCGGAACAAGCGCTGCGAGACTACCTAACAGACAATCCTGAACCTTTACTGGGTGTGCAACGGCCTGAAACTGAGCGCAACGAAATCACTTTGCTGCGGGCTGATATGGAGCGTGCAGATAAGAAGCTGCTTCAAGTTGAGTCCTTGACGGAAACGATCCGTCTTTCGCGGATGCAAGCGGAACGTGAAATTGATCAAACGTATGTTTTGGTTGACTCACCCCGTTTTCCCAGCACGGCCGCCGTTTCATTGCTCCAGCAGGTTGTCGTATTTTTGATGTTTTGCATCGTCGGGTTGATTTTGTCGATTGTGTTTACAGTCGGAACGGCTGTGTTGGATACATCTTTTCGTTTTCCACTTAGTGTCAAATTGGGGTTAGAGCTTCCTGTTTTGGGAACGATTGCCCGTGGTGAACAGCTTGCACCGTCAGAGGCGTTTGCGTTGGAGAAAGCGTACGATCCGCATGTAGAACCTGCGCCGCTGCGTCGCAAATTGACGCCAGAAACGGACCCGCCCACGTTGATTATTCCACCAGACGTGTTGGCTGCGATGTCTGATGGGTCGTATTCGGCCGATAGACAACCCACCCCCCATCGCCGCCCAAACCCACGCGCCCGTACAAACTCAAGGGCGAGCGACCCCATGAACCAGTTTGACTATTGGAACAGTGGAGACAAAAATGGCGCTTAATTTTCTAAACTACGACGCCAATGCGCGTAGCCTTGAAGGGCAAGCACTAAACCAGCGCATACGACGTAATTTGTGGCAGGGAGGATTCCTTGCCTTTACGGTGTATGTCACTGTGTCGATGCTGCAAACGAGCTACATCAGCTATACGGCTAAAGGGCTAGAAATTGATTTCGCGATTGTGGCTTGGTTTCTACTGCTCATCGGTCTCTCCTCCATCCTGTACGAACCGCGCTTCGGCGTGTATTTGACGCTCCCGCTATCACTTGCAGGCGATCCCGTCATGACTTGGTGGTATCCGTTTGATGTGAACTTTTCAAGCGAGGAGTCGCTGCTCTTTTTACACAACAGCCTCATTATTAGCCCGCTTGAAGCGTTTTTAATTGTGACCCTGTTAAGCTGGCTGGGCCGCATTTTGCTCTTTCATCGGGACCGACTCCGTGAACACATTACGACAGGCCCTTTATTTATTCCTGTTTTGATATTTACGCTGTTTGTGCTGTTTGGTCTCTTTTATGGTGTTGTGATAAACGGCGGCGACGCAAAAATCGCGCTGTGGGAATCGCGTTCAATTCTATATTTGCCGCTTATATTTTTTCTGACAACCAACCTGATCGTCACCCGTAAGCATCTAAAAACGCTTGTGTGGGCGATTATTACGGGCATTTTTGTTGAAGGCGCTCTGGGAACACGGTTTTTTCTTGTCGTGATGAATGCCTCTTTGGCTGGTTACACCGACATTATGGATCACCCTGCGGCAATTCATATGAACGCTGCCTTTGTGTATTGTGCTGCCGTTTGGCTGTATCAAGTGAGCTACTCCAAACGGTTCATCATTATCGGAATGCTGCCGTTTATTGGCTTGACCTACATGGCAGCACAGCGGCGCTCGGCGTTTGTCTCGTTGGGCATTGCGCTTGGGCTGTTGCTGTGCGTGTTGTTTAAGCTGAATCGGAAGCTGTTTTTTGTTGCCGCGCCAACGGCCGCTTTGGTTGGGGTACTGTATTTGGGTGCGTTTTGGAATAGCGGCAGTGCGTTGGCGCTGCCCGCACAAGCGATTAAATCAGTCATTGCGCCTGATGCGGTTGGCGAGGCAGACAGCGATTCAAATCGCTATCGGATTGTTGAGAACGCCAATTCGCAGTGGACGATCCGCAATAATTTCTTGACAGGGGTTGGCTTCGGGAACAAATTTTGGATTTTGATCCCGATGGCGGACATTAGCTTTTTTGAATGGTGGGAATACATCACACACAATTCGATCCTTTGGATATGGATGAAGATGGGGGTTGGCGGCTTTGTCTCCATGTTGATGATGGTGGCGCTATCGTTGATGCGTGGGTCGGAAATGATTTGGAAAATGCCCAACAACGAGTTAGGCGCTATTGCGTCGTGGGCAACGTTATATCTTGTGATGCATTTTATGTACGCCTATGTTGACATTTCGTGGTCGCATCAAAATATGTTGTTTGCTGGTACGACGATTGCGATCCTCAACATTATTGAGGCGGTCGAGGCGCGACCGATCCCGATTCCGAAGCCGCGTTGGGCGTGGATGAAGGTGGTTGATCCGAATTTAGAGTAACGGTATTAGGTCATGTACTTTAACGGTTTGCTAGGTAAATGGTAGTTAGCGTATACGGTCGATGTTCAACATTTGACCTATTTTTCTTATGAAAGTTTGGGCCATTCTTTTAATTAGTTTGTTTGCGATAGGCTTATTGGGCTGTTCGGCCGTTTTGGACGAAACGCCATTTGCAGAAATGTTTGCCGAGGATGATGATGTGGAGGTTTCGGCCGAAGCGCCCGAAGCAACCCTCAACCCCGTGTTTCTGCACAAAGAAAGCGCGACACGCATTGCCGTCACGCGCACACCGCCACCCGAAGCGACAACCAGCACGCTTTATGTTGATCTGGTCGCTACCGAAGTTCAAATGACCGAAGAAGCGCCACCGCTGCCAACGCCGACCAATACGCCGTTGCCAACGCCTGTGCCAACGGTTGGTCTGGAAACGTATGAACTTGTCTATGAAGATGAGCTGAGCGCCAATTGGGAGATCGTGACCAATGCACAATATGAGGTCATACACGGGCGTAACCCTTACAGTGGCAACGCCTCGATCATTTTCACCCCCACGCTTGGTGCAAGAACCTTTATGTTTACGGTCAAAGAATCGGCCGATCGCACCTATCGACAAGACGAGATTTTTGGGATCACCTTCCAAGTCTCATCAATCAACAACCATATTGGGATAGACGATATGGCGATGACGGTGATTGGTAGCAACGAGATCCCCTACTGGAAACTTGACGACTTCTCAGTTGAAAACGTCGGGATTCCAAATGAAAACTGGGTTGGTCGTGAAGATCGAATCAGCAATTGGTACGCCACAATCTACCCTGAAACGCTGTTCGCCTTCCTAGAAGTCGATCGAGCCATTGCGCCGAAAACGTGGACGCCCGTCAACAACTGGCTGTCGGCACGTCTGCTTGCGCCACCCTACGAATACGTGACGGGCTTTTATGTCAAAACGGGGAACCTCTTTCAGGGAACCGTCCAGATCGACGATATTCGGATTATTGCGCTGGAGCAATAGAAATGGCAAACGCGAACGGTGCTTTATTGAGCAAGCGCGTTGTGTCGCTGTAAACAACTATTGCTTACTTTTTCACAGATTTTGTATTCTATGTTGGCGGTCGTAGGCGATTTGATCGCTACACTAAGAACATGATTCCAAGCGAAATGCTTTTGAGTTGCTTGATGGGAATGAGCCTTACAGCCGGTGGATGCATCAGTTAGTATGTTGTACTCGCTGATTTACCGACGCACTAAAACCCTCCCACGCAGTCATTTTCGAGAAGCATCTTTGAGGACAAACATTATGAGAAACTTTGTCAAACAAGTCCTGTTGCTTTCCGTGCTGGGACGCATCGCCACCAATGGGTATTTAGATCCCAACACGGGCGGCATGATATTTCAGGCGCTTGCCGCCGTTTTCGCAACGGTTTCTGGCGCTGTGCTGATCTTTTCGCGCCAGATCAAGCTGTGGTGGGCGACGACACAACGCAAACGTCGTGAAAAGAAGCAGAAAAAAACCAACTCGAAATCGTGAAAACAATCCTCTTAGGGCTTGACGCGCTGGACCCAGCAATTGTTGAGCGCCTGCACAGCCGTGGCGATTTGCCACACCTCGGTAAATTAATAACGCGCGGCAAGTACGCGCGTTTTGGCGTTACAAACCCACCGCAAAGCGAAGTCTCTTGGACAAGCATCGCGACAGGACTTGATCCCACCGTTCATGGGCTGACTGATTTTGTGCATCGCAATCCAAAAAGCTATGCGCTGAATTTGTCGTTGTTGCCGACTGAAACGGGCTGGAGCGGAACGCGCTTTGTGCCGCCGACGCGGGCGAAGTCGTTGTTTGAGATGGCGGCCGAACAAGGTTATCCGTCAACGGCGCTTTTTTGGCCCGCACAGTTTCCTGCGCGGCTCGATTCGCTAGTGAACGCGCTGCCTGGATTGGGAACACCTGATTTGCAGGGGCGTTGGGGCGTTGGGACGCTTTATTCGGCCGAAGCCAACCCCAATCCCAAAGGCAAAATCCCTGTCGAACGGCTCAACTCACGCAGCCGCAATGTCTACGAATCAGCGTTTATCGGTACACAGCGGCGCAACGGCGAAGCGGCTCGACTGCCCTTTAAGCTGACGATTGGATCGAATGAGCTGGCTGAGTTGCAATTCGGCCGAACAAAACTCTCACTCAAACTGGGCGAATGGAGTCCAATCATCCCGCTGACCTTCAAACTAGGCTTTTTCACGCGGGTTCAGGCGCTCACGCGCGTGATTTTTACAAACAGCCGCACGCCAACGCTGTACGCGCTGCCGCTGCAACTGCATCCGCTCAAACCGCTGTGGCCCTACGGCACGCCCCAACATTGGGTAAACCGTGTCTGGGAAGAGTGTGGTGCATGGCTGACCGTGGGCTGGGCGCAGGACACGACCGCCCTTAACGAAGGGCATATCAGCAGTGAACAGTTCTTGGCGCTTTGCGAATCGGTCATGATTCAGCGCGAACGAATTTTGACAGAGCAACTGGCTTGGTTTGACGAAGGCGTTCTGGGCTGCGTATTTGACACGCTCGATCGGGTGCAACATCTTTTCTGGCGCGATCGGCCCGATATTATTGAACAATGGTATCAGCGGATGGATGCGCTGGTTGGGCGCGTGTTTGACCGAGTGGAAAAGAACTTAAACGGGGCGGACACGCGCATGATTGTGGTGTCTGATCACGGTTTCACCGATTTCAATCACAAAGTTCACCTCAACCGCTGGCTGCAACTGAATGGGTATCAGCAAAGTCGCATTATGCGGGCCGATGATTTGTCGCAGACGAATTGGGCACAGACAGAAGCGTATGCCATCGGACTCAACAGTTTGCACCTTAACCAGCAGGGGCGCGAGGGGCAGGGCGTTGTCAGCAAGGCCGACCGCGCATCCAAACTCGCCACGCTGCGCGAAAAATTGTTGCAATGGCATAGTGCTGAAGGGCATCGTGTTGTGCAAGAGGTGTACATTGGTGAGGAGCCTGATTTGGTGATTGGCTATGCTAAGGGGTTTCGTGCTTCGGCCGAAACTGCTCTTGGTGGCTACGACGCCAGCCCAATTGTTCCCAATACCGACCGCTGGAGCGGCGACCATTGTGTTGACCCCAGCTTAGTGCCTGGTGTGTTGTTCGCAACAGACGGGCTAGAAAATTTTCCAACCCCAACCTACCGTGATATGCCAGCCCTTGCCGTTGGCATGCAGCCATCGGAAGGGGACGCACCGCCGCCCGTGATGAGCGATGAAGAGCAGGCGGCAATGACTGAGCAGCTACAAAGCCTCGGCTATCTTTAACGGATGGGCAGGGTCTTGGGTCAGGTTTTTTGCAACAATGTCACTGTTTGTACCTGACACCTTGAGCACCTGACTTCCCAGTATTAATTCATGCAATCTCGATGGGGACGGGACATCATCCCGTTATTTTTGTTAACCGCATTTCCGATCCACCTCTGGAGCTATTACAACGTCATGCGAGAGTTTCCCGCATGGCTGGCACGGCTCAATCCAATCGACTTGATCGCCACCATCGGATTTTCACAACTGATGCCGTTTCTGGAAAGCATCATTGTGTTTGTTCCGATCTTGATTGTGGTGCGGTGGTTGCCACAGCGTTTTGAACAGGCTGAACGAATCGCGATGGTGTTTTGTTTTCTCATGGTCAGCGCAGCATGGTCTATCTTTTTCCACTGGTCAGTCGACGTGGTTCGCACGTGGCGGCTGGCATTTGTGGGGTTTGGCGGCTTTTACCTCGTCACGCTGGCCCTGCCCCTTGCGTATTTGCTGCGCTCTAAAACGGCTGCGGTTCGTATTGCGGATGTGGTTGAACGACTCAACGTGCTGTCTGCAATTTACATCGCCATTGACCTCGTTTGTATTTTGATTGTGATAGCTTTTTTGTTTATCTAGAAACGGTGACAGTCATTGGTTAATGGACAGTAACTGTCATCCCATTCTCTTTTCCTATGAATCGACGCGAATTTTTGTTAAACAGTGGTTTGGCGACCTTGGGGGCGCTGATTCCGCAGGGGTTGCGTGAACAGTCTGATGATCGGCCGAATGTGCTGATGATTGTGATGGATTCGCTTGCGGCCGAAAATTGCTCCCTCTACGGCTACCCACGCGACACAACCCCTCATCTCAATCGCATTGCCGAACGCAGCACCGTGTTTCACCGTCATTATGCTGGTGGCAACTTCACCGCGCCCGGCACGGCGACCCTCTTAACAGGCAGCTATCCTTGGTCGCATCGAGCCGTCAACGTTCTGGGAACGGTTCGCCCTGAATATGAGCAACGGAATTTGTTTCACCTGTTCAAGCAGGCTGATTATCACAACATTGCGCTGGCGCATACGCCGCTGGCGACCGTTTTGTTGAGTCAATTTTCGGCCGATATTCAACAACTCCAGCGCATCGAAAACCTCGCGCTGTTCCAAGATACGTTCCTGACACGCCTTTTGCCGTTCGACAAATACAAGGTGGCCTTTCCATCTGAGATGCAGTACTTGGCTGGCACAATCGACGCGATCGACAGCCGCGTACAGCCCGGTTCGCTGTTTCTCTCAAATCTGCATCGCGTGTGGCGCAAGGCTGGACGCAAATTCTCGCAGCGCAACCTTGGGAATAACTACCCGCGAGGCTCGCCCAATGCGGGCAACTCAATTATGTTCCTGATAGAGGATTCGTTTGACTGGTGGAAGGCGGAGCTGCCTAAAATCAAGCAGCCGTTTATGGCCTACTATCATTGCTATGCGCCTCACTTCCCTTACACGCCCCATATCGACTATATCGACCATTTCACCAACGGGTGGAAAGCGGCGGGCAAGCCGATGAGCGAGTTTGGACGTGCCAACGTGTGGGGCAGCGGCAATACGCCGTCTGATCTGAACTTTTGGCGAATTGATTACGATCGTTATCTTGCTTCGGCCGATTTGCAAATCGGCCTCATGCTCGATCATCTCGAAGCGCAAGGTACGCTCGACAACACAATTGTTGTGATTACCGCCGATCATGGCGAACTGTTCGAGCGCGGTATTCTCGGCCACACGACGCCCGCCCTGTACGATCCGCTTACGCGAATTCCGCTCATGATCAGCCTGCCCGGACAGCGACAGCGGCAAGATATTCATGAGCCAACAAGCGCGGCCGATGTGTTGCCCACCATGCTTGCGCTGACGGGCCAAACGGTTCCGAACTGGGTTGAAGGGGAGGTGCTGATGCCTTACAACGCCAACCCGACGGCAAACCGCCCTGTGTTTACGGTCGAGGCAAAAAACACCAGCCGCCACGGAAAATTAGACCGCCGATCGGTGTCGGTGGTGCAGGAACGCTACAAGCTGGTGCATTATAAAGGGTACGCGGAAGCGCCCGACATGCAGGAACTGTACGATATGGAGGCGGATTCGGCCGAACTCAATAACCTGATCGACAGCAAACCAGACATCGCCGCACAGCTCAGCGCCACCATCGAAGCGCACTTGCGCGATGCAGACGCCATATGATTACGCGACGACAAGTCTGGCTGCTCACGGCGGGCGTGCTTGCCGCAGTCGTGATTGTCGCATTTGTTTTACGCTACCCTTTGGTGATATACAATGCGCCCGTCAGCGCCCATCCCGACGAGCGCGGCACGCTTGGTTTGCTGTGGCGCTTGCGTACCGAGTCGGTCAATCCTCACTTTTTCGCCTATCCTACGTTCTATTTTTATCTAAGCTCGTTTTGGGTGCGCAACATGTCGATGGGGCAAATTTTGCCCACGGCGCGGTTGCTCAATCTGTTGCTCGGCTGCGGGTTAGGGTTGGCCGCAGGTGGACTGGCGTGGCAGGTAACGAAATCACGTGTTGTCCTTGTCTTGACAACGATATTTGTCCTATTTAGCCCCGAACTGGTTTATAACGCGAGCTATTTGGCTGTGGATGCGTTGTTTGTGACGCTTAACGTGCTGGCGCTGACGCTGTGGCTGCGGTTTTGGGCCTCGGCCGATAATCGAATCTGGATTGCCGCCGCCATTGTCAGCGGCTTAGCCCTCGGCACAAAGTACAATGCCGTCATCGTTCTGATCGGCATGATACTGATTGAGTGGCGACAGGTAGGCCGCAAACAACAGCAAACGCAGCCATCGCGATTGGCCGTGTATCTGCCGTTCCGCTGGCGCATTGGCCTGTTGATGGGCATCGCCTGCATTTTGGGCGCTGCCAGCCTGCTCGATCCCGCCCAACTTGTCGCGCTGATGCCCAATCGGGCCAGCATCGAGCCGCAAGACGTGGCCTTTGTGGCCCAATGGTTGACGCTGTTTCGTTTGGCTGCTGTCGGTCTATTGGGTGTTTGTGGCCTCATTTACAGCTTCCCACAGCAGACTAAACGCTTCTTTTTTCTACGTCCCTATTTTGCGCTGATTGTTGCCGCGCTCATCTTTTTCGCTGTCACGCCTTTTGCACTGGTTTCATGGCAGGAGTTTTTGCTGGACGTTGGAACGGAGCTAAAAAAGAACGCGCTCTCTGGCGACACGCGCTATTGGTTTCGCTATGGCGGGTGGTTGCGACAGTATGAGAGCTTGCTGGCGCTTGCCTTTACGCCGATTGGCGTGATAGTTGCTTTCAGACGTTGGCCGCATGCTGCGTTGTTCCTTGCCAGCTACTTGCTGCTCAACTATCTGGCGATTGGCTCCGCAACACGAGGTTTCGAGCGTTATCTATCCCCTGTGCTGCCCATTTTGTATTTGTTTGCGGCAATTGGCGTTTACTGGCTGGCAGTTTATGCGGCCAAATATGTCGTGCGTCCTAACTGGCAAGGGCTTGTGTCTATTCTTTTGCTCGTCTTTATTTTGATCGGGGTTGGGGTCGAATGGACGCCCAAATTGCAGCAGGTGTTGGGACGTGCTGGCACGACTGATTATCAACATGCGGGCTACACGTTCATTGTTGAGCGTGGGCTGCCTGACACCGTTCATTTTGAGGGGTTTGTCCCCATGTTTGAACTAAAGGTGCATGGTGTACAGGCAAATTGGATTGTGGTTGAAGAAGATGGGTGGTCTGAGACGGTTGGGGAGAATGATTTGTTGATGGTGGATGCGGAGCGTAGGGGGAAGATTTCGGCCGAAATCTTCCCATCCCTAAACCTGCTCTGGTCATCCGACGATCACCTCGGTCTCTACATTTACGAGGTGATCAGGTAATTAGCTCTACCCTGATCACCTGACCAGCTTTTTTAGCGCCCTACTTCCCAAGCCAGATGCTTTAACTCAGGCGCAATCAGCTTTTCCCAAGCAAGCTGCACCGCTTTGGGTGAGCCGGGCGTTGAGACAACAACCGCGCCGCGATAGACACCCGCCGTGGCGCGTGACAACATCGCTGCCGCGCCAACCTGCTCATAACTCAACATGCGAAAAATTTCGCCAAAGCCTGGCAGCGTCTTTTCCAACTTGCCAGAAAGCGCGTCAAAGGTGCGATCTCGCTTAGAAATCCCCGTGCCGCCGTTGAACAGAATAATCTGTGCGCCCGTTTCGACCATTGCGTCTAAGGCTTCCACAACCTGTGTCGGCTCATCCTTAATCAGACGATACCCAATCACTTTATGGCCCAATGCCGTGATGGTTGGCTCAAGCCAAAGATAGTTTGTATCCGTTTCTTTCGTGCGGCTGTCGCTGACGGTCACGATGGCGATAGCGATCGTTTCGTGTTGCTCTGCTGCCCATTGGCGATGTTGTTCGCTGCTTAACATATGCTTAACCCAAAAAACCACCGATACGCTTATCGGTGGTTTCTATTTCTAATAAAGCGGCTTGAAAACCGCTTGTTGCGAGATTAGGCAGACTGTTGCCACAGAGCCTAAAGCGTTCCAAAAAGGAAGCGCTTATTTCTTCTCGCGATAAATGACGTGACGACGAACCTGAGGATCATATTTCTTCAGTTCGAGTCTAGATGGATCGTTACGTCGGTTTTTTGACGTGATGTACATGTGGCCGCTTTCAGTGCTCATCATACGAACAACGACGCGTGCGCCTTTTTTACCTTTAGCCATGTTGTCTGCTCCAAACGGTGCATGCACCGTGAAAATT
>JBMZDF010000157.1:0-11768 GCA_049614105.1 Promineifilaceae bacterium (SeqCode)
TTCAACAACCAAATCGCCGCCACAATTCCCAAAGCCACGCCCCCAACCCACGGGCTGCGCGTCCATGATGGCTCCTGAATCACAATATCCGCTAGCGACAGCTGATCCGCCTGTCCCTCAACAGAAACTTTTAATTCATACGTTCCCGCTTCTAAAAACTCAAAATCTGCCTCATAGAAGAAACGATTTGTCGCCTGTTCATGCGTTGCCAACGCCTCAGACACCACACCACGCTGCGATCTCATTTGAACCTGTACCACTTGATTTAACACAACTGACTGCTCTTTCGCCAGCCCCACCGTCACATGGATTTGCCCAGCGGCCAACGGATCAGGATCCAGCCAAACAGAAGCCACAAATTCCCCTAACGGCTCATTCGAGATAAAGGGAACCCCACCGCCGTGCGCAAGCGCAAGTTGGGGCGTTAAAGCAAGTGCTAGAATGATTAGGAAAAGGAACAGATGATAATCGGTTCGGATGACCGAATACCGATTACCGATCACCTGCTTAAAACAACTCATCAACTTACGACCACTACACCTCATCGCCCAACCCTCGTCCGCTGCTGTTTTTCCTGTTCATTGAGCCAGACAGTCACGAGCACAACAACTGCAATCACGTACATCATGCTGCCAGGAACCCACATAATAGCGCCGCCCAGCTTTTGATCTGTCAACACGTCCATGTTGAACGTGCGGAACGGCACGGTTTCATAGTAGGTATAGATGACTTTGTTTGCCATTGCGATTGCGACCCCTGCGACCATGTTCGCTGGCACGCAGGCCAGTGTAAACCCGATACGGGCAATGTAGCTAAAGCGTTTGTGCAAACGTGGGCCAGCGCCTGTGATATGCCACCACAGCCCCATTGCAGAGTAGAAAAAGGTCGCATGTTCAAAATCATGAACCCATGCCTTGCGCAGCGTGAGGTTATACAGGCTCGCGTCGTGCCAGCCCCACAGAAAGACAAAAAACAGCCCCCACAGAACAAATGGCTGGGTTATGTTTTGGAGATATGGGCGGGCAGGGGCGCGTTTAGAGAGTAAATTTCGGCCGAACCACAGTCTCACCCGCAACGGCAACCCCCACATCACCATTGGCAAGGGTTCCCCTAGCCAAAGCAACGGCGGCGCAAACATTGCAATCATCAAATGCTGAATCATGTGGAAGGTGAATAACTGCCCGCTCAGCACCTCAATGGGCGAAACAAGCGCCAAAAACAGAATCAGCCACCCTGCCCAATAGCTAATCAGCCGCCAAACGGTTGCCACTTTTGCAGAATCACCGCCGCGAATCCGCCGCAGTCGCACCCACCCAAGCGTGTAAGCGAGCGCAAACGCGACACAAAGCAGCACCACGCTTGGACGCCACTCCCAAGAAAGCAACAGGGCACGGGTTGTATCACTCATAAAGGTTACTCAGGTGATCAAGTAGGCAAAGCGCAGAGACACACCTAAATCGTTACAAAACAAAAACGGAGAACGGAATAATACCGTTCTCCGTCACTAATTTTCCAGATAGCATGGTGAACCATGCTCCTTCTAACAACCGCAGAACACATCCTGCGTCATCATCCGACTACAGCGGAAACGCTGTCCCAATCAAATAAATCGCTGGGTAGAAGAAAATCCAGACAACATCGACAAAATGCCAGTAAATTGCACAAGATTCAACGCCCCAATGCTTCTCGACAGTGTACTTGCCGTTACGCCCATTACGAATGACCGTTCCGATAAACACAAGGCCGATAATGACATGCAGCGCATGGAAGCCTGTCATCATGAAAAAGACTGCCCCTAAGGGACCATCACCGGGTCGCAATAGATGTGTTTCACCTGTGATTGCTTTTGCCAAGCCAGGCATCGTTCCCCACTCAATGATAACCACACCGAGCAAGAAGATTAGGCCCAAGACGAACGTAACAACAAGGCTATTGTCCATCTTCTTCCAATCGCCATAACCTGCGGCAACTTCAGCACGTACCATAAAGTAGCTGCTGACCAACAAAATCACGGTTGTCACAAGTGCCACGTTCTGACTTAGTTCAGGGCGAATGCTGCCGAGAACGGGGTCGCGCCAGAGATAGAAACGAGCCGCAAGCAGCGCACCAAACAGAAACAACTCAGAGACACAAAATAGCCACAGGCCGAGTCGATTAGCGCGTAATTGCTCTTTGTAGGGCAGCGCATGTCCGTGGTCGTCCTCATGGTGATCGTGATGGTCGTGTGACGCATCGTGTTTGTGATGTGATAAGGCAGCCATTAGTGGTCATCCTCCCGCCAAAGCTTGTAAACGTGCATGAAATAGTAGACAACCAAGACCGTCTTAGCAAAGGCAAGGATAAGCAAGAACACGGCCGATGCCGGCTCAAGAGTGCCAACGTAAAACTCAATACCAGTTAAAATGGCTAACCCCATAAACACCATGAAAATCAGGTTGTAGGCAGCTTTTTTCTTCTCAACCATAAGATTTAATCCCCTGATGGAATTGAACGGACGTAGACCCAACCTTCTTTACCGTATTCATACGGGTCATCAAGGATTTCAATCGGGTGTAGGTAGTTAAATTCAGGTAGTGGGCTGGGTGCAAGCCACTCTGGGTTTTGAGCGCCCCATGGATTTTCAGGTGCCAATTCGGCCGAACGTGCGCTCACCCACAAATTGTAAATCATAATCAGCACAGACCAGCCAATCACCAACGTCGCTACCGTAATCAGCGACTGCACAAAGTCGATTCCTAACGCAGGGTCATAATCAGCGATACGACGACGCATACCCATCAAACCGATACGCATCTGGCCCAAGCTCATCACCCAAAACGCGGGCAGAATCAGCCAGAAATGCAGCTTGCCTAGCCGCTCGTTGTACATTCGGCCGGTCATCTTTGGATACCAGAAGTAAATCGCCCCAAAGAATGGGAAGATGAATCCGCCAAAAATCGTGGCATGGAAGTGACCCACAACCCAATAAGTATCATGTAGATACAGGTCAGTAGGAACCGTTGCCAAAATTGGACCAGACAAACCGCCCAACATAAAGACTGAAATTGCACCAAGTGCAAACAGCATCGGCGTTGGGAAAGTCAGCTTACCGCCCCAGAGCGTTCCAAGCCAGCTAAAGAATTTAACACCTGTTGGAACACCGACAAACATAGTTGCAATCATGAACGGAATGCGCAATGCATCGTTCATACCGCTGGTGAACATATGGTGCGCCCAAACGATAAACCCAACAAGGGCGATACAGATACTGGATATAGCAACCCACTTATAACCGAATAGCGGCTTACGTGAGAACACTGGCAAAATTTCACTAATCAAACCGAAGCCTGGGACAACCCAAACATAAACAGCAGGATGCGAATAGAACCAGAACAAATGCTGATACAGGACAGGGTCGCCAGGAGGAAGCGTCGCAGGGTTGAAGAACTGCATACCAAGCGTTCGCTCAGACACAACCATCAACAAAGCCACACCAACCGTCTGCGTTACGCCGAACTGCATAATTGAGGTTGAAATCGCAGTCCAGACGAAAATCGGCATGCGGAAGTAGGTCATCCCTTTTGCCCGCATTGTAACAACCGTCACGAGCAAGTTGATTGCACCTGCAATTGACGACATACCGTTCATGTAGAATCCAAGCAGGAACATTGTCACACCCATCGTTGGGGTTGTAACGCTGTGGGGAGGATAACCAACCCAACCTGTGTCCCAGCCAAGATAAACGCCTGCAAGCAGCAATGTTGCCGATGGAATACCAACCCAGAAGCTGAACGCATTCAGTCGTGGGAACGCCATATCGGCCGCACCAATCATCACAGGTGCCAAATAGTTAATCAACGCACCGACACCCAAAAACACAGCGGCAATCATAATCATGCCGTGTGCGCTGAAGAAGCCATTATACTGGTCTGTTGTCATGAGCTGCATGCCAGGGAAAGCAAGTTCCAAACGGAAAATGATAGCCAGCAAGCCACCTACTAACAGAACAAAAATACCTGTGACACCGTATTGAATACCAATAACCTTGTGGTTCACATCAACGCTAAAGTAGCGCATCCATTCTGGCTCACCGACTGGCGCACCGTGGTGCAGTTCCGTGTCGATACCAAATCCCCACTTAATCCAGTCGGTCAGAACGCCGGCAAAAAGCAGGAACATGGGTGTACCAAGCAATGCGCCCAATACCAGCCCAGCCTCACCACTAGCAGCAGCACCTGTCGCTAGTTCACGGGCGTTCGGAACATTACGAAGCAATGTCCAGAAGAACCCCATTGTGATTGCCTGACCAAACATACCCCATGCGAGCGCGGTGCCGCCGAAATAGTAGAAAAAGCTACCAACTCGCGTGTGGTTAAAGTTGCCAGAGCCAGAAACAAGCCCCGAAAAGATTGCCCAAGCTGCAATCAGACCTAACCCAGCAGCACGTGCCGCAGGTGCCCAATCTGGTTGCACAATGTCAGTCTTCATCGCCAGCCATTCAAAGAAAAGCAGGTCAGTATGAACAAAAACAACAAGGATCAACGCGGCAGATATACCACCAATAAGACCCCGTGCAAATTTTGAGTGTGTAATTTTCAGAATACTTTCAATCATTGAAAGGTTCTCCATTGCAAGCTGCTGTGCAATTTACTCGTCTAATGTTTGCATAAACGCGATGAGTTCTGCAATCATGTCAACATCTGTGAAACCTTCTGCTACATAGCTTGCTGTCAAATCAGCAAACTGTTGCTCAAAGTTTTGGGGCATCACGGCAGGCGCATATCCAGCAACAATTTGGCCGTTTGGATCATAGATTGATGTCTCAATATACAGATCATCAACAATGATAACTTCGCCCGTTGCCAGTTCTTCTTCACGCCCATAAATGCCTTGCCATGTTGGTCCAGCATACCCGTCTAGCGTACCGTCTAAACTGTGGCATGAGATACATCCAAGGCTATCGTAATAGAATGCACCACGATCTACAGGGTCCGAAGGTAATTTTGATAAATCATCAATCTTTTGCTTAGCAGCATCAGTGTCTGGCACTGAAAACACGTTCGCAAGCATGTAAGCATGGCTTGTACCGCAAATCTCAGCACAACGTACGAGGGGCTGATAATCAGCCTGACCCATATCGTCCGCAATTTGCTCATTCGTCATGGTGGCTGTAAACCGCAGTTGCTTGTTCGTACCAGGCAGCAAATCTTGTTTAACGTGGAATTCAGGCACCCAGAATGAATGAATGATGTCCTCAGACTCAAGATTTAACAGAACTGGGCGACCAACTGGAACAACAAATTGACCAATTGTTTTGTCAGCTTCAGGGTACTCAAACTGCCAAGCCCATTTACGACCAGTTACATTGACAACCCATGCATTTGGGTCATTCTCTTCATTGGTCATATCGATCAGCATGTTTGAACCCCAGACAGCAAATACAATGACAACAACAACTGGTATAAACGTCCAAGCAACCTCAAGCGCTGTGTTGCCATGTGTATAGTAGCCGTCAAGATCTTCGCCCTCTTTTTGGCGAAAAGCGACAACTGAATACAGGATAAACACAACAATGAGCGAGAATAAAAACGAGATCACCAAATAATGTGCGGTGAATAGGGGTTGAGCCATCTCGCCTTCTAAACTGGCTACAGTCATGATGGGGAACATCGCCACAACTGCATAATATACAGCGACTGTAGCTATCAAAACGAGCGCTATTACCGTAGCTAGATGACGGCCTTGGTTCTTCATGTAATCTCTTCCTCTGGAAAACCTGCTTTATGTGCAGGGCAGCAAGCGTTAGGAGCTAAAAACTTCTTTAACTTGCCATTGTTCTGAGTCGGATTCTTTCCGTCTACAAGTTCCTTTATTTATTGAATTTCGGCCGAAATCGCAGCTAAAATTCACTTGTACATTTTATCACAAGCAGTTAACGGTGCAATGAGTTCGCAACATACCTTGTTGCGCTGACAAAACAAAACGACCGACAAAGTCGGCCGTTTCTAAACATTTTTCGCAGCAAAAAGAGAGAAACTAGGGCTGTACAACAGGATAAGTGAGCTTATTCGCCTCAAAATTATCCTTCATCGGCCCCCAAGCAGGATCGTCATAAGGCGGCTTTGCTCGATCTTCGTCTAGCAGTTCACCAGCCAAATAGTTCAAAAAGTACACTTGCGATCCTGGCGGCACGGCGACAGGATGGAATCCTTCCGTTACCAGCACGCAATCGCCGTCCTTACAGACAAACACCTCGTCAAAGTCATTATCGATCCGATAGTTGCGGTGAATCGCGTACCCATCCTTCTTAGGATTGATTTTGTAGTAGTAGGTCTCTTCCAAATAAGGCGACCCAGCAAACCCATCGTGACAGTGTGGGGGCCAGCCTGAATACATGCCGCCCGACACATACACTTCAAACAAAATCAGCCGTTCGGCCGGCATCGGATGCTGCAACGTGAAGTTTACCTGCCGTGTCGCCGCACCACCGCCACGCACCACCACCTGCTGTTCTGCTGGCGTAAACAAACGCACAGGGTATTTGCCTTCCGCTGGCGCACTGCCATAGGCAAATTCAAAATCAGAAGATGCTAGCACGACAATTTCTTGTCCCGGTGGCACATACAGCACATGCGGCATTTCTTCCCACACGCTCTTGCGCGAAACGCGGAATCCTTGCTCTCCAACGGTTAGCAAGGCGCTGCCGCTGAGCGGCACAAGCGCAACTTCAATTCCAGCCGTATCAATACGGTGTTCTTCACCATCCGCCAAAGTCATCACTGTGTAACCGAGATAATCCCACTTTGCATTCTCTGGCGTCACGTTAATCTGAACGGGTGAATCGTAATTTGAGCGAACAAGATGCTCGTCTGACATAGAAAACCTATAAATCGTAATACGTAATGCGCAATGCGTAATGCGTTCCTCATTACGTTTTACACGTTACGTTCTACACTCTGATATTTGTTAAAGTCCACCGCGTGAACTTACAAACGTTTCAACCTCGGCAACAGTCGGCATCGCCGTACCGCAACCGTGACGGGTTACAACAATCGCGCCACATGCATTTGCAAATCGGCCGCTTTTGCGCCAATCCCAGCCTTGGGTGCGACCATAAAGCAAGCCGCTGGCAAACGCATCGCCTGCACCAACTGTATTCAAAATTTCGACGGGGTAGCCCGGCACGTGGATCGTATTTTCGCCGCTGGGCGTAATCGCAACCCCATCAGAGCCAAGTTTGCGAACGATGGTGGGTTTGTGGGGCATCGCGTTGAGGATATTGGAAAGTTCGGTTTGCATTTCGGCCGAAACGCGCCCCCCATCCATCACCACATCAGGGTTCGGAGCCAGCGCCGCATACAGCTCCTCCTCCGTTCCAATCACCACATCTAAACTCGACCACAGCGTCCGCATCATGACGCCATACGCACGCTTGTGCCGCCATTGATCAGGACGCAAGTCCAGATCGGCATACACAATCACGCCAAGCGCCCGCGCCCGTTCACCCGCATACAGCGTCGCATGCACACAATCACCACGACTAACCGCCGTTCCAGAAATCAGAAAGCGCGTTGTCTGTTCTAGTGGCAAGGCATCAATATCGTCAATATCAATGTAGATGTCGGCGGGATCTTGTCGATAAAAGGTGAGTGGAAACTGATCGGGCGGCTGTACGCCCAAAATTGCTAACCCCGTTTGGCCCTGTGATTTGCGCGGAATGTAATTAACATTCACGCCATCGTCTCGCAGCGACCGCAGCACAAAATCACCGACGCGATCTTGTCCCACAGCGGTCATCAACACCACGTTTAGCCCCAATCGGCTCGTGCCGATTGCAATATTGCTGGGACTGCCGCCCACGCCGTTGGCAAAGCCAGTAATGTCCTCAAAGTTCGCCCCAACATCGGTGGCGAACAAGTCCATACTGACTCGGCCGATTGTGATTACATCTATTGTATTTTCCATCTAGTGAGTAAGAGGGTAATCGGTTATCTGTTATCCGACTCATGCCTCAAATAGAATCTTATCCTGACCTAAATCGTTCTCGTTTACAAAGTACTCAGGTGCAGATTCACGGATCACCGTCGGCATTTCCCCGCAAAACACATCTGCTTTACCAATCATGCCACCAAGTAGTTTGCCAATCCGAATCGATTTCCGCATCAGTTCTTTGTATTTATTCCGTTTAATGTATCGACAATCCAATGCAGATAGGAGCCAGTGTTGTGTTTCTAATTGCTCCCCATCTGCATCTGTCAGTTTACTGATGAAATGCCGTTTGTAACGGCGTTTACCCCATGCTTCAGCAATCTGTGCGCCAACTGAGCGCGATGAACGGCGAATTTGATCTGTTAACGAGTACCGTTCTTCTCTAGGGAACTCTCTTGATAGATCAAATATCTCTTGCGCCAACTCGCGTGCTAGCGTGTAAGCTAACAAATCCTGAAATCGCTTCACATAGGGCAACTGCTCCATCACCAAGCCCTCCATTCAGATTACCGTACACCGATTACCTTCTTGTTTTAAAGCTCTCGCACATCTTCCCACGCGCCGCTTTCCCAAGAGCGCATCATCATATCGTGAACTTGGGCAAATTCGTAGGCTGACTTGAAGCTTGGCTCCAGTTGAACGCCATCTGCGATTGACTTTAGGAAGTGATATTGTTCAATCACCTTTAAATCATCGTAGCTCATGTTGTTGGCCGCACCTGGCTGGAAGCGTTCATAAAATGGCAAATCAGGACTCGCCAAAATGCGTGTAAACCCATCGTGCCCTGTCGAACCGTCTGGCAGATAGATTTCCATCTCGTCCATCGTCTCGAAGTTCCACTTGATTGCGCCTTTTGTGCCATAAATTTCAAAGCGGTTTTCAACCTTTGGCCCAAACGTTGTGCGGCTAATTTCAATCGTGCCACGTGCGCCCGATTCAAACTCGACTAACGCCCCAACATAATCCTCGTTGGTTACTTCACCCGTTGGGTCGCCCGCTTGCCCTTTCGAGAAGTGCGTTCCACGACCAGGAACAGGTAATGGGCGTTGTGTGACGGTTGTCTGTTTCGTGCTGGTTGCACGCACAATCGGGCCTGCTAAAAATTGCGCCATATCGGCCGCATGCGGCATCAAATCACCAAGCGCACCCGTTCCAGCCTGTTCCTTCAAGAAACGCCAGTTCAGCATCCCCAGTGGATCACTCGCATACATCGCGAAAAAGCGCCCATAAAAGTTGGTAATCTCACCCAGTTCGCCACTGTCAATTAAATTTTTGGCGTACTGCACCAGCGGAACCCAGCGATAGTTCAACCCTGTAAAGGTCATCACGCCCGCTTCCTGCGCCGCACGATAAACGGCCGCCACATCATCAGGCAACACGCCGATCGGCTTCTCGCACATCACGTGTTTACCCGCTGCAATCGCCGCCAGCGTCATCTCGCGGTGTAAAAAATTGGGTGAGGTAATGTTGACCGCTTCAATTTCTGGATGGTTGATTACATCCATCCAGTTGGTTGTTGACGTTTCAAAGCCAAACCGATCGCGACACGCCTCTGCGCGTTCTGCGACGTTGTCTGCACACATCACCAAGCGAGGGCGCACCCCGCCATCATAAAAACGATCCCGAATTGAGTTGTAAGAACGGCTGTGTACCGTCCCCATCCATCCCATGCCAATAACGCCGACGTTAATTGTTTTCATGCCTAAAGTCCGATTGATTTCAAATAATTACGATTGCGCGTGTTGCTTTCAAGCGGGCTGCCCATGCCAATCAGCATATCTTGCTCAACAATGATCCAGCCATCGTAGCCGATTTCATTAAGCGCTTGACGCACTGCGGGGAAGTCTACTGCGCCTTGGCCCAATTCGCTAAACATCCCTTGTGCAATTAATTGTTGGTATCCCCAATCGTTGGCATCAGCTTGAGCAACCGTTCTGGGATCAAAATCTTTGAAATGCACGTGCCAGATGCGATCGGCATGTGTGCGAATGCCTTCAATCGGATCGCCGCCGCCCAGTGTGTAATGGCCTGTATCAAAAACATACCCGATCAAAGAGGGATCGGTCATGCTCATAAATTTGGCAACCTCGGCCGGTGTCTCCAAGTAGCTAGAGGCGTGTGGGTGGACGGCCGAACGCAGCCCTGTTTCGCGCTTGACCGCTTCCGCAACGCGCATCGCGCCTTCTGCGTGGAGCGCCCAACCTGCCTCGTCTAGCCCCATCTCAGGCGTGATGCGTCCAGATTTGTCGTGGCGCAGCGGAACCGTGCTGTGGTCTGGGCCAATCACAAGGATATTGTCTGGGCCACCCACTTCGGCCAAAATACGTGCGGTTTCAACGGCCGATTCAATGCCACGATCATGATAGTCAGCATCATAAAGTCGCACCGATACCCATGCCGCAGCCAGTTGCAACCCGCGACTATCCAACTCAGCCCGTAACTTCACTGGATCACTGGGCATAAACCCTTTATCGCCTAGTTCGGTTCCAGCATAGCCAGCTTCAGCCATCTCATTTAGCACGCGCACATAGTCGTAACGCTCGCCTTCTGTATTTTCGATAACACCCCAAGAACAGGGCGCATTGCCTATTTTCAGCATCGTCTCTTCCTCAATTCAGTTTTGCACACGTGTGCGCTAAACAAAAAAGAGCCATTCCATCAACACGAAAACGTGAACGGAATGGCTTAGTTTCTAGCTAATTTCGCTAATTTTTACAAGTCGCCCTTCTTCCAGCGACTTTTGTGCCGCCATACCAATCACAACGGGCGCACGTCCATCCTGACCGTTAACGGGCGAAGGTTTATCATTGACAACACAATCAACAAACACTTTCATCTCGTTACCATAAGCAGCCATATAGCGCTCTAGGAAAAAGTGAAGCGGCTTTTCTGATGTGACGCCATCTGCATTATAGATTGTGTGCGTGTTGGGCAGGTTGTTTTTAACGTCAACCATCCCTTTCGAGCCAAACACCTCAACGCGCTGGTCGTAGCCATAGACAGCTTGACGACTGTTATCAATGCTGCCGATCACCCCATTCGCAAATTTGAGCGTCACAATTGCGGTGTCCACGTCGCCAGCTTCGCCAATCGCAGGGTCAACCATCACCGCGCCTAGCGTGTACACTTCCTCAACCTCGCTCCCAATCAAAAAGCGAGCCATATCAAAGTCGTGGATCATCATGTCGAGGAAAATACCGCCCGACACTTTGATATATTCAACGGGGGGCGGCGCGGGGTCACGGCTTGTGATTCGTAAAATGTGCGGATCGCCAACGCCACCGTTGGCAACAACTTCCTGCACTTTCGCAAAGTTGTCGTCAAAACGACGATTGAAACCGACCAGCATCTTGACGCCAGCTTTATCAACCGCAGTAAGCGCGGCGTCAATGCGGGCCAAATCGTGGTCAATCGGTTTTTCACAAAAGATGTGCTTGCCTGCTTCGGCCGAATCAATAATAAACTGCGAGTGCGTATCAGTACTTGAGCAAATCAACACCGCGTCAATCGTCTCATCATCAAGAATGTCGCGTGGGTTGTCTGAATATGGAATGCCATACTGCTTGCCCAGCGCTTCGGCCGAACCCAGCATCACATCTACAACCCGCACAATCTCTGCTTCCGCCACCTGCGATGTAATCGCCTCCGCATGGACCTTGCCAATGCGCCCCGCTCCAATCAAACCAACTCGTAACTTTGTCATTAAACGCTCTGATTTAGGGTAATCGGTCATCCGTAATCGGTCATCCAAGCTGCACGCGGGACACGGATTACGGTTCACAGATTACGAATTCTTTAAC
>JBMZDF010000158.1:0-11674 GCA_049614105.1 Promineifilaceae bacterium (SeqCode)
GGTGTGTTTCATTTGAGTAAAGAGCGGTGGCTGAGCCAGTCGAAGCCTGAGCGACACACCGCTGCGACTTCGACATGCTCAGTCTACGTTATTGTCACCAACCCATTGATTAAACTTAGGTGGCGATTGCACCAAGCGCAGCACAATCGAGGATGGTGATTTGACCGCTGTGAACTTCAATAATTTGCTGTTGACGTAACGTGCCTAATGATTTGTTGATGCTTTCGCGGGTTGTCCCAAGCAAGCTGGCTAGATCACCCTGACGCAGCACGGGCGAAATGAGGGTGTGCTGCGCACTATCCTTGACGCCATACTTTTCGGCATATTCGAGCAACTTACGGGCGAGTCGCTGCTGGACATCCATCGAGACAAGGCTGTCAACGTTGCGGGTGTTGTAGCGCACACGCTCACTGAGGATGCACATAAAATTGTAGGAGAGTCGTGGGTAGCGTTCGATTAACTTGTGAAAATCAACGCGGGAGAGGGTGAACAGTTCGCTCGGTCGAACCGCGATGGCGCTGGCCGAGCGTGGCTGTCTGTCAATGAGGGTGAGTTCGCCGAATAGTTCCCCTTTTCGGCCGAACATAATCACAGATGTTTCGCTTCCATCAAGACCTGACACATAGATCCGAACCTGCCCTTTCTTCAAAAGATAAAGCGAATCGCCAGCATCCCCTTCATAGAAAATGTGCTGGCGAGCTTTATAGGCACGTAAGCGGAAGTGTGAAGCAATGTCTTGTTTTGCCGCCTGTTCAAGCCCCTCAAGCAGCGGCGACGGTTGGAAACTTTCCATGATGTTACATAAAAATTTGATTTAAAAAGACACCTGCCAGAACTGCTAACATCAAACTCACTAAAAACTCAGCAACATATGAGTTGGCCTGTTCCGAGCGCCAATCTTGCCAACGGCGTGTAACGGTTGGAATGGTTGCGATAAAAATGAGCGGAACCTGTCCAATCACAACAAGCGTCGCAATCACCCATCGTTCTAAAATCATCGTGTATTTGTCGCGCTTTGCGCGTTTGAAATCAGGGGCCGTTTGACGCACAAACCCGCTGACAAAAAACTCGATTAGCACCCAACTAGGCATCGCAATAAAAGTGTATGCCAATACGATAGCCCACCACTTATTTTCATGCAATAGGTCTCCAATCGTGGCAAACGTTGGTAAGTTGCCTGATAACTGTAAAAAGAGCAAAATTAGTACAAAGTGAATGACCTGATCGCCAATATAAAGCGTAAACGGACTGACACGCTTTTTGAGCCACTGATTATGTGTTGCGTAGTACCCTGATGCATCAACCATAATGTGTGAGATGCCAATGGCCAGCGCCCACGGTAGCCAATCCATATCGTATGGATATGAAAATAGTAATGTGACGCCCGCCACGATAAGTCCATGTGCCAGAACGCCGCGCAATTCACGTGCTTTCCATGCTGCCAGTTTGTCCCACTGTAAAATATAGTCGCCAAATAGATGCGCGACTATCATTTGAATTAGTAACATAAGTTTGTCCTGGGAATTCTGATAAAACAAAAATTCCTTGGAAAATAACGTTCAACTTGATTCGGTTGTCTATCTATAGGGAAACCAATACGTGCGTTGCAAATATCTATTCAGAGCCCCTTGGCTGGGATGGACGCACACTAACACAGCACTTGTTTAATTGAAGGCGGATGCCCAACAAGCGCATAGCTAATAATGATTGTCTTCCCATATACTCCGATGTAGAACGATGTACAGTATAGGATATTCCAAATGGGCAAACTATGAACTAGCTCACAGATGATAAGAATTTTGGTTTGCATAAAGTGTCAAAGGTCCGACAAGCATAAATGACAAAAATTGGGCGAAAAACGGGAATAGAATCGTGTGGTTCTCGCGCTTTCGCGGATAGTGAAAACAAAAAGAAGTTGAGCTAAGGTTTCTTTCTGATCGTGTATCGACAGGTCCGAACCAAGCCCCATCGTTTTCTAAACGGCCTATTTTGAGCCGATGTGCTGGATAATTCTTAAGTTGTGGCTACTTTTTCCTGCTATTATTAGATCAAATGAGCGTTGAACAGACAGAATTACGCGGCTCGGTCGAGCGAATCACCTATTACAATGCTGAGAATGGGTACTCAGTTGTACGCATACGTCCAGATTCGCGACGCATGTTGCCTTATGCACATGGTGCGCGACGGGATGAACTGGCAACTGTTGTTGGAAACCTGCCCGAAGTGCAGCCGGGGGAATGGCTGAGACTGTTGGGTAAATGGTCGCGGCATGCGCAGCATGGTTGGCAATTTTCGGCCGAAACGGTCAAACAAGGCCGCCCCTCAACCGTCGAAGGGATCAAACGCTACCTTGGATCAGGCCTCATTCGCGGCGTCGGCCCCAAAATGGCGGAGCGCATTGTCACCCGCTTTGGCGAAGACACCCTAGGCATCATCGACGACGACCCCGATCAACTGCTCAGCGTGCTGGGGATTGGCAAAAAGCGCGTTGTCGGCATCAAGAAGGCATGGAACGAACAGCGAGCGATCAAAGAGGTGATGCTGTTTTTGCAATCATATGGTGTGACGACTGGCCTTGCGATTAAGATTTATAAACAGTATGGAGACGATGCGCTGGAAACAGTGCAGAAAACGCCTTACAAAATGGTCAACGATGTGAGCGGCATCGGTTTCAAGACGGCGGACAACATTGCCAAGGCGCTCGGACTAGCGCACGATTCGCCCGATCGCATCGAGGCGGGTATCGCCTACACGCTCAACAGGATGGCGGGGGAAGGGCATGTTTATGTGCCGCAGAATGAACTAGAGCCAAAATCGGCCGAAATTCTAGCCGTACCACAGCCGCGCATCGCCGAAGTGCTTGAAGAACTAGAAACAAGCGAGCTGGTCAAGTGCGAGATGATTGTGCGGGAAGTAGCCTCCCAACCACAACAAACAAAAGCACCCATTACGTATGATCTGCCGAAAACGCAGCCACAGCTTGTTTTGCGAGAAGAAAAAGCGATTTATTTGACGTCGCTCTACTATTCGGAGATTGGTGTGACGCGACGAGTGCAAAGATTGGTTGACCATCCGACGAGCCGCGTGCGGGCGGGTGTGCGTGGCGTTGCGCCTGCCAAGCTGTTGCCAATGCTAGAAAAACGAAATGGGATCCAACTGGCAACGAAGCAGCGCGAGGGCGTGCTGGCCTCTATTTATAACAAGGTGACTATCTTGACGGGTGGCCCCGGCACGGGCAAGACGACCACGCTACGCACCCTGCTTGATTTGCTTGACAAACTTGGACGTAACTGTGTGTTGGCATCGCCTACAGGTCGTGCCGCTAAGCGTTTGACGGAGGCGACCGATCGATCTGCTAAAACGGTTCATCGTCTGCTTGATTTCCAGCCGGGGACGGGTTTCGGCCGAAATGAGTACAACCCCATTGACGCCGATATGGTCATCATTGATGAAGCGTCAATGCTTGATCTGTCGCTAGCCAACAGTTTGCTAAAAGCGATCAACCCAGATAGCCACCTACTGCTTGTGGGCGACGTCGATCAGCTGCCCTCGGTCGGCCCTGGTGACGTACTCAACGATTTGATTGAATCAGGCGTGACAAAGGTGGTGCGTCTGGCGGTTGTCTTTCGCCAATCAGCCCAAAGCTTGATTATTCAAAACGCACACCGTATTAATGAAGGCAAGTTCCCAAAAACTGATCCCGGCGCAAAAGATTTTTTCATCTTTATAAAGGAAGACCCCGCCGAAGCAGCCAATTTATTAGTCAATATTGTGCAACAGCGCATCCCGCTCAAGTTTGGATTCGATCCAATTCGTGATATTCAGGTGCTTGCACCGATGTATAACGGGCAGATGGGGGTGAGTAATCTCAACGAAAAGCTGCAAAAGGCATTGAACCCGCCACAGCGTGGAAAAGTTGAGCGCCGTCAGGGCAGCCGCGTGCTGCGTGTAGGCGATAAGGTGATGCAGGTCGTGAATAATTACGACAAAAATGTGTTTAACGGGGATATTGGTCAAATTACACAGATCGACACTGTCCAACAAACGGTTATGATCGATGTTGATGGTACGCCTGTGGTCTATGACTTTATGGAAGTTGATGAACTGGTTCACGCTTATGCCGTTAGTGTCCATAAAAGCCAAGGCAGTGAATACCCTGTTGTGATTATCCCAGTGACAACGCAACACTACATGATGCTGCGCCGCAACTTAATTTATACGGCGATCACCCGCGCTAAGAAACTGTGCATTCTAGTTGGTACACGCAAAGCGATTCGACTTGCCATTAGCAATAACCGTGTGACTGCACGACATACTGCGCTTGATTGGCGTTTGCAAACGGGCTAAACGACCTATTTGGTGTGTCGTAGATGTAGTAAAAAGCCATTTTTCCTTTATTTGCAGGGATAAAGATTCCGTTTGATCGCGATTGTAAGCCCATCTGATCCATGCTATAATGATTCACATTAGTTGAATACTTACCGTAAAAAAGTGGGTTCCCCCCCACTTTTTTGTTTGTCTGGAGCCAATTCACGTTTTAGACATAGTCGTTTAGGGGATTTGCGTGGAATAGTTTGCCAAAGGCAGGAACGCTTCACGGGGATTAGTATCATGAAAAGTCAATTTTTGATTGCATTCCAAGAGATATGCCGCGACAAGAATCTTGCGCCAGATACGGTGCTTGATGCGTTGAAAACAGCGCTCGTTTCGGCTTATCGACGCAACAGTAGTGTTAGCTCATCGCAGGAAATTTCGGCCGACATCGATCCGCGCACGGGCGAGATGGCCGTATTTGCAGAGAAGGAAGTTACCGACCTCGACAGCACTCATAAGTGGTTTGATACGCGTACAATGGTGACGCTTCAAGAGGCAAAGCTTCAGAAGCCAGATGCAGAGATTGGCGATATGGTGATGGCGGACAGTACGCCGCAAAATTTCGGCCGAATTGCTGCTCAAACTGCAAAGCAAGTTATTCTCCAGCGCGTGCGGGAAGCGGAACGGGATCAACTATTTGATGAATTCTCGGGTCGCGAAGATGAGATCGTGAACGGAACGGTGCAAAGCACCACTGGCGGCAACCTAACCATTGGATTGGGTCGCACCGAAGCAATTTTGCCACGCAGCCAGCAAGTTCAAGGCGAACGCTATCGCGCACATGACAAAATCCGCGTTTACATTTTAGAAGTACGTCGGACAAGCCGTGGCCCACAAATTTTTGTGAGCCGAAGCCACCGCAACTTGCTCCGTCGCTTGCTTGAGCTTGAAGTCCCTGAAATTTACAATGGTCAGGTCGACATCAAAAGCATCGCTCGTGAAGCGGGTGCACGTTCAAAAGTCGCTGTGCAGGCGATGCAGCCAGGGGTTGACCCCGTTGGTGCTTGCGTTGGTATGCGCGGTGTTCGTATCCAAAGCATTGTTCGCGAACTAAGCGACGAGAAAATTGACGTAATCGAATGGGATGAAGATCCTAAAAACTTTATTGCTAAGGCGCTTAGCCCAGCACGTGTTGCCCAAGTTTTTCTTGATGATGACCCAACAAACGGTCGTACAGCAACCGTGATTGTGCCAGATGATCAGCTTTCGCTTGCGATTGGTCGTGAGGGCCAAAATGCGCGTCTGGCAGCTAAACTAACTGGCTGGCGTATTGATATCAAGAGCTTGACAGAGGCAGGACGTGACAGCCTTAGCCTGCTTGATAATCCAGCCGCAGACCCTACGATTGCACGCGATACCGCATTGCACCGCATGGTTCTTGATGTCATTGCCAAGAAAGAGGCGGGGCGTCCTATTACGGCCGAAGATTACGGCTACATCAACCGTTTGGTTGTTGGCGTCGAAGGCCGAATCATTGCGTCCCGTGCGCAGGGCAACTTTGTTTTGCGTCGCGAGAAGGCAGAGATTCGCCGCAGTATTCCAGAAGTGTTCTGGGAGAAAGATCTCGAAGATTTGAATCTCATTGTTCGCATTCACAACTTGTTGTTGTCTAACGGCCTCAAGAGCGTTGGTGATGTCGCTTTCCAATTTGAAAGTGAGCCAGAAGCGCTCTCGGCGCTAGACGGCATGGACAAAGACGGGATGGCGAACATCCAAGAGCGTTTGGATGTTCTGCATCGCGAGGTACGTCAAGAAGAAGATCCGACTGAGGAGATTGTTCTTGGGATAGCGGATGAGGAATCCTCATCTATTCTCGATGCTGTATTGGGTGAAGGTGCTGAGATTGAGTTAATTTCGGCCGAAGGCGATGATGACGGATTCGACTTTGCAGAACTTGCTGGCGTGGTTGATGCAACCAACGCAGGCGAAATTGATGACCTCTTTAACCTTGATCTAGATGGTGACGCGCTCTTTGCGATTGATGAAGACATTATCTCTTCAGACAGCGACATTCTATCTGCGGCTGTGGCCGCTGTTGCTGAAACGCAGCCCGAACCGAAAGTCAAAGAGACATCAAAGAAAGCTCGCAAGAAGAAAGCGCGTGCGCCACGACCAATTCCTGTTGTGGAAAAGCCAGCGCCTAAGAAAGAGCCTGCACCTAAGCCAGTTGAGAAAGAATCAGCCATTGACATACTGGATGATCTGAGCCAATCATTGGTTAGCATCGTTGAGGAAACTCGCGATCAGATCGACCCGCAACAGCCAGAGGTTCGTATTGTGCGTGGGCGCAAAGACGATTCAGGTGGTAAGAAGCGTACCAAGGGTCGCCAACTTGTCTTTGACGACGGAGCAGGGCGCGTGGTTGCCAAACGTAAGCGTACGCAACGTGGTAGCCAAGGCGACTGGGGCTCCGACGACGAATAAATGGCCAAGAAAAAGCAGCCGCGCAGGCAAAAACACGTTCCACAACGTACCTGCGTGGCTTGTCGTAACAAATATGACAAACGCCAAATCACACGCATCGTCCGCACGACATCGGATGACGACGGCATGAGTCGCGTTGTCATTGACAGTACAGGGAAACGCAATGGACGCGGAGCCTATTTATGTGATAATCCAGCATGTTGGCAAAATGCCATCAAACGAAACATGTTGAATATCGCTTTAAAAACAGAATTGACCGACGCCGAGAAAGAAACAATTCTTGACGTTGGTTCAAACCTGCCTACGCCAACGGTATAGTGCTATGACTAGAATCACCATGGTTCTCTAATAGTCATATTTCCCCTTCAAAAAGGGGTTCCTGCACGGTTGTTGGCGTCATGGCTGTTTGCTACGAGCCGACGATCGATGCAAGAACTTGCTTTCCCAAGCCAGTTTTTCTCTTTGGTCTAAACAATTAATAGTTTCGTGGCTGCATACGCTATGTTGTTTGCGTACTCTATTGGGGCGCAAACAATATGGTGACTCGCGCAAGATAGCATGGGGTGAGGTTGTCGGGATTGGGCTGCGGCTCAACCTCGAAAATCTCACAGTAGTTATCTGGTTGCGAGGCAAAATTCGCCAACAAAATCCGCATGATATGCGGTCACTGTGTAAACACCTCGTCTTCAAGCGCTTAGTTGGGACGCGATTTCGCTTGAAATAGGTGTGAGTTGAGATAATTAGAAACGATATGGCTGAAACGACAACTGCCCTGCAATTACCTGATTCAATAACCGTTCGTGATCTTGCCACGATGATGGCGGTTAGCCCGATCAACATCATTAAAGAACTGATGAAGAGCGGGATTATGGCAAACATCAATCAAGAGATTGATTTTGATACGGCTTCGATCGTTGCTGAAGAGCTTGGATTTGAAGTTATCGCGCCAGAAGATATACGCACCGAAGAGGAAGAGATCGACATTGAGGCGCTTCCAGAATGGCGACAAGTGCTTGCGCACGAGAGCCGCCGGAGTTTGGCTACGCGCCCACCTGTTGTCACCATCATGGGGCATGTTGATCATGGTAAAACCTCTTTGCTAGATGTGATTCGTCGCGCGAATGTCGCTAGCGGAGAAGCTGGTGGTATCACGCAGCACATTGCCGCTTACCAAGCATCGCACGAAGATCAATTAATCACCTTTTTGGACACGCCTGGTCATGCCGCCTTCACGCAAATGCGTGCGCGTGGTGCGCAGGCAACCGATATTGCCGTACTGGTTGTGGCCGCAGATGACGGGTTGATGCCACAAACAATTGAAGCAATCGACCATGCGCAAGCCGCGCACGTACCGATTGTGGTCGCCATTAACAAAATCGACTTGGCTTCCGCCAATATTCCCCGTGCTAAACAGATGTTGGCCGACAAAGGGCTGATTCCTGTTGAGTGGGATGGCGAGACGGAAATGGTTGAGGTATCGGCCAAAGAAGAGTACGGCATTGATGATCTGCTCGAAACGATTTTGTTTACGGCCGAGCAGATTGATCCAAAAGCGAATCCAAAAGCATCGTCAACTGGCGCTGTGATTGAAGCGCGTATGGAGCGCGGCAAGGGCGCAACCGCAACGTTGCTTGTGCAAAACGGAACGCTAAAACGTGGTGACACGCTTTTGATCGGCACAAACTACGGTCGCATCAAGGCGATGTACGATTTCAACGGCAAACAGATTAAATCTGCTGGCCCGTCAACGCCCGTGCTTGTTTCTGGCTTGAAAGGATTGCCATCTGCTGGCGATACATACGAGATCGTTAAAAACGAGAAGGTTGCACGCAAAATCGTTGCTGAGCTTGAGGCTGAAATCGCGAATAACGCCAATATGAAAGGCCCATCGCTCGAAGATTTCTTCCGTCAGATGCAGAGTGAAAACACAAAAACGCTCTCGCTCATTATCAAAGCAGATGTACAAGGCTCGATTGAGCCGATTGTTTCAACGCTCAATGATATTCAGCACGAGGAAGTTAAGATCCGCGTTATGCGTGCCGCTGCGGGGAACGTAACGGAAAGCGATGTGATGTTGGCTTCGGCATCGGGTGCTTACATTCTGGCGTTTAATGCGCGGATTGATACAGCGGCCGAACGTGCAGCCGCGAGTGAAGGGGTTGACATCCGCGAGTACAACATTATTTATAAGTTGTTTGAAGATGTCGAGTCTGCCATTGAAGGCATGCTGGACCCAATTTATGAGCTGAAGATTGTTGGCCGTGCCGAGGTTCGACAGCTATTCCGTATTCGCGGTGTGGGAACAATCGCAGGTTGTTTCATGCGAACGGGTCATGCAAAACGGAAATCAATTGCCCGCGTTATTCGTGGCAGCAAATTCCTGTATGAAGGTCCCGTTTGGCATCTGAAGCATCATGCTGAAGATGTGCAAGAAATTCGGACGGGATTTGAGTTTGGTGTTTCGGTTCGTGATTGGGATCGATTCCGCCCCAATGACATTATCGAGTTCTTTGTTGAGGAACGGGTTCGTTAATGAAGTCGATTAAGCAACTGCGTTCGGCCGGAAGAATCCGCCAAATCCTCAGCGATGTCTTGTTGACAGAAGTATCTGATCCGCGTCTGTTTGGTATCACAATCACAGATGTCAAAATCGATCGTGAGCTACGCCATGCAAGCATTTATGTGGGCGCACTTGGCAGCGACGTTCGTGAGCGGGATGTGATGGACGGATTAAGTAGCGCCCGTGGCTACTTGCGCCGTCAGGTCGCGATGCGCTTACAGGCGCGAGTGACACCTGATCTCAACTTTATCTGGGACCCAACGCTTGCACGCGCCCAGCGTATCGAATCGCTGTTTGAAGATATTGAGATCCCGCCCGAAGAAAGTGTGATAGACGCCGAAGAATAAGGTGACTACCCCCTAGTAGAGCAATAACGATACGCTTCTCGGTCTAACTAATTGCGCTACTTATGGTTGCCTGACAAGATGCGATCAAACAAGTTAAAAGGTAAATAGGCTGCCGCATACGCGGCAGTTTTCATTATGGATAAGCATATAGAAACAATGGACGCGATTGGGACTGCCTTGCGGCAAGCCACCAGCGTTGTAGTAATGACGCACGTTGGTCCAGACGGCGATGCCGTCGGTTCCATGACTGCGGTCGGTCAAGTGTTGCGCAAAATGAAGAAGCAAGTGACGTTGGCCGTTGATGAAGGTATGCCAGAGCGCTTTGGTTATTTGTCGCTGTCACACCATGTGTTGCCTGAACTGAACTACGGGAAAGCAGATTTTGACTTGCTTGTTGCAGTTGATTGTGGTGATGAAGGGCGTATGGGCGAGTGCTTTAAGCGCCTGATGCCCAAACCAACGATTATCAACATCGATCACCACATTACTAACACAATGTTTGGTGAGCAAAATCTAGTCCCGCATGATGTTGCCTCCACTTGTGAAGTGTTATTTGATCTCTTTACACATCTTAGCATCAAAATTACCCCTTCGATTGCAGAAAGCTTGTTAACGGGCATTGTGACCGACACGCTTTGCTTCCGTACCCCAAACACAACGCCAAAAACGTTGCAGATTGCAAGCAGCCTCATTGAAGCTGGCGCAGAACTGTCTCCCATCGTCATGCGGGCGATGGTGTTGAAAGATTACGCAGGTATGAAGCTGATGCGTGACGGGCTGCAAACGATGCGGTTGGAAATGGGGGTTGCTTGGACCTCTGTTAGCAAGAAAACGCGCCAACAGGGTGACTATGAGTTGAGCGGTAGCGCTGGACTTGCTAGTTTGATGGGCAACATTGACGAAGCAAGCTGTGGTGCGTCGTTGTTAGAACTTGATGATGGACGTGTATCGGTGAGCATGCGCAGCCGTGCGCCGTTTGACGTGTCGAAAGTGGCGGTTGAACTTGGCGGTGGCGGTCATGCACAAGCTGCGGGCTGTACGCTAAACGGATCGCTGGCTAGGGCTGAATTTGAAGTGATTCGCCGCTTGAAAGCAATGGTCGTTGAGACAAAGGCGCGGCGGAAAAGCAACTGGTAGCGACAGCATCGTTTTATGATTGGATTTCTGAATATTGATAAGCCGCAGGTTTTGACCTCGCATGGGGTGGTGGCGCGTGTGCGACGGGTTGCTGGGATGAAAAAAGTGGGGCATGCGGGAACGCTGGACCCATTGGCAACTGGCGTACTGGTGGTCGGTCTGGGGCGTGCGACGCGGCTAATCGAATATATTATGGGTCGGCCGAAAATCTATCAGACAACGGTGCGGCTGGGTCAGACAACCGACACATATGATGCAGATGGCGATGTGGTGCAAGAACGCCCTGTTGCTGTGAGTGATGAACAGCTTGCTGATGCGTTGCAGCCGTTCCGTGGCGAGATTGAACAAGTGCCTCCCATGTACTCGGCGATTAAGCGGCAGGGACAGCCACTTTACAAGCTGGCCCGGCAGGGAATCGAAGTTGAGCGTGCCGCACGGCGCATCAACGTTTACGCTCTTGACGTAATTGAGCGCCAAGGAGATGCTGTGACGCTAGAGGTTGCGTGTTCGACAGGAACGTATATTCGTTCGCTGGCACACGATTTGGGTGAGTCGCTGGGCTGTGGTGGTCATGTAACGATGCTGCGGCGGACGCGCATTGGCGAGCTAGAAAGTGGTGGGTTGGGCTTTTCGGCCGAAACTGCCACCCCGCTCGATGCGTTAACCCCCGAAAACATTCAATCTCATCTGTTCTCAGTTGAAACTGCAATTGGGCATCTGCCGCGTGTCGATTTGACAGACGAGATGGCGAAGCTGTTGAAGTTTGGCAAGCAGATTGAGCTGGTGGAAGAATTTTCGGCCGAAATTATTGCCGCCTTCCACAACGACAAAT